>JBFYZD010000268.1:0-15199 GCA_041309685.1 Gemmatimonadales bacterium | reverse complement strand
TGCGCCAGATCCTGGAGTCCCACGGGAAGCCCTACCTGGTGCTGGAGCTGGATGAGCACGATTCCCGCCTGGGATACGAGACCCGGATCGAGGCGGCGGTGCGGGCCTTTCGGAACCACTTCTCGTCGGTGCGGCCGGCCGTTGCCGCGACCCCGCCCCCGAAGCGGCCTCCCTGGGAGCTTCGCCTTCCCCTGGCCTGGCCCCGGGCCCCGAGCCTCTCCCTTCCTTCCTGGGCCGGTGCCGGCAAGGCCCAGCTTTCCGACCGGACGATCCTCTTCCCCAACTGGGATCCGCTGAGCCTCCGCCTGGTGGTGGCGGCCGTGCGGAAGACCGGGCTGGACGCGCGGCTCCTGGAATCCTCCGAGGGCTCCCTGCGCCGGAGCCTCCGGCACAACTCCGGGCAGTGCACCCCCCTCAACATCATCGCCCAGGAGTTCATGGAGTACGTCGAGGGACACGGCCTGGACCCCGCCCGGACCTCCCTCTGGATGGTGGCCTCCAGCGTCGCCTGCAACATCCGCCTCTACCCCCGTCACATCCGCGCTATCCTCCGCTCCCGGGGCCACGGGTTCGAGAAGTCCGAGGTGTACGCCGGGGGCATGTCCCTGCAGGACATCTCCCCCACCCTCCCCCTGGATGCCTACATGGCCTACATGTTCGGGGGCTTCCTCCAGAGGATGGGGTGCAGGATCCGCCCGTACGAGAAGCACGCCGGGGAGACCGACAGCGTCCTCGAGGAGGGGATGCTCCGTCTGGAGCGGGCCTTCGAGGCCGACGAGTCCAAGGAGGAGGCCCTGTCGGAGGTGGTGGGCCGCTTCGAGGGCATCGAGGTGGTGGAGGGCGAGAGGCGTCCCGAGGTGGCGGTCTTCGGAGACATCTACGCCAGGGACAACGGGGTCCTGAACCAGGACCTGATCCACTTCATCGAAAGGCACGGCGGGGAGGTCATCACCACCCCCTACACCTCCTACGTGAAGATGGTGGTGCGGCCCTACTACTGGAAATGGTTCCTGGAGGGGAAGTACCTGAACGTGTTGTCCACCAAGGCGTGGATGACCGCCCTGGCCCAGCTCGAAAAGAAGTACTTCCGGCAGTTCGAGAGGGTCCTGGGGGAGCCCGAGCCGGCGTACGACGCCTCCCCGCAGGCCATCCTCGCGGAGTACCACGTCAGGATGGAGAACACCGGAGAGGCCATGGACAACCTTCTCAAGGTGTTCTACATCACCCGCCGCCACCCCGACGTGGCGCTCTTCGTCCAGGCCAGCCCCGCCTTCTGCTGCCCCTCCCTGGTGACGGAGGCCATGGCCCGGGAGATCGAGGAGAAGTCCGGCGTGCCCGTGGTCTCCGTGACTTATGACGGGACCGGCGGCGGGAAGAACGAGGTCATCCTCCCCTACCTGGAGTTTCCCCGGGCCCGGGGGGGTACGCCCCGCGGGCTCCGCTCTGTGTCCTGACCCGCCCTCTCAGCCCCTCAACACCCGGGGCCGCACCAGCCCCTGGAAGTCGGAGTACGCCATGCGGATCAGCTCGGTGTGGGTGCCGGCGTTGAAGGCGATGTCCTCATCCTCGGCGAGGCTCTCCTCCACGAAGGTGTCCATGTCGTAGAGGTTCCCGAAGGGAGGCATGGCCCCCACCTCACAGTCGGGAAAGCGCTTCTTGAACTCCTCCTCCGAGGCCAGATCCACCTGGTCGGCCCCGACCTCCGCCTTCAGGTGGTTCATCCGGACCATCCGGGTGGCGGGCAGCGCCACCAGGGCCATGGTCCCGTCCAGCTTCACCACCACCGTCTTCACCACCTCCTGGCCGGGAATGTGGGCGGTGGCGGCGATCTCCTGGGCCGTGAAGGCCGGGGAATGCTTGATGGAAACGTACCTCACCCGGTTCTGGTCCAGATACTCCTGAAGCTTGGCGCACGCCATTACGGCCTCCTTTTCTTCCTGATCCGGGAGGGGGGAAGAGAGGGCTCCTCCGGTCCCGGAGGGTATGAGCACCGGCCATCCCCCGGGGGGGACGGCCGGAACGCGGCCGAGTGCTTCGAGGATGATGCGTCTAGAATGGGACGCCGGGGGAGTTCCCGAAAGGGCCTCATCCTTCCGGGGGAGAGGCCTTGGGCGCGAGGGGCATGCCGAAGTGGGCCGGGAAGTAGACCAGGAGGGCGTCGGCCAGGGCATCGGCGAAGGCCTGACGGTTCTCGTCCGAGTCCCGGACGCCGGTGTAGTTGTGCTCGATCTGAACCCCGCTCACCGTTCCGCTGTCCCGGGAGCCGTGGCGGACCGTGCTGTACCCGCCGTTGAAGTAGGGGTCGCTCCCCGGGGTGTGCTGGCTCGGGCTGGGAACGGAGGGAAAGCCCAGGGACTCCAGGAGGGCGCCGAGGCTCAGGGGCCCCCGGAGGATGGCGGCCAGGGTAGCCCCTGGCTTGCTGGCCAGGATCTTCACGCTGCTGGCGTTGACGTTGGCGGCCGTGTTCAGGTTCTCGTCGGCCAGCCCGAGGGCGGAGGGGGAGAGGAGATACCCCAGCTCCAGCCGCTGGATGGTGTGGCCGTGGCCATGGACGTCGATGTAGAACCCCTCGCCGAAGGCCTCCTCCACCAGCTCCCCCGCCCGGTCGGCGAAGGTGTGGTACTCCCACCAGGCCCGCTCCGCCTCCGGGTCGTCCTGGGCCGCTTCCACGATCTCCCGGTTGGGGTCCAGCTTGATGCGGTGGAGGTTCGAGACCACCAGGTGGGGGTAGGCCCCGGTCCGCAGATGGAGGGCAGCGCGGATCTTCAGGGACAGGTCCAGGGTGTTGAGGTCCTGCCCGGTGGTGCCCCAGCTCCGGTCCGGGATCTCGTCGGGGCGCAGGCTCCCCCCGTGCCCCGCGGTCAGAATCAGGGGGAGGGTCCCGGGATAGTACTCGGCGTAGCTCTCCCTTCCCGAGTACTTCTGCCCCGGGACGGGCTGGACGGCCTGGGCCGTGAAGGCCACCGAGAGGGTCCCGGTGGAGGCCTGGAAGCGCTGGGTGGCCCCCGCCGTCCTCCCCAGGATCCAGGTGCTTCGTGCCCGCCCCTGGGCGTCGGTGGCCACGGTGGTGATGACGGCCGTCCCCCCTCCTTCCATCACCTGGAAGGTGATCGTCTCCCCCTCCATGGGCTGTCCGTCCTGGTCCCGGAGCTGCACGGTGGGACCGGCGGGGAGGACCGTCCCCGCGGGGGCCTGGAGCCCCACGCCCTCGACGGCAAGGAGGGTGGTGGGGACGGGCGTGGCCGGCCCCGAGGGGCCCGAGTCGCCGGAGCATCCCGGGAAGCCGAGGGCTCCCAGGAGGAGGAGGAGGAGCGGGAGCGGGAGCGAATGCTTCTTCATCATCGCGGTGCGGCGCCGGGTGAGGGTCCGAGCAGAGTTCACGTCTTCCCGGGCAAGATAAACCCACCTTCCTCTTACAGGCCAACCGCCAGGACGTTTCCCTGGGGTGGGGCCGCATCCTATCTTCCCCCGGGCGACCCTCCCCCTTTCCCCCAGCCAGGAGACGGACCATGGCCCAAGGTGATCTCGTGACCCGGATGATGGGCGCGGCGATGCTGGACATCGATACCTTCGAGGAGGTGGAAGCCGACAAGACGGCCACCGGGCAGGCGGCGGCGGTGGTGGCCATGGTGGCGGTGGCCTCGCTCATCGGCTCCTCGGGGGGTGGGCTTTCCGCCATGATCTCCGCGCCCGTCGTCCAGCTGGTGGGGTGGCTGGTGTGGGCCGGGGCCACCTACCTCATCGGCGAGAAGGTCTTCGGCGGCACCGCCACCTGGGGGGAGCTCCTCCGCACCCTGGGGTTCGCACAGGCCCCGGGGGTCCTTCTCCTGCTCGGAATCCTGCCCCTGGTGGGGGGGCTTTTCCGGGCCGCGATTGCCATCTGGATGCTGGTGGCGGCGGTCATCGCCATCCGGCAGGCCCTGGACTTCTCCACCGGGAAGGCGGTCCTCACGGCCGTCGTGGGCTGGCTGATCCTGGTGGTCGCCAGCGCCCTCCTTGGGCTCTGACGAGAGGGTGGCCGGCGTGATGCCCCTGCCATCGTGCGGGTGAGGCCCCCTCTGATCGCTCCCCGCCGCAGCATCACCTCGCTCCCGGTGGAGCGCCTGGAGCCCGGGGTCCGGAGGTCCCGGCCCGACCAGGTGGCCGTGGAGGAGCCTCTGGAGATCCGGGTGGAGACCCGCCGGGAGGGAAGGCGGGAGAGCCGGAGCGTCGCCGTGACCATGCGCACCCCCGGGGACGACTTCGAGCTGGCCGCGGGGTTCCTGTTTTCCGAGGGGATCCTCTCGGACCGGAGCCAGCTCCGGGAGATCACCTACTGCGCATCGGAGGCGGCCCAGGAGTACAACGTGGTATCCCTCCGCCTCCGGGAGGGAGTGGCGCTCGATGAATCGCTCCTCAACCGGAGCTTCTACACCACCTCCAGCTGCGGCGTGTGCGGGAAGGCCTCCCTGGAGGCGCTGGAGCTGAAGGGGTGCGAGCCCCTCCCCGCCGGCGGACCCTCCCTGGACCCCGGGTTCCTGGCGGGGCTCCCGGAGCGCCTCAGGGAGGGGCAGGCGGCCTTCCAGCGCACCGGGGGGCTCCACGCCGCGGGGCTCTTCGACGCCCAGGGTGGGCTCCTGGCCCTGAAGGAGGACGTGGGGAGGCACAACGCCCTGGACAAGGTCATCGGGAAGGCGTTCCTGGACGGTGCCCTCCCCCTGAGCGGGACCGTCCTGGTGGTGAGCGGGCGGACCTCCTTCGAGATCCTCCAGAAGGCTCTCTCCGCCGGGATCGGGGTGGTGGTGGCGGTGGGGGCGCCCTCCAGCCTGGCGGTGGAGGTGGCCCGGAGGTTCCACCTGACGCTGGTGGGGTTCACCCGGGAGCGGGGGTTCAACGTCTACGCCGGCGGGGACCGGATCGGCGCCTGGGGGGCAGGGCCGGAGTGAGGGGAGCCCGGCCGCGGGAGGAGCCGGGGGAGAGCCCCCCGGGGGGGGACCTCCTGGGGGTGGTCCTGGCCGGTGGGGAGAGCCTCCGCTTCGGGCGGAACAAGGCGCTGGAGCCCCTGGCGGGGAGGCCCATGGCGGCCTGGGGTCTGGACGCCCTGGCGGCGCACCTCCCGGCGCGGGGGGTGGTGGCCAACGACCCTGAGGTGGCGCGGGCCCTGGGTGTTCCCGGCCGTCCGGACCGGGTCGGGGGGCTGGGTCCCCTGGGGGGGTTGTGGACCGCCCTGGAGTGGGCCCGGGAGGAGGGATGGGCGGGAGCGTTCCTGCTGGCCTGTGACCTCCCCCTGGTGGGGGCGGGGCTGGTGGGGAGGATCCTGGGCCATTGGCCCTCGTCCGCCCTGGCGGTGGTCCCGGAGAGCCCGGGCCCCCGGGGTTTCGAGCCCCTCTGCGCCGGGTACCGCGTGGGGTGCCTCCCGGCGGTGGAGGAGCTGGTGCGGTCGGGCAGGCGCTCCATGGCGGATCTCCTGGAGCGTGCGGAGGGGTGGCGCATCCCCATGGCCCGGCTGGGGAGCCCCGGGGCCCTGGCCCGGGCGTTCGCGAACGTGAACACCGTGGGGGACGCCAGGAGGGTGGAGAGGCTCCTCGAGGAAGGGGTTTCATGAAGAAGGGGGTTTCATGAAGGATGACGGCCCAGGGGTGGTCTGCATCATAGGCCGGAAGAACTCGGGAAAGACGGGGCTCACCGTGGCGCTGGCGGCGGAGCTGAACCGCCGGGGACGCCGGGTGATGACGGTGAAGCACGGGCACGGCTTCCAGGTGGACCAGCCCGGACGGGATTCCTGGAGGCACCGTCACGAAGGGGGAGCGGTGCGCACCGTGCTCGCGGGTCCCGGCGACTTCGCCGTGATCGGGCTCTGGCCTCCCGGGGGGGAGATGCCCCTGGCCGAGCTGGTGCGGCGCTTCCTGTGGGACGCCGAGATCGTTCTGGCGGAGGGGTTCAAGTCGGGTCCCGAGCCGAAGATCGAGGTCTTCCGGCAGGAGGCCCATCCCGAGCCCCTCTACCACCCCGGGGACCCCGCCTCGGCCCGGACCCTGGCCCTGGTGACGGACCGGGCGGAGCTGGAGGCGGGAGTGCCCGTCTTTCCCCTGCACGAGCCCGGGACCGTTCCCGGCCTGGCGGACCTCCTGGAGGGGGTCTTCTTCTCACGAGAGAGGCAGTCATGAGCGACGCCGCGATACCCCGGGGGAGGCTTCTCTCCCTGGACGCCTTCCGGGGTATGACCATTGCCGGGATGATCCTGGTGAACAATCCCGGGAGCTGGAGCCACGTGTACCCCCCTCTCCTCCACGCGGAGTGGAACGGGTGGACCCCCACGGACCTCATCTTCCCCTTCTTCCTGTTCATCGTGGGCGTGGCCATCCCCTTCTCCTTCGGGAATCGCCTGGCCCGGGGGGATTCCCGGAGGGACCTCTTCCTCCACGTGGTGCGGCGCTCCCTGATCCTGTTCGCCCTGGGCCTCTTCCTCTCGGGCTTCCCCCGCTATGACCTGTCCGCCATCCGGATCATGGGGGTCCTCCAGCGCATCGGGGTGGTCTACCTGGTGGCCGCCGCCGCCTACCTGTACCTGGGGAGGGGGGGGCGGGGGGCCCTTACGGCCGCGCTCCTCCTGGGGTACTGGGCCCTCATGACCCTGGTTCCGGTGCCCGGGTACGGCGCGGGGGACCTCTCCCCCGAGGGGAACCTGGGGGCGTTCCTGGACCGCCTCCTCCTGGGGGACCATCTGTGGCGGGAGATGTGGGACCCGGAGGGGCTCCTCAGCACCCTCCCCGCCGTCGGGACCACCCTCCTGGGGATCTTCGGAGGGGAGTGGCTCAAGGGCGGGAGCCCCACCACCTCCCGGACGCTGGGCCTCATGGGGGCGGGGGTCGTGGGGGTGGTGGCGGGAGTGTTGTGGGGTTTCGTCTTCCCCATCAACAAGGGGCTCTGGACCAGCTCCTACGTGCTCTTCACGGCCGGGGCCGGGGCCCTTTGCCTGGGGGCGTTCTACTGGGTGATGGAGGTCCGGGGCGGCACCCGCTGGGCGACCCCCTTCGTCGTATACGGGATGAACGCCATCGCCGTGTTCGTGGCTTCCGGCCTCCTGGCCCGGATCCTGGGGCTGGTCCATGTGGGGCCCGAGGGAACGTCCCTGCGGGCGTGGCTGTACCAGGTCCCCTTCGCCTCCTGGGCCGGCCCCTTGAACGGTTCCCTCCTCTTCGCCCTTTCCTACGTGGTGTTCTGGTTGGCGGTGATGTGGCTTCTCTATCTCCGGAGGATCTTCATCAAGATCTAGTCATGGCCCTCCCCTCACCCCCCACCCCGACTCCCGGAGACGGGAAGGAGCCTCCCTCCTTCCCGCCTCCTTCCCGGAAGGGCACTCCGGGCAGGGGGGCCTCCCGGGCCACCGCTCTCGCCCTCTTCTTCCTGGCGCTGGCGCTCCTGGCCCTGGCCCTGGTGCCTCCCTATCGGGACCGGGAGGTGCGCCGGCTCCACGAACAGGTCCAGGACGTGCTGGTGCCGGCGGAGGGGTTGGCGGCGGATGTGGTGGCAGCCCAGCGAGCCCAGATGGCGGCCCTGGAGTCCTTCCTGACCACGGGGGAAGGCCAGGCGCGGCAACGCTACCGCAGGGAGGAGGCCCGGGAGGCCGAGGCTTTCCAGGCCCTCCAGAGCCTGGTCTCCGCCATGCCCCTGGAGGCCAGGGCCCTGGTCCAGCAAGGGCTCAGCCGGATCCTCACCCTCTCCTTCAGCTGGCACCTGCGCCATCATCCCGTCCTGAACGAGGACGCCCCCCGGGAAACCTATCTGGCGGAACTGGGCGTGGAGCGGCAGCTCCACCAGGAGATCCTCTCGGCGTCCGGGGCGCTCCGGGAGGCTTTTACCCGGGAAACCCGCCTGGGGTTGGGCCGCCTCGACCGGGCTCGGGCGGCCCAGACCAACCTCACCGGGGCCCTGGCGGCCCTGGGGCTCCTGGCGACCCTGGGGGTGGTCTTCCTCGGGATCCATCTCCGGGGCCTCATGGGAGAGCTGGAGACCAGGAGGCAGGAAGCCATCAAGGCCCGGTGGGAAGCCGACGCCCTGCTGGAGGCCACCGGAGACGGGGTCCTGGGGATGGACAGGGAAGGCCGGTGCACCTTCCTGAACCGGGCCGGGGTGGAGGTGCTGGGTTATTCCAGCCGGATGGCCGTGGGGCGGGACGTCCACGACTTCCTCCACCACTCCCGCCAGGACGGGACCCCCCTGCCCAGGGAGGAGTGCTCCATTCTGCGGGCCTTGACGGAGGGCCGGGCCCTGTCGGGGCAGAGCGAGACCCTCTGGCGGGCCGGGCGGGAGCCCATCCCGGTCCAGGTGTCCCTCCGGCCCCTCCGGGACGGCCCCGCCCTCAGGGGGGGTGTGCTGACCTTCACCGACATGACCGAGGCCCGGGCGGCGGAGGCCTCCCTCCGCCAGGCGATCGGGGCCCGGGACGAGGTCCTCGCCGTGGTCTCCCACGACCTCAGGAACCCGGTGGGCACGATCTTCTCCACCGCCGGCCTCCTCCTGGAGCTGGACCTGACCCGGGAGAGGGAGAGGGAGCTCCTGGTAGGGGTGCAACGCTCGGCGCAGCGGATGAACCGCCTCATCCAGGACCTGCTGGACGTGGCCCGGATGGAGGCGGGGGTCCTTCCGGTGGCTCCCGGCCCTTTCGAGGTGGAGGGCCTGCTCCGGGAGCTGGAGGAGGCCCACCGCCCCCGGGGGGCGGAGGCCGGGGTCAGGATCGGGGTCGTGAGCCCCGGGGAGGGGGCGGAAGGGTGGGGCGACCGGGACCGGGTCCTCCAGGTCCTCTCCAACCTCCTGGAGAACGCCCTGAAGTTCACCCCCGCGGGGGGTGAGGTGGAGGTGGGGGCGCAAGAAGCCGGGGAAGGGGAAGGGCTTCTGTTCTGGGTGTCGGATTCCGGCAAGGGGATTGCCCCGGAAGACCAGGGGAGACTCTTCGACCGCTTCTGGCAGGCGGGTCGGCGGGACAGGCGGGGGGCGGGGCTCGGGCTTTCCATCGTGAAGGGGTTGGTGGAAGCCCATGGAGGGAGAGTCTGGGTCCAGTCCGGGGACCCCACCGGGAACACCTTCCAGTTCACCCTACCGTCGAAGCCCGGCGCCACCGCGCCCCGGTGACCGGGTGTCGGTGCCCCGGCCGCGGGGGATCAATCCAGGGCGTTCCTCCAGGCCATGAGCCGGTCCACCTGGTTGGTGGTGATCCGGTGGATTCCATGCTCCCGGGCCTGGACGGCCCGGAAGGGCTCGTCCACGGTCCAGGCCACCAGCTCCACCCCCGCTTCAACCGCCTCCCGGATCCTCTGGGGGTTCGCCAGGGCCATGCCTACCTCGACGCTCAGCATGGCCCCCTCATCCACGATGGCCCGGTCCAGGGCCTCCGGGAGGAGCTGGGCGTCCTCCACCAGGTAGGCCCGGCGGATGTCGCGGGCCACCTGCCGGAGTCGATTCATCACCACCCAGTCCGCGGAGAGGAACACGGTGGACCCGGCCAGGCCGGACTTCCGGGTGACCTCCACCATGCGGTCCAGGTCCTCCATCTCCCGGTACCCTTTGATGTCCTGGTAGATGTGCCCGATCCGACCCGCCAGGAGCGCCAGGGCTTCCTCCAGGCTCGGGATGGCCGTCCCGGCGAAGGCGGCGCCGAACCATCGCCCGGCGTCCAGCTCCTTGAGGTGGGCCAGCGGCCGCCGCCTCACGGGGCCCACCCCGTTCGTGGTCCGGCCCAGCATGGCGTCATGGAAGAGGACGGGGGTGCCGCAGGCGGCGGTCTGCACGTCGAACTCCACCGCGTGGGCCCTGGCCTGCACGGCCGCTTCCAGGGCGGGGAGCGTGTTCTCCGGGGCCCGGGCGCTGTACCCCCGGTGGGCGATGATCTCGGGTCGAAGAGGGGATGTCATCGTGAAGGATCGCGGGGTAGTCCGGCGGCGTCAGCGTGCGGCCGTCGGGCCCGGGAGGGAGGGCTTCGGGGGGCCGTCTTTCAGTTGGGCGTCGAAACGGGCCGCCTCCTCCAACCGGTGCTGCCCCGACTCCAGGTTCTCGATCTGGCTTTCCAGGAGGGACAGCCTCCGCTCCAGGATCTGGATGGCCTCCCCGGTGCCCTTGGTCTCGAAGACCCTGGCCAGCGCCTCCACCGTGGGCTTCAGGGCGAACCGGGCCGTCAGGCCGATGATGGGGATCAGCACGATGGAGATCCCCAGGACGGAGGAGATGAGGGCCGTGAGGTCGATGGGTTCAATTGGCATGTCGAAGCGGCTCCGGGAGATCCTGAACCGGGTCCCGAAGGCGGTTGGAATCGCGCCGTTGGGCCTACCGTCGGAAACGAGATACGAAATGGTGGCCACGCGCCCTTCCCGGCGCAAGGATCACCTCCGTTCGAACCTTTTGCCCCGGGGCCCCCGTCCAACGGGGTGTGAAGGGGGAGTCGCTCCGGGGAGGGACCATCAGCGAGCTCGTCGTGAAGCCAGGCCCTGAAAAGGAAGGGCAGGCCGTGACCCTGGCCCTGGGAGGGGACGCCCGGGCCTTCGAGGGCCTCTACCGGGCCCATCAGGGACGGGTGTATTCCATGGCCGTGAGGATGGCCGGGCCGGAGTGGGCGGAGGACCTCACGCAGGAGGTGTTCATCCGGGCCTGGGAAAAGCTCCGGACCTTCCGGGGGCAGGCCTCGTTCGGGACCTGGCTGTATCGCCTGGCGGTGAACCTGATCCTCTCCCGGAGGGAGACCCTGCGGCGGCGGGGCCGGCGGCAGCTGTCCGATGAGGGCACACTGGACCGGGCCGCCGGGCCGCCCCGGGCTCAGGGGTTGGCCATGGACCTGGAGGCGGCCATCCAGCGGCTCCCGGAAGGGGCACGGCAGGTGTTCGTCCTGTTCGACGTGGAGGGTTACCCCCACCAGGAGGTCGCCGCAATGTTGGGGATCAGCCCCGGCACCTCCAAGTCCCAGCTGCACCGGGCGAGGATGATCCTGAGGGAGTACCTGAAATGAAGAGGCGTTGGCCATGAAGCATCCCGATTCCCAAGGCTGGTCCAGCTATCTCGACTCGGACCTCCCGGCTCCGGAGACGAGGCGGCTGGAGGAGCACCTGGAGGGGTGCGGCGCCTGCCGATCCCTGGTGTCGGAGCTGGAGGAGATCCGCCGGGGAGCCCGGGAGCTGCCGGACCTCCTCCCTCCCCGGGACCTGTGGCCCGGGATCGCCCGCGCCATCGAGGCCGGGAGGGGAGCGGAGGCCGGCGTGATCCCCCTCCACCCCTCCCCCTCCCGCCGGTACCCGGAAGGGACCGGGACCTTCGGACTCTCCTATCCCCGGGCCGCGGCGGCGGGGGTGGTCCTGGCCCTTTGTTCCGGCCTGATCGGGGCCGCCCTGAGCCGCGCCTCCTCCCCCGCCTCCCTGCCCCCGGCCGCCGAGACCCCGGCGTGGGTGAGACAGGTGGGATCGGCCAGCCCCGAGTTGGAAAGCTCCGCCCGGGAGGTGGCCCGGCTGGAGGAGCTCCTGGCCCGGTACCGGGAGTCGCTGGACCCGGGCACCGTCCGGATCCTGGAGAAGGGGATGGGGGTCATCGACCAGGCCATCCAGGAGTCGCTGGCGGCGTTGGAGCTGGATCCCGGGAACCAGTTCCTGCGGGTCCACCTCCGGCAATCCCTCCAGGCCAAGGCCGACTACCTCCGGGACGCCACCTCCCTGGTGGCGCCCAGAAGCTGAGGAGGGGGAATGGTCGGGATTCTGGCCCTGGCGCTTGCGGTCGGCGGGACGATGGCGGCCAGGGATACCCTCGTGGAGGTGCGCCCCGGGGACCGTTTGATCCTGGAGGGCTTCAGCGGGGAGGTCTTCGTCGGGAGCTGGGAGCGATCGGTGATGAGCCTCGGGGTGGAGGCGGAGGGTACCGCGAGCTTTCGCATCCAGCGGTCGGGAGACCGACTGGAGTTGCGGGTGGCGGACCGGGGGGGACGGAGCCGGGCCAAGGAGCTCCGGGTGTTGGTTCCCCCCTGGATGAACCTGGAGATCGCCGGGCGGGACATGGACGCGGTGGTGGAGGGGGTGGAGGGGGAGGTGGTGCTCCGGAACCTGGAGGGGGACCTGGTGCTCCGGAAGCTCGGGGGAGCGGTGCGAGCCACCTCGGTGGAGGGGGGGATCGAGGCCCGGGGGCTGACGGGGACGGCCCGCCTCCGGACCGGGAGCGATGACCTGCGCGTGGAGGGATCCTCCGGAACGCTGGAGCTGGAAACGGTGGATGGGGACGTGGAGCTGGCCGGGGTGGAATCCTCCCGGGTCACGGTCCGGACCACCGACGGGGACATCGACTTCTCCGGCCGCCTCCCTGCCGGGGGGGAGTTCTCCTTCCACTCCCACAGCGGGGACATCACCCTCCGGCTGGCCCCCCCCGTGAACCTCGAAGTCTCGGTCCTCGCCTACGAGGGGGAGTTCTCCTCCGACTTCCCGGTCCGGGCCCGGGGCTTCCGTACCGGAGAGGGGTTTCAGTTCACCATCGGCGAGGGGGGCGGCCGAATGGTCCTGGAGGCCTTCGACGGAGACATCAGGATCCTGAACATGCGTGAGCCCGTTGGCGACGGCGCCCGGGCTCGCCTCACGAGAGAACCCCAAGAATCCATTGCGAGGATCCCATGAGACGGCGGATGGTGGAACGGAGGCAGGTCTTCCTGGTTGCCTTTTCCTTTTTCGCGTTCGGGTCGCTCCTTCCCGGAGTGGCCAGGGGCCAGGAGGAGCACCGGATCCGGGGAGCGGAGGTGGCGGTGTTCAATCTGGCCGGGGCGGTGGAGGTGGTCCCGGGCTCCGGGGCCGAGGTGGTCGTCCAGGTCATGCGGGGGGGGAGGGACGCCTCCCGCCTGGAGGTGGAGGTGCGGGAGATCGGTGGACGACAGGCGCTGGTGGTCCTCTACCCCGGGGACGAGATCGTGTACCCCGGGATGGGGAGGGGGTCCAACACCCAGATCCGGGTGGGCGCCGACGGCACCTTCTTCGGTGGTGAGGAGGGGCGGAGGGACCGCCGGGTCCGGATCTCCGGGCGGGGCGACGGACTCGAGGCCTGGGCGGACCTTCGGGTGGCCGTTCCTGCCGGGAGGTCCTTCGCCCTCCATCTGGCCGTGGGCGATTCCCAGCTCCGGGATCTCGAGGGGGGGGACTATCTGGTGGATTCCGGCTCGGGGGCGATCACGGCGGTGGGGATCGGGGGGGACCTGGACATCGACACCGGTTCCGGGAGCGTGACCGTCCAGGGGGTGGACGGGAGGCTGAGGGTGGACACCGGCTCCGGCGCAGTGGAGGTATCGGACGTGAGGGGGGAGGAGGTGGAGCTGGACTCCGGGAGCGGAAGCGTCACCGTTGCCGGGATGGAGACGGGCCGCCTCGTGGTGGACACCGGGTCCGGCACGATCACCCTCACGGGGGTGTCCTGCCCGGACGTGCGCGTCGACACGGGAAGCGGCGCCGTGGAGGTGGAGCTCCAGACCGACGTGGAGTCCCTGGTGGTGGACACGGGCTCCGGGAGCGTGACCCTCCGCCTTCCCGAAGACGTGGGGGCCAGGGTGGAGGTGGACACGGGGAGCGGGGGGATCGATGTGGACCTCCCTCTGGAGATCCGGGAGGTCCGCCGGGACTTCCTGCGGGGCCTCCTGGGGGACGGCAGGGGCACCATCCAGGTGGATACCGGATCCGGGAGGATCCACCTCCTTCGGCGGTAATGGGCTCTCTCCCCGGCCGGCACCCCCCGGCCGGGGAGCGGGGCTCAGGCTCCCTTCCCCCCCCGCCTCCCGGTTCCCCAGGGCTTCCACTTCCGGCGGCTCGCAAGGGGGAGCTCCAGCCAGAACCGGCTCCCCTCTCCCGGGGCCGACTCGACCCCGACCCTCCCTCCGATCCGCTCCACGCCCCGCCGGACGATGGCCAGCCCGATCCCCGTCCCGGGGCGCGCCACCTCCCCCTCCAGGCGCTCGAAGACCTTGAAGATGCGCTCCTCCTGGCCGGCGGGGATCCCCACCCCGTTGTCCTCCACCCACAGGCGCATCCGTTTGCCCGGCTCGGGCTCCTCCCAGCGGACCCTCACCCGGGGAGTGGTCCCCGGGGCCACGAACTTCACGGCGTTGGACAACAGGTTCGCCATCACCTGGACCATCGTGGCGTGATGGGCCAGGACGTGGGGAAGCCCGTCCACCGGCTCCAGCTGGGCACCGGCGTCGGAGAAGTCGCCCGCGACCTGTTCCCTGGCCTGGGCCACCACCTGGTTCAGGTCCACCTCCTGGAGCTCCAGCGTCTCGGAGCTGAGGCGGCAGTAGGAGAGGAGGTCCCGGATCAGGATCTCCGACTGCCGGCCGGATTCGATGATGCGCCGGGCGTAGTCCCTGGCCTGGGGGGGGAGGGAGTCGCCGTGTTCCCGAAGCAGGGTATGGGCGAACCCCTGCATGGTCCGGAGGGGCGCCCGCAGATCGTGGGAAACGGAGTAGGCGAACGCCTCCAGCTCCTCGTTCGCCCTCCGCAGCTCCCCGGCCAGGGAAAGGGCCTCCTGCTCCCCCTCCCGGAGGGCCTCCTCGGCCTCGATCCGCTCGAAGAGGGAAGCCAGGGAGCTGGCGAGGCTCTCCCCCCAGCGGAGAAGGCGGGGGGGGATCGGCCGCGTCTGGGGGTCGGCCAGGGTGAGGACGCCCTGGACCCGGCTCGCCGATACCAGGGGAAGGGCGAGGTAGGAGTGGAGGTTGAGGCGCCGGAGGAGGTCGTTGCGGTAGCGGGGATGGCTTCGGACGTCCTCCATCGCCACCGGTTGGCGGCGTTCCGCGGCGAGGCCCGAGAGGGATTCGTGGAGGGGGGTGAGGAGGGGCCCGCCCTCGGGAAGGGGCACTCCCGTCGCCGCCACCAGGACCAGATGGTCGGTGGCGGGGTCGAGGCGCTCCAGGAACGCCACCGGGAACCCGGTGGACCCCACCACCTCCTCCAGGATCTGCCGGAACGCCTCCTCGAGCCCTGCGGGGGCCCGGGTGATCTCGCTGATCCTGTACAGGGTGATGAGCTCCCGGTTCCGGTCTGAAAGGGCCTCCTGGGCCGCCTCCCGCTCCAGGAGCTTGTGAACCCCCTCCTCCGCCACTGTCAGGCGGATCTCCATCAGCGCAGGATCCACCGGTTTGGCGAGGTAGTCGTCGGCTCCCGCCCGGAGCACCTCCCTCAGGTCCTGGACGGAGCCCCGGGCCGTGACCACCAGGATGACGCAT
>JBFYZD010000267.1:0-20638 GCA_041309685.1 Gemmatimonadales bacterium | reverse complement strand
CCGCTCCCGGGCCCGGAAGAAGGAGGGCGGATGACGGGCGGATCCGCCGGTGGCGGCCAGAGGGTGCCGACAGTCCCGCCATCCATCCTCCGCCTGGATCTCCACCTCCACACCCGGGCCTCGTGGGATTGCCTCTCGGATCCGGAGGCGGTCCTGGCCCGTGCCCGGGAGAGGGGGCTGGCCCGCATCGCCATCACCGACCACGACCGCCTGGACCTGGCGCTGGAGATGCACCGGCGCCACCCCGGGGAGATCATCCCGGGGGAGGAGGTCCGCACCCGGGAGGGGGTCGATCTCATCGGGCTCTACCTGCGCCGGGAGATCCCCGGGGGGACGCCGGCCCGGGAGGTCTGTGCCCGGATCAGGGAGGATGGGGGCATCGTCTACCTTCCCCACCCCTTCGCCCCGGGCAAGGGCGGCTCGGGGCGCCTGGCCCACGAGCTCGCCCCCCTGGTGGACATCGTGGAGGTCTTCAACGCCCGCCTTCATCCCGGGCGCCTGAACGATCCTGCCCGGGCGTTGGCCCGGACCCACGGGAAGCTCGAGGGCGGGGGCTCCGATGCCCACACCGTCGGGGAGGTGGGCCGGGCCTGGGTGGAGGTTCCCCACCACGAGAACCGCCCCGAGGGCCTCCTGGCGGCCTTGAGGGAGGGGAGGGTCGAGGGGAGGACCTCGCCCCTGCGGGTGCACCTGGCGTCCAACTGGGCCAAGGTGCGCAGGGCGCTTCCCGGGGCGCGGTGAGGGGAGAAGCCCCCTCCCCGGTTTGCCCCTCCCAGCCTCGGGCCGCGCCCGGGCCCGGCGGGCCGGGTGCTTGACTGGTCCGAAAGGGCCCGTATAACCTTCCCCCCGCCCATGAGCTACGAAACCCCGCTCCACCGAACCCGGGCCGTGTCGGAAGTCCTGGCGGCCCTCTCCGGCGCCAGCCGCGTCCTCATCACCACCCATCTGAATGCCGATGGGGACGGAGCCGGCTCCCAGGCTGCCCTGGCCGCGTGGCTCCGGGACAGGGGGAAGGAAGCATGGCTGGTGAACCCCACCCCCTTCCCCGAGCCCCTCGGCTTTCTCCTGCCGGATAGGGATTGGAGCCTGGATCCGGGGAGCAACCGGGCCAGGGAGCTGGCCCAGGGAGCGGAGCTGGCCGTCGTGCTGGACACGGGGGAGATCCCCCGCGTCGGGCGGGTCATGAGCCTCATCCAGGGGCTGCCCACCGTGGTGGTGGACCATCACCCCCCCGGGGCGGATCCCATTCCGGGGATCTCCCTGAGGGACCCGGGAGCCTGCGCCACCGGGGAGCTCCTCTTCGACGTCCTCTCCAGGGCGGGACGCCCATGGCCAGCCCCCGTGGCCCTGGGCCTCTACGTGGCGATCCTGACCGACACGGGCTCCTTCCGTTTCAGCAACAGCTCCCCGGCGGCTCACCGGATCGCGGCGGAGCTCCTGGAGGCGGGAGTGGACCCGGAGACCACTCATCGGGAGGTGTACGGGACTCTCCCCTTGAGGAAGCTCCGGCTCCTCCATGCCGCATTGGGGGAGCTGGAGGTGGACCCGGAGGGGCTGCTGGCGTGGATGACCATCCCCACGGAGGCGTTCAAGGCCACCGAGGCCACGCCGGACGACGTGGAGGGGCTGGTGGACTATCCCCGGAGCGTACAGGGGGTGGAGGTGGGGCTGCTCTTCCGGGAGACGGCCAGGGGCGGGACGAAAATCTCCTTCCGCTCCAACGGAGAGGTGGACGTGAATGCCGTGGCGCGGCTCTTCGGTGGCGGCGGGCATGTCAAGGCCGCCGGGGCCATGGTGGAGCGCCCCCTCACGGAGGTCCGCGGGGAGGTGGTCCGGGTCACCCTGGAGGCCATCGGGGCGGCGAGGAGGGGCCATGCGGGAGGATGACCGGCTGACGCCGTCCGGTCCCCTGGATTCCCCGGTCCCGGAGGCCCTGGAAAGGCTCCTCCTCCTGATCCTGGAGCGTCTCGGCCACGAATCCGTGGACCGGATCTGGATCTTCCCCCCCCTGATCCGGGGGCGGAAGGAGTGGGGGCTGGCGGCGGTGAGCTGCCGGGCCGAGGACCCGGGGCAGCGCACCCTGCACACGGCCCGTTACACCGCGGAGCTGACCGGGCAGGGCGTGGTGTTCGAGGCCGACCTCGTGCCCGAGGGATCGGCTCCCCCGGAGCTCCTCCCCAGGGTGATGGACGGTGTGGTGCGGAGGAGCGATCTTCCCCTGGGGGTGCCCCGTGAAGCCCTCATCGGCGGCGACCCCGAGCGATTCCAGGCGCTCCTTCGGGAGTATGCGCCGGAAAGCGGGACCACCGCGTCCTGAGGCGGCATCATGACCGAGCCGAGCCCATCTCATCGCCTGTTCCGACGGTACCTGAAGGAGCACGGCCTCCCCGTGACCCAGCAGAGAATGGCCATCGCCGAGGTGGTCTTTTCGTCGGTGGAGCACCTCTCCGTGGAAGAGCTCGAAGACCGGCTCCGGAAGGGAGGAAACCGGATCGGGAAGGCCACGATCTACCGGACGCTGGATCTTCTGGTGCGGAGCCGCCTGGTGGGAGAACGTGATTTCGGAGAGGGATTCAAGCGGTACGAGCATCGCCTCTCCCGGGCGCCGGTCCATGAGCACCTCATCTGCCTGGAGTGCGGAACGGTCATCGAGTTCCAGAGCTGGGAGGTGCAGGAGGTGGAGGCCCGCATCACGGCGAAGCACGGGTTCCGGGCCTCCCGGCACCGGCTGGAGATCTACGGCCTCTGCCGGAAGTGCCTGGAGAGCGGAGCCGAGTTCCAGGACGAGGGGTTGACCTGTCCCATCGAAACGGTCTAGGGAAGATGCCGAACCGCAGATCCGAGGAAGCGCAGGGAAGGGGGGGAGGAGCCGGGATCCCGGGGAATCCGGGCGGAGCCGGAGGGCGGGTCCCCCCCCGTGGGCCCGGGGGAGAGGGGCCCCGGGGCCGGGGGGACCTTCCCTGGGAGCTTCCCCACACCTTCCTGGGGCTGGACGAGGAGGCTTCGGCCTACTCCCGCTCCCGGGCGGTGATCGTCCCCGTGCCCTACGAGTCCACCACCAGCTTCGGCGGAGGTACCCGGGTGGGACCCCGGGCTATTCTGGAGGCCTCCCGTTACGTGGAGCTCTGGGACCAGGAGCTGCGGGCCGATCCGTCCACCATGGGGATCCACACCCTCCCCGCCCTGGAGCTGACCCGGGCGGGGCCCGGCCCCGCCATGGAGGAGCTGGAGGCTTCCTACACCAGGCTGCTGCGGGAGCTGGGAGACCGCTTTCCCCTGATGTTGGGTGGGGAGCATTCCATCTCCGCCCCCGCCATCCGGGCCGTGGCCGCCGGGGAGGGCCGGCGGATCTCCGTTCTCCAGCTCGACGCCCACGCCGACCTCCGGGGGAGCTACGAGGGTACCCCCCATTCCCACGCCTCGGCCATGCGCCGGGTCCTGGAGGTGGCGGACGTGGTGGGGGTGGGGATCCGGGGGATCAGTCAGGAGGAAGTGGAGGTGGCCGAGGCCACCCCCGGCGTCACCCTCCTCTATGCCGACGAGATGTGGGGGGACGACCGGTGGATGGATCGGGCCCTGGAGGCGCTGGGGGACCCCGTCTACCTCACCTTCGACGTGGATTATTTCGACCCAGCCCTGGTTCCGTCCACGGGGACCCCGGAGCCGGGCGGGGGAGACTGGTACCGGACCCTCCGGTTTCTCCGGCGGGTGTTCAGGGAGCGGAGGGTGCTGGCCTGCGACGTGGTGGAGCTGGCCCCGATCCCCGGCCTTGCCGCCCCCGATTTCCTGGTTGCGAAGCTGGTCTACAAGCTCCTGGCCTACCGCTTCCAACCGTAGGCGACGGGCGCCGTCATCCCGGGCCGGGGAACGCGCTCCCTTCGGGGAGCCATCTCCCGGGTCCCTCCCCACGACCCTCGTGAGGCCGTGAGCACACTGGATCCGTTTCCCGACGCCGGCGTCCCCCGGGGGCTTTCCGACCGGATTCCCGACTGGGCGCTGAAGAGGGCCACCGGGGCGTCCCGGGTGGACGGCAACGCCCTGCGCCTGCAATTCGACGGGCCCTTCACCTTCGATGCCTGGATCGAAGCCATCGACCGGGCTCGCCGCTACATCCACTTCGAGAACTACATCCTCCGGGACGACCGGGTGGGAAGGGTGTTCAGGGATGCCCTGGTCCGCCAGGCCAGGGCGGGGGTCAGGGTCAGGGTTCTCTACGATTGGGTGGGGTGCTGGGCCACCCCCCGGCGCTTCTGGAGACCCTTCCGGGAAGCGGGGGCCGAGGTGCGGGCCTTCAATCCCCCTTCCGTCCGGGACCCCTTCGGGATCCTCCAGAGGGACCACCGCAAGCTGGTGTGCGTGGACGGATCGGTGGCCTTCATCGGAGGGTTCTGCGTCGGGCAGGAATGGGCCGGGGACGGGAAGAACCCCCCCTGGCGCGACACCGGGGTGGAGATCATGGGACCGGCGGCGGCCGTGTGCGGCCGGGCTTTCGAGCGCATCTGGGACCGCATCGGCAGCCCCGTGGGGGAGGATTCCAGAGTCGGGCCGGGGGAGGTGGAGGCGGTGGGCTCCACTCCGGTCTGGATCATCGAGGGGGAGCCCTGGCGCTCCCGGGTGTACCGGGAGACGCAGCTCGTCGTCTCCAGCGCCCGGGAGCGGATCTGGATCACCGATCCCTACTTCGTCGCTCCCTTTCCCATGGTGGAGGCCCTCACCGCCGCAGCCCGGGATGGAGTGGACGTGCGCCTCCTTCTGCCGGCCCACAACAACTGGCCCTGGGTCGGAACCCTCTCCCGGGGTGGGTACCGGGGACTCCTGGCGGCCGGGGTCAGGATCTTCGAGTGGCAGGGCCCCATGATCCACGCCAAGACCATGGTGGCCGACGGGGTCTGGTCCCGGGTGGGGTCCAGCAACCTCAACTCCGCCAGCCTCCTGGGGAATTGGGAGATCGACGCCGGGGTGCTGGACCCGGACCTGGCGGCGCAGATGGAAGGGCTCTTCCTCGCCGACCTGGCCTCCTCCATGGAGATCGTGCTTCCGGGAGCGCGGGGGCGGGACCTCCCCCCCGGGCTCGCCGAGGAGACGGCTGCGCCCCAGAGCACGCTCGATCCGGGACGGACTCTCCGGGAACGGCTGGACAAGATCCGGCAGGGGCCACGCGGGGCCCACGGGCTCCAGCTCGCCAGCCTGGTCCGGGCCGGCTCCACCCTGGGGGACGCCCTGGCGGGGCACCGCATCCTGGGAAGGGAAGACCGGACGGTCCTGGGCACCACCGCCCTCCTCGTCCTCGTCGTCTCCGCCGTCTCAGCCCTCTTCCCCTGGATCGTGGGGTGGTCCCTGGCCGCGGTCACGGGATGGTTCGGGATCGTGCTGGCCGTCCGCGCCATGCTCCAGACCCGGCGCGCCCGGAAGGAAGAGGACGAGATCAGGCGGATGGAGGGGGGGGACCCCGGGGCCTGACCCGCCTAGGACGCGGCGGCCTCCGCGCCCTCCAGCTCCTCTTCCAGCATCTGCCGCCGCAGTAGGTTGGCGTAGCTCCCTCCCAGGGCCATCAGCTCGGTGTGGGTTCCCCGCTCCACCACCCGCCCCTGGTCCAGCACCAGGATCTGGTCGGCGTTCATCACCGCGGATACCCGGTGGCTGATGATGAAGGAGGTGCGTCCGGCCAGCACCGCCCTCAGGTCCTCCAGGATCCGGGCCTCGGTATGGGTGTCCACGGCGCTGAGGGCGTCGTCCAGGATCAGCACCGTGGGGTCACGTGCCAGGGCCCTGGCCAGCGTCGCCCGCTGCTTCTGTCCTCCGGACAGGTTGATCCCACGCTCCCCCAGCTGGGTCGAATACCCTCCGGGGAAGGTCAGGATGGTGTCGTGGAGCTGGGCGACGCGGGCGGCGCCCTCCACTCTGGGATCTCCCGCGTCCGGGGAGTCCCCGCGGTCCTGAAGCTGGATGCCCAGGCCGATGTTCTCCCGAAGGGTCTCGGAGAAGAGGAAGGAGTCCTGGGGCACAAACCCTATGTGACCCCGGAGCGTCCTGGGGTTCATCTCCCGAAGGGGGGTTCCGTCCAGGAGGATCTCCCCCTCGGAGGGGTCGTAGAGGCGGGGGATCAGGGAGACGAGGGTGCTCTTTCCGGACCCGGTTGGCCCCACCACTGCCACCGTCTCCCCGGCCCGGACCAGGAAGGAGACCCCGGACAGGACGTCCCGGGCCGACCCGGGGTAGCGGAAGCCGACGTCTCTGAACTCCACCTCTCCGAGGACGAGGGGAAGAGGCACCGGGTCCGCGGGAGGCCGAACCAGGGGCTCGGTCCCGAGGATCCTGTTCATACGCCCCATGGAGGCGGCCCCGCGCTGGAAGAGGTTCACCACCCACCCCAGGGCGATCATGGGCCAGGTGAGGAGGGCCACGTAGATGTTGAAGGCCACGAACTCCCCCACGGTGATGAGGCCGTCCATCACCTGGGTTCCCCCGTACCAGAGCACGGCCACCTGCGCCGAGCCGGCCACGAGCATCAGCAAGGGGTGGAAGAAGCCGGAGGCCACCACCAGCCCCATGTTACGCGCCATATACTCGGTGTTCAAGGAATCGAACTGACGCTCCTGCGCCCCTTCCTGCGCATAGGCCCTGACGATCCGGAGGCCGGTGAGGCTCTCCTGGACCATGGTGGAGAGGGAGGAGAACTGCTCCTGGATCCCTTCGAAACGCCGATGGATGATCGGCCCGAACCCCAGGACGATGGGGGGGAGGAAGGCCATGGGGATCAGGCCGACCAGGGTCAGCTTCGGGCTGATCCAGAGCATGATGGCCACGGAGAAGGAGAAGCTCACCGCGGTGTTCACCGCGTACATGACCGCGGGGCCCGCCGCCATCCGCACCGCCACCGTGTCGTTGGTGGCCCGGCTCATCAGGTCGCCGGTGCGGGTGCTTCCGAAGAAGGGCGCGTCCAGGCGGAGGAGGTGCTGAAAGAAGTCGTCCCTCAGGTCGCACTCGATGCGCCGGCTGGTGCCGTTCAGGATCTCCCGCATCCAGAACTTCGCCGCCCCCCCCAGGATCGCCGCCGCCACGATCAGACCGGAGTAGCCGGCGATACGGCCGAGGGTGACCAGGGGATCCCCCAGGGCATCGATGGCCACCTTCATGAGGAAGGGGGCGGCGATCGTGAACACGTTCGTGATCACCACCATCACGAGGCCGATGGCGATGGGCTTGCGGTAGGGCCTCAGGTAGGGGAGAAGGGTCTTGAGCTCGTGCATGGCCTGGGGGCGGGGTGACGGACCCTCCTTATGGTGTGCCGGACCCGAAATGTTCCAGAAGGGCCGTTCCCCAACCCGCCAGCAGGGCGGCGGCCAGGGGCAGGACCGACTCGTCGATGTCGAAGCGGGGGGAATGGTGCTCCCGGGGGTCGGGCAGGGCGGCTCCCAACCAGAGGAAGGTCCCGGGGGCGTGCTGGGCCAGGATGGCGAAGTCCTCGGCACCCATCATGGGCTCGGCGTCCCACACCTCGTCCTTCCCCAGGACACCTTCCGCGACCCTCCGGGCCACCGCGGTCACCTCCCGGTGGTTCAGGAGGGGTGGGTACCCCGGGAGCACGTCCACGCTCACCGCCGCCCCCTGGGCCTCCAGCCCCCGGAACGCCCCCCGCACTGCCCGGTGCAGCCGTTCCCTGACATCGCCGGTGAAGTACCGGACCGTCCCCAGGAGGGTCACCTCCTCCGGGACCACGTTGGAAGCCACCCCACCCCGGATCACCCCGAAGGTCACCACCCCGTTCTCCATGGGAGAGAGGCGACGGGAGACGGCCCCCTGGGCCGCCAGGATCCCCTGGGCCGCCAGGAAGAGGGCGTCCACCCCTTCGTGGGGGAGGGCGGCGTGGGCGCTCTTCCCCCGCACCACCACCCTCAGGTCGTCACTGCCGGCCATGATGGGCCCGTCCTTCACGAAGAGCTTCCCGCAGGGGAGGTGAGCCCCCACGTGGAGTCCCGCCACCGCCGCCACTCCCGCCATGGCGCCGTCCTCCACCATGCGCATGGCGCCGCTCTTCCCCTCCTCGTCCATCCGCTCCTCGGAGGGTTGGAACAGAAGCCGAACGCTGCCCCGGGGAAGGCGTCCCTCCTCCCGGTCCCGGGCCAGGAGGCGGGCCGCTCCCAGGAGGCCGGTCATGTGCGCGTCGTGGCCGCAGGCGTGCATGACACCGGGCACCACCGACCGGTAGTCGTGGTCCCCCTCCTCCTGGATCGGGAGCGCGTCCATGTCGGCGCGCAGGGCCACGGTGGGCCCGGGGCCGTTGTCCAGCTCCCCCGTCACGCCGGTGATCCCCACCCCCCGGCGGACCCGGTAGCCCATCTCCTCCAGGCGGGTGGCCACCACCTCGCCGGTGCGGTGTTCCCGGAAGGCGAGCTCGGGGTGGCGGTGGAAATCGCGGCGAAGGGCGGAGAGCTCCGCCGAGAAGGCCCGTGCGCGCTCCAGATGACTCATGGCGATGCCTGGTTGGGGGAGGGAGGTCCCGTCCCTTCGCCGGTACGGAATCGACCCCTTCCCTGGGGAGATCGGACACACCGGAATCGCAGGGCCGTTGCCGTGGGCTTTTTCCCTTCGGTAGCTTCCGATGGACTCTCGATCCCGTGAGTATAGGAGACCCCGTTCCCTGAGGACAGCACGGTGCCCCCCTCCCATCACCCCCTTTCCGGGAACGGCCCCGGAACCCCGACCCCGACCATGCCCGAGAAGCGACTGACGGAACAACCGAACCCACGCTCCCGGCGGATCGATCGTCTCTCGCCCCTGGAGATCACCGACCTCATCAACGCCGAGGACCGGATGGTGGCCCAGGCGGTGGGGGAGGAGCGGCAAGCCGTCGCCCGGGCCATGGAGCTGGCGGTGGAGGCCTTTCGCCAGGGAGGCCGCCTCATCTACGTGGGGGCTGGTACCTCGGGGCGCCTGGGGGTCCTGGATGCCTCGGAGATGCCCCCCAGCTACGGGATCGACCCGGAGATGGTCCAGGGGATCATCGCCGGGGGGTACGCCGCCCTGGTCCGGGCCCAGGAAGGAGCCGAAGACGACCCCGCCGGGGGCGCCGCCGCCATGGACGAGCGGAAGGTGGGGCCGGCGGACTTCGTCCTGGGGGTCGCCACCTCCGGGACGACTCCCTTCGTGCACGGGGCTCTCGCCCGGGCCCGAGAGCTGGGCGCCCGGACAGGGCTCCTCCTCTGCACCTACCCCTCCGAGGAGATGGAAGAGAGACACGACGTGGTGATCGCGCCCCTCGTGGGTCCCGAGGTCATCACGGGCTCGACCCGGATGAAGGCCGGAACCGCCACGAAGCTGGTGCTGAACACCATCACCACCGGGGCCATGGTGATCCTGGGGAAGGTTTACGGAAACCTCATGGTGGATCTGCAGGTGACGTGCGAGAAGCTCCAGGACCGGGGCGAGCGGATTCTCATGGATACGCTGGGGCTGGATCGTCCCCGGGGCCGGGAGCTGTTGGAAGGGGCGGGCGGCCATGTGAAGCTCGCCATCGTCATGGGGAAGCGGGGGTTGGGGCGGGAGGAAGCGGAGAGGGTTCTCCTGGAGGCGGGCGGTGTGGTCTCCAAGGTGGTGGGAGACCTCCCGTGAGAGTGCTGGGCCTCATGTCCGGGACCTCCCTGGACGGCATCGACGCCGCTCTCCTGGAAGTGGAGGAGGGGCCCGCCGAAGAGCCGGACCTCGCCACCGGGCCAGGATTGCCGGGCGCCTCCGCCGCCGGGGCCTCCGGGGTCGCCATCCCGTCGTTGACGTGGAGCCTCCCGGCCTTCCACACCCGTCCCTTCACCCCGGAGGAGCGGGCCACCCTCCGGTCCGCCCTGGAGGGGGGCGGAACCCGGGAGCTGGCCCTGCTCCACACCCGCCTCGGGGAGTGGTTTTCCGTGGCGGCCCTGGACCTCCTCTCCTCCCATGGGATCGACCCCGCCACCGTGGCGGCCATCGGATCCCATGGCCAGACCGTGTGGCACGAGCCCCCTCGGGGAGGGGAACGGGGCAGCTCCCTCCAGCTCGGCTGCCCCTCCACCCTGGCGGAGCGGACGGGGATTGGGGTGGTGAGCGACTTCCGCTCCCGGGACCTGGCGGCGGGAGGGCACGGCGCGCCCCTGGTTCCCTGGGCGGACCGGGTCCTCTTCTCCTCCCCCCTCCACCCCCGGGCCCTTCAGAACCTGGGAGGGATGGGAAACGTCACCTGGCTCCCGCCCGGAGGGGATCGCTCTCCCCTCCTGGCCTTCGACACCGGGCCGGGGGTGGCCCTCCTCAACATCGCTGCCGAGATGGCCACCGCCGGGGCCTGGAGCTTCGACCGGGACGGTGAGCTGGCCCGAACGGGACGGGTATCGGAGGGGCTCCTCGCCCGGCTTCTGGCTCACCCCTTCTTCGAGGAGGAGCCCCCCCGCTCCACCGGGAGAGAGGTCTTCGGGCCGGCGCTGGTGCGGGAGGCGGCCCTCGCCCTGGAGGAGGAGAGGGGTGGAAGACTCCGCCCCGGCGTGCCCGGGGAGGGTTGGCCCGACCTCCTGGCCACGCTCACGGCCCTGACGGCCCGGAGCATCGGGGAGGCCTATCGGGAGTGGGTGGTCCCCCGGGGTGTGGAGGAGGTCTTCCTCCTGGGGGGCGGCGCCCGCAACCCTGCCCTGGCGGAGGCCATCCGGACGGAGCTCGCTCCCCTCCCGGTCCGCTCCGGGGAGGGTCTGGGAATGGACCCCGACGCCCGGGAGGCTGCGGCCTTCGCCCTCCTGGCCTGGGCCCACCTGAAGGGGATCCCGGCCAATGTGCCGGAAGCGACGGGATCGGCGGGCCCCAGGGTCCTGGGCTCCTGGACCCCGGGGCGGGGAAGGCAGGGGGTCGGCGCCCTGCCCGTCCGGGGGAAGGCGGGGCTCCCGTGAGGAGGAAGGCTCCCCTGGTGCTGGCGGGGGTCCTGGCCGTCCAGGCCCTTCTCTCGGCTCTGGTGTTCACCCCGGCTCCCCACACCGGCGGGGACAACGCCGGGTACGTGACGCTGGCCTACTCCCTCGCCCAGCGCGGCACCTACCAGGAGCTCTGGGACCCCGCCGAGCCCCCCCACACCAAGTACCCTCCGGTCTTCCCCCTCCTCCTGGGGGGGCTCATCGCCGTGGGGGTCAAGGGGTGGGTGGGGCTGAAGAGCGTTTCCTTCGCGGCCACGCTCCTGGCGGGTCTCTTCGCCTTCCTCTGGGCCCGGGGGAGGGGGGGGCTCCTCATGGGGGCCGGAGTAGCCCTCCTCCTGGCTCTCTCCGACGGAGTCCTGTACTACAGCCGGTGGATCCTCTCCGATCCCCTCTTCCTGGCCCTCACCCTCGGGGCCCTCTGGGCCCTGGAGAAGGGCGCCCGCCCCGCGTCGGCCGCCGGCTCCCCCGCCCCGCCCGCCCCCGCCGGAGCCCGCGACCGCCCGGGGAAAGGGGTGGGCCCCCCGGGCCCGGAACCGTTCTGGCTCGCTCTGGGGTTCGCCCTGGCGGTCCTGGCCTACTTCACCCGCTCCGCCGGCCTTCCCCTGGTGGCGGCCACCCTCCTCTGGTTGGGGTGGGGGAAGCGATGGAAGGCGCTGGCGGGGTGCGCCGCCGCCTTCGCCGTGCCCGCTTTCCTCTGGTGGCTCCGGGGGAAGGTCCAGGGGGGGAGCGCCTACGTGGCGGAGTTCTGGCTGGTGGATCCCTATCGCCCGGAGCTGGGGCGGGTGGGGCCGCCCGGCCTCCTCCTTCGGGTATGGGAGAACCTGGCCTCCTACGTCACCAACCTCATCCCGGAGGGGATCGTGGGGCTGGAGGGGCCCTTCCTGGCCCCTCTCGGGCTTCTCCTGACCCTCCTGGCCCTGCTGGGCTGGCTCCGGTCGCGGGGGCGGGGGCGGTGGGTGGGGGACCTCTTCTTCCCCCTCTACTTCGGCCTCATGCTCCTCTGGCCCGTGGTCTGGTCCGGGGACCGCTTCGCCCTCCCCCTCCTCCCCTTCCTCCTCCTCTATGCAGGCTCCGCCCTGATCTGGCTCATGGAGAAACGGAGCCCCGTCCTTGGGCAGGGAGTCGTGGGCGTGGGGTTTCTCCTTCTTGCCCTTCCGGCGCTCGGAAGCTGGGCCGGGGAGAGCGCCAGCGCCCGGGGATGCGCGGAGACGGCCCGTGCCGGGGACCCCTGGGCCTGCTACCCCTCCGCCATCCGGGAGTACGTGGCCCTGGCCCGTTGGAGCGGGGAGAACCTGCCGGACGGGGCGGTGGTGGTGACCAGGAAGCCACGGATCTTCTTTGTTCTGAGTGGGATCAAGGCCCGCTCCCTCCCCCTTACCACCGATCCGGACGCTTTCCTGGAGCGAGCCAGGGAAGGAGGGGGGCGGTATCTCACCATGGACCGGTGGGATGGGTTGGCGGGTTACTATCTGCCTCCGGTCCTGCAGGCCCGGCCCCGGGCCTTCTGCGCCGTGATGGCCATGGGTCCCCAGGGCGAGGGGGGAACCCTTCTCCTGGGGCTCCCTGACGTTCCGCCCCCGGCAGGGGAAGGGAACGAAGAGGAGGAGGGGATCCTGGGGCTCTGCGGGAGGGGTATGCTGCGGGAGCCCCCCCGGCCGCGGGTGCCTCCCTCGGGGGCGATCCCGCTCCTTGTGTCCGGGGAGAGATAGGAAGCCCCGCGCTCCCGGAGGGGAGCGGGCTCCGGGCGCTCCCCGGGGGCAGGCCCGGCCTACCCCTCGTAGAGGAGGGCCAGGAGGATCCCGAAGGCCAGGTGGGTCAGGAAGGGCTCGTCCCCTCCCCGTCCCTGGAGGAGAACCGAGAGGACGGGGATCTTCCTCTGGGGCGCCGCCTTCCCCGCCAGTTCCTCCAGCCCGCCCCACGGCGTGAGGGCATATTCCAGTGCCCCGTAGGCCGAGCCCCGAAGGGCCGGAGGCCCCGGGATCCTCGGCTCCACGATGGCGGCGTAGAGAAGCCCCCTGCCCGCTCCCGACAGGAGGATGTCGGTGATCTCCTCCTCCAGGGAGCCCTGCTGTTCCTCCGCCGTCAGGATGGGGCGGAGCATCTCGGCCAGGAAGGCGGCGGCGGCGCCGGCGGCGCCGGCCCGGACGAGTCCCAGGAGCCCGGGGCGCCGCCGGCCCGGCCAAACGGAAAGGATCCGGGTGAGGAAGGTGCCGGCTCCAACGGTGAGGAAGGCGTCCAGGAGCTTATGGGAGGCGTCGTCCAGAGGGAGGGGGAGTCTCTCCTTCACGACGCCTTTGACGGCAGGGAGCCGGGCCCTCGCCGTTTCCAGCGCATACCCGAGACGGTACCAGAGATCCTCGTTCTTCTGCATCTTATTGACCCTGATGGAGAGTCGGTCCCCTAGGGTGAGGATCATGCCAAGGCTCCACAAGATCAAGCCCCTTTTCGAAGCCCTCCTGGTTCCGGGCCTTCTTCTCCTCTTCCTGGGGCTTCCCGCCCCCGGTCTGGCCCAGCTACCCCCGGACGAGGCGTGGCGGACCCTGGAGACAGAGCACTTCCGCGTCACCTACCCCCACGGGCTTATGGACCTGGCCCAACGGGTGGGGGAGCGAGCGGAGACGGCCTGGGACCTCCTTTCCCGGGAGCTGCCGGGCCCGCCGAAGGGAAAGGTGGACATCGCCCTGTCGGACCACGCGGACGTGTCCAACGGTTTCGCCCGCGTCCACCCCTCCAACCGGATCTACATCTACGCTCCCCCTCCGGTGGATGGGTTCGACCTGGCCCACATGGACGAGTGGATGGAGTTGGTGGTCCTCCACGAGCTCGTCCACATCTTCCACCAGGACTATCCCGGAAAGGTCGGGGGGATCGTCCGGAAGGTGTTCGGGCGCTACCCCCTCGAGTGGCCCTTCTTCCCGGCCGCCGCCGCCCCTGATTGGACGGTGGAGGGGATCGCCGTCTACTTCGAGTCCAGCCTGACCCGGGCAGGGCGGGTCCGGGGGAGCTATCACGAGATGGCGGTTCGAACGGCTGTGCTGGAGGACCGCTTCGAGTCCATCGACCAGGCGTCCGGCGACTCCCCGGTCTGGCCCGGCGGGCAACGCTACTACATCTACGGGTCCCTCTTCCTCCAGCACCTGACGGAGGTGCACGGGGAGGAAGCCCTGGCCCGGTTCGTCCAGGCTGTGGCGGGACAGTGGGTTCCCTACCGGCTGGACGCCGCCGCCCGGGAGGCCTTCGGAATCTCCTTCTCCCGGGCCTGGGAGGAGTGGCACGGCGCGCTCCGGATCCGGTATGAGGCCCTGCGGGACTCCCTGGCCGGGTGGGCTCCCCTCACCCGGGGGGAGGCGCTGGACCAGGGAGGGTACTACAGTTGGAACCCCGCTCCCTCTCCGGATGGGGGCCTCCTGGCCTACGCCCGGGTGGACGGCAGGAGCGATCCCCAGATCAGGGTCCTTCCGCCGGAGGGTGGGGAGGGGGAGAAGCTCACCAGAACCAACAGCCTGAGCAACCTGTCCTGGACCCCTTCCGGGGAGGTCCTCTTCTCCCAGGTGGACTACCTGGACTCCTACCGCCTCAGGGGGGACCTCTTCCTGGCCCGCCGGGACGGCGGGGTCGTCCGCGTCACCCGGGGAGGACGGCTGGATCATCCCCACGTCGAGCCGGGGGGCCGCCGTGCCGTCGCGGTCCAGGAGGAGGGAGGCACGAACCGGTTGGTTCTGGTGGATCTGCCGGGGGGGGACATCCACCCCCTCACCCCCTTCGATCCCTCGACCCATTGGAGCTATCCCCGCTGGTCTCCCGACGGACGTTGGATCGCCGCGGCCCGCTGGAGGCCAGGCGCCTACTTCGACGTGGTGCTCCTGGATGCCCAGGGGACGGTGAGACAACAGATCACCCGGGACCGGGCCGTGGACACTTCCCCCGCCTGGAGCGCCGACGGCCGGTGGCTCCTGTGGGCATCGGACCGGAGCCGGATCCCCAACCTCTACGCGGTGGAGGTGGATCCCGACTCGGGGGAGCCGGGGCCCCTGCGGCAGATCACGAACGTCCTGGGGGGTGTGGCCTTTCCCGCCGTGGATCCCCAGGGGCGGTGGCTCTATTTCTCCTCCTACCATGCCGAGGGTTGGAGGATCGAGCGCATCCCCTTCCGGCCGGGCGAGTGGCTGGATCCCTCCCCCCTCCACCCGGGCTATCTCGCCGACGTGGATCCCACCCGCTACGACCGGAGGGTCGACGCCCCCCAGGGGCCCTACCGCGCTGCCCGGACCCTCCGGCCGACCTACTGGTCCCCAGCCTTCCGGGAGGGGGACGCGGCCGGGGGCGTGGAGGTCCTCAAGCCCGGGTTCGGCCTTGAGACCGCGGGGTGGGACCTGGTGGAGCGGCACAGGTTCGCCCTCTCGGGCACCTTCTCCTCCGGTTTCGGGACCTTCAACGGGGGAGGGTCGTACACCTTCTCCGGCCTGGGGAATCCCCTCCTCTCCGCGGCCGTCACCCAGTTCCATGAGGCCGATCCCCGGGCTCTGGGCGGGGTGACCCAGGCCGGGGACACGGTGCCTCTCTACCTGGTGGAGAGGGAGCGGGCCGCCTCCCTCGGGGCCACGTTCCAGCGCCGCCGGGCCCGGACCCTCACGGCCTTCAGCCTCGCCGGGAGCCTCATCCGGGAGGACAGGACCCTCCTGGAGGAGGATCTCACCGAGACCCGGAGGTTCAACCTCCTGGACCCCGACACCCGCCTTCTGGAAGGACGGGCTTCGCTCTCCTTCGCCAATGCCAGGATCTTCCCCTTCTCCATCGGCAGGGAGGACGGGGTGAACCTCTATCTCCGCGCCCGGGTCCGCCGGGAGGTCTCTCTGGCCGACTCCCTCCGGAGCCTGGACGGGAAGGACAGGTCCTATCGGGATCTGGTGGGTCAGGCGAGTGCCTTCAAGGGATTTCGGGGGCCGGGCTTCGGGAACCATGTCCTGGCGGTCCGGGGAAGCTGGGGCGTCGCGTCCGGGCCCGGCGCGGACTCCTACCACTTCGAGGTGGGAGGATCCTCGGGCCAGGGCCTGCCGGTGTCGGTGGGAAGCCTCGGGCAGAGCCTGCTCTTTCCGGTGCGGGGGTACGACACGGCGGAGCGGTTCGGGAGGTACGGCTGGTCGGCCACGGCGGAGTACCGTTTCCCGCTGGGCATGCTCAACCGGGGGCCGGGGCTCCTGCCTCTCCATCTCGGATGGCTTTCAGGGGCCGTCTTCCTGGACGGAGGGAATGCCTGGGGGCCGGCCGCCACCACCCACGGGCACCCCAACCCCGCCCGGGACGCCCTCCTCTCGGTGGGGGGGGAGGTGACCCTGAGGGTCCTGGCCCTCTGGTTTTCCAGCCTCGATCTGCGCCTGGGGCTCGCCCGGCCGCTCGTGGACGGGGACGGGCTTCAGGCCTACCTGAGGTTGGGGCCGGCCTTCTGAAAGGGTTGCTCCCCGGACGGGCCGCCGACGGCCCCTTCTGCTGGAAAAACAGGGTTGCCCACAACATCTAGTGGCATTACCTTGGAAATACCGCAAGAACTTGTGGTCCCCTGATCTTCTTTTCCACAACAGAATCCCGCCGGTGAGAAGGGTTTTCACCGGTTTTCCACGCTTCCGGACCGCTTTTCCACCCTCCTTCCACCTCTTTTCCCCAGGGAGAGCCCACCCCATGACCCGTCCCACCCCCCTCTCCGACGAGCCCTTCATCTTCCACGACAGGCTCCCGGAGGACCTCCCCAAGCCGGACCTCACCCAGAACGCTCGCATCGTCCTGGGGAAGCGGTACCTGAAGAAGGGGGAGGACGGGGAGCCGGTGGAGGATCCGGAGGTCATGTTCTGGAGGGTGGCCTACACCATCGCCAGGGAGGACGCCCGGTACGGGGCCTCGGAGGCGGCGGTGGAGGAGGTGGCCCGGCAGTTCTACGACCTCATGACCAGGGGGAAGTTCGAGCCCAACTCCCCCACCCTCATGAACGCCGGCCGGCCTCTGGGACAGCTCTCCGCCTGCTTCGTCCTTCCGGTGGATGACGCCCTTTCCAATGGCCGTAGCGGGATCTACGACACCCTCAAGTCCATGGCGCTGGTGCACCAGTCCGGGGGGGGCACGGGGTTCTCCTTCTCCCGGCTGCGTCCCACCGGGGACACGGTCCGCTCCACCATGGGAGTGGCCTCGGGCCCGGTGTCCTTCATGAAGCTCTACGACGCCTCCACCGAGGTGGTGAAACAGGGTGGGACCCGCCGGGGGGCCAACATGGGGATCCTCCGGGTGGACCACCCGGACATCCGGGAGTTCGTCACCTGCAAGTCGGACACCTCCAAGATCACCAACTTCAACATCTCCGTGGCCATCACCGACGCCTTCATGGAGGCGTTGGAGTGGGGCGGGAAGTACGACCTGTTCAGCCCCCGGTCCGGGGAGGTCATGGGGCAGGAGGATGCCCGGGAGATCTTCGACCTCATCGTGAACGGGGCATGGAAGACCGGGGAGCCCGGAGTGTTCTTCATCGACCGGGCCAACGAGGTCAACCCGGTCCCGCACCTGGGGTCGTACGAGGCGACGAACCCGTGCGGCGAACAGCCCTTGATCGCTTACGACGTCTGTAACCTGGGAAGCATCAACCTCGGCCTCTTCGTGAAGGACGATTTCACCTGGGGCGCCGACCCTGGGGAAGGGGTGGACTGGGAGGCGCTGGGTCGGGTGGTGCACCTCTCCACCCACTTCCTGGACAACGTCATCGACGCCAACCGTTATCCCCTCCCCGAGATCACGGATCTGGCCCAGCGCATCCGCCGGGTGGGGTTGGGGGTCATGGGGTGGGCCGACATGCTGGTGCGCCTGGGCCTCCCCTACAATAGCCCCGAGGGAGTGGAGATGGGGCGGAAGGTCATGGCCTTCCTGAACGAGGAGGCCCGCAAGGCCTCGGAGAAGCTGGCGTCTGGCCGGGGCGTCTTCCCCGAGTGGGAGGAGTCCATCTGGGGGCCCGACGAGACCTGCGCCCGGGGCCCGGACGGGGAGCGCATCCGCCCCGAGCGGCGCCTCCGGAACTGCAACCTCACCACCGTGGCGCCCACGGGCACCATCTCCATCTTCGCCGGGTGCTCCGGCGGGATCGAGCCTCTCTTCGCCGTGGCCTTCATGCGCAACCAGGCCGGGGTGAAGATGCCCGACGTGAACCCGGATTTCGTGCGCATCGCCAGGGCTCAGGGATGGTACTCCGAGGAGCTCATGGAGCGGATCGCCACCGAGGGACACGTCCACTTCGAGGAGGTGCCGGCGGAGATCCAGCGGGTCTTCGTCACCGCCCATGACATCACCCCCGAGTGGCACGTCCGCATGCAGGCCGGCTTCCAGGAGCACACCGACTCGGCCATCTCCAAGACCACGAATTTCTCCTTCGAGGCCACGGAGAAGGACGTGCGGGAGATCTACGAGCTGGCCTTCCAGCTCCGCTGCAAGGGAGTGACGGTGTACCGGGACGGATCCCGCCCCGAGCAGGTCCTCTCCACGGGGAAGACGGGTCAGGCCGCCGAGACGCCGGAGATGGCCGCCCGCCGCGTCGAGATCGAGCAGGCGCTGGCCGACGCCCGGGAGGAGATCCACCGCCTCCATGGTGAGACGGAGCGGCTCCGGGGGGAGCTGGAGGAGCGGGACCTGAAGGCGGCGGCGGCCCGGCAGAAGCGGCAGCGTCCGCCGGTGCTCAGGGGACGGACCATGAAGATGAACTCCCCTCTGGGGGACATCTACGTCACCATCAACGAAGATGACGCCGGGCGTCCCTTCGAGGTCTTCTGCACCCTGGGCAAGGCGGGTGGCGCCGCCTTCGCCGACGCCGAGGCCATGGGCCGCCTCATGTCCCTGGCGCTCCGCTCCGGGGTGCCCATCACCGCGCTGCGGGACCAGCTCCGGGGGATCTCCTCCGACCGGGCGGTGGGGGTGGGACCCAAGAAGGTCCTCTCGGCCCCCGACGCCATCGGGCAGGCCATCGAGCGCTACCTGGAAGAGCAGGCGGGGATCCAGGAGGAGCTGCCGATCCAGGTCGCCCGCCCGGTGCCCTCGGGGAGTGGCCAGCCCAAGCCCGCTCCGGCCCGGTATGCCGGCACCCACGAGCACTTCATGGGGAGCTGTCCCGACTGCGGATCCGGGCAGCTGGCCTACGAGGAGGGGTGCGTGAAGTGCCACGTGTGCGGGTACAGCGAGTGCGGGTGACGGGGGGCGTCGGCCTGCCGGAGTTGCGGTAGACGGGAGCTCGTGCCGCTGATTCACAATCAGGGCGGGGATTCCTCGAGGGCTTCCAGGGCTCGGAAGTAAACCGGGCCCGGAATGTCAGCCTCCGCTTTCCACCTTGCCCCGGCGGTCCAGGGGTCGGGATCCACCCCCCGGTCCCGTTGCCTCGCCACCAACGCCGCCACCGGGTGCTCCCCCAACTCAGGCGGCTTCCAACGGCCGTCGCAGTGGGCACCGCCCCGGGGGTCGAAGAACACCGGCCGCCCCTCCCCCCACCAATCGATGGTCCACCCTCCCTCGTGGACCAACCTGTGGTGGTATTTGCACAAAAGGGCCGTGTTTCCAAGGGAGGTCTCCCCTCCTTGGGCCCAGTGGATGATGTGATGGGCGTCGGTGAAGCGGCTTCCGCAGCCCGGGAAACGGCACCCCCGGTCCCGCACCTCCAGGGCGCGGCGCAGCGCTGGGGGAATCGTCCGCGTACGCCGGCCCACGTCCAGAATGGATCCGTCCGGGGCGTGGCGGACCCGGACGACGCTGGCGTCGCAGCACAGGCGCCGGGACGTTTCAGCTGAAACGCGGGTGCCATCCTCCAGGTGGGAGCGGGGGCCACCCACGCGGGACGTTCCACCGGCGACGCCCTCCACGGTCTCACGGGGAGGCTCGCGGGGCCCCTTCGCCTCTTCCGGGCATGAGCTCGAACTCTCACCTGAGCCGAGCGCCCCTGGAGGTGGAGGCGCGGAGCGCACCTGTCCGGCCTTCCGCGAGACCGCCGGGCGGAGGGTCGGCGAGATGTCCGAAGGCCCGTCGCCGGACCCCGGCGCCTCCCTTGCGGTTTCGCCCTCGGCGAACCCCCACGGGTCGGGCGCCGGAGGCCGACGGAGCGTCTCGGCCTCCACGTGGAGCACTACCTGGTAGCGCTCCGCCCGGCTCCCGCTTAGAGGTACGGAGGCGGGACCGAACCCGGCCGCCAGCGCCCGCTCGGCCACCAGCCCCAACGCGTCGGCCCGACGCTGGGCCGCCTCCCGCTCCGTCTCTGTTTCCAGCAGATGCCCCTGCGCCGCCGCGGCCTTCACCACCACCGCCGGCCACCGCTCCTCCCGGAAGATCGCGTCGCTGGCCGCTTCGATGGCTCGCAGGAGGAGGGCGCCCTCCTCGGCCGTGAGCCGCCCGCGCACCAGGTACATCCCGTCGTCGTCGGGAAAGACCGAGAAGGTACGGGCCTGGTGGCGGCGCCTCTCGGCTTCCGCCTCATCCGCCGGGGTTCCTTTGCGGAACGCACGGATCATCCGCTCCAGTTGGGTGGTGGTGCATCCCTTGGCCAGCTCCAGCAGATCCCCTTCGTTCCCCTCCGTGGCCACCCGGGTCAGCGCCCTCAGCTGGGAAAAGGAGAGCTCGCCGCGGGCCATGCAGGCGCTGGTCTGGGGGAGGGACTCCAGGGCCCGGGCGGCCCGGACCTTTTCCCGGGCGGCTCCCAGGTCGAT
>JBFYZD010000266.1:0-6602 GCA_041309685.1 Gemmatimonadales bacterium | reverse complement strand
GGGGCGTTGGGTGGGGTGGTGGGGCTGGGGGGCGGGGGCTTCCTGGCAAGGGTCCTGCAGGGCCTCCTCTACGAGGTGGGGCCGGCGGACCCCGTCACGTACGTGGGTGTGACGCTGCTGCTGGGGGGGGTGGCCCTGGCCGCCAGCCTGGTCCCGGCCCTCAGGGCCGTGCGGGTGAGCCCGCTGGAGGCGCTTCGGGCCGAGTAGCGGGGCCCCCTCCCCACGGAGCATGGCTGCAGTCGCGTCTTCCGTCGTTTCTGCTCCCTACGGCTGATCCCCGGAAACACCCGGTCAGAAGGGATATGGCCGAAGACCCGCGCGGTACCTAGCTTTTCGCTGGGGAAACCCCACCAGGCCCGAACGAGCGAGCCGGGGGCCCGTTCACATGGAGACCTCCCCCGTGTACCGTCTGCGCTTCCTGGGCACCCTGCTCTTCTTCGTCCTGCTGATGGCGGCCGGGACCCTGGGCTACGTGCTGATCGAGGGGCAGGGGTGGGGGAACTCCCTGTACATGACCATCATCACGCTCACGGCGGTCGGGTACAACGAGGTCTTCCCCCTATCGCCGGCCGGGCGCGCGCACACGAGCGTGATCCTCTTCGGCGGAATCACGGGGATCGGTCTCTGGATCGCGTTTCTGACCTCCTTCGTCGTGGAGGCGGACCTGGCCCAGGCGTTCCGCCGCAGGAGGATTCGCAGGAGGATCGGCAGGATGGAGAATCACGTCATCGTGTGCGGGGCCGGCCGCACCGGGAGCCAGGTGGTGGAGGAGCTCCTGGTGGCGGGGGAGGATTTCGTGGTCATCGAGCGGGACGGCGCCAAGGCCGCCCAACTCCTGGAACAGCTCCCCGACCTGGTGCTCATCGAAGGGGACGCCGCCACCGATCACTTCCTGGAGGAGGCCGGCATCGCCAGGGCGAGGGGGCTCATCGCCTGCCTGAGCGCCGACGCCGACAACCTCTTCGTCTGTCTCACGGCGCGCGACCTGCGCCCGGACCTGGAAATCGTGGCGAGGGCCTACGAGGAAGGGTCGGTGGCCAAGCTCTACCGGGCGGGCGCCAACCATGTGGTGAGTCCCAACGCCAGCGGCGCCATCCGCATGGCGTCCTTCATGATCCGCCCCAGCGTGGTGTCCTTTCTGGACGTGGCCACGCGCTCCCCCGACCTCACCCTGCGGTTGGAGCAGGAGACGGTGGCGGAGAGGTCACCGTTGGCGGGGAAGACCCTCAGGGACGCCCGCATCCCCAAGGCCACCGGCCTGATCGTGATCGCCCTGCGCAAGAGGAACCCCCCGGGCGCTGACGAGGAGTACACCTTCATCTTCAATCCGGTGGCCACCACCCGCCTGGACCCGGGGGACGTGATGATCGTGCTGGGAAAGCCGGAGCAGATCGAAACCCTGCGCGGCTACGTCAACCCCTGACCCGGCCTGCTCCTCCTCCTTCGTCCTCCCCTGGAAGATCCGCATGGGGAAGGAGACCACCAGGATCACCTCCCCTGCCTCCCGGCCTCCTCCGGGGCCCCCCCCGGACGCCGGCTCAGCCTCAGTAGCCGATAGCCACCCCGTCCCTGCGCGAGTCGGCGCCGCCGTGGAGCTTTCCGGTCCGGACGTCCACCAGGATCCCCTGGGCCCCCCCGAAGTAGGAGTCCCAGTCGGGGTACATGCGCACCGTGTGTCCCCACCCCTCCAGCGCCTGCACCACCTCCGGGGCGATGCGGCCCTCCAGGGCCAGCGTCCGCCCGGCGATGTGAGCCCGGGGGGCCTCGATGGCGTCGTCCATCCCCATGCCGAAGTCCACCAGGTTGATGACGATCTGGGCCAGCGCCGAGATGATGCGGGCCGACCCGGGAGAGCCCACGGTCAGGTAGGGCTGGCCTTCCTTCAGAACGATGGTGGGGGCCATGTTGCTCACCGGGCGCTTGCCGGGGCCCACGGCGTTGGGGCCCCCGTCCCGGGCGTCGAAGTCGTTCATGTGGTTGTTCATGAGGATCCCGGTTCCCGGGATCAGCACCCCCGACCCGAAGAAGAAGTTGATGCTCTGGGTGAGGGCCACGATGTTGCCGGCCCCGTCCACCACCGAGAGGTGGGTGGTGCTCCCGTGCCCGGTGGGGACCAGGGTCGGGGCCTCGTAGTCGAAGCGGGCCTCCCCCTCCCGGATCCGCCCCCGGAGTCCCTCGGCGTACTCGTCGGAGGTGAGGACGTCGGAGGGGATGTCGAAGAAGGCCGGGTCAGCGGCGTTGGCCGCCTTGTCGGCGAAGATCATCTTCTGGGCTTCCGCCAGGGTGTGGAGGTAGGACGCCGTCCCGGCCCCCATCCCCTCCACGTCGAAGCCCTCCATGATGTTCAGGAGCTCGATGACGTGCATCCCGCCGGCGGCCGGGGGTCCGGCGGCGATGAGGTCATGACCCCGGTAGCTCCCGGTGACCGCGGGCCCCACCCGGGGCTCGTAGGCCGCCAGGTCCTCCAGGGTCATGACCCCGCCCAGCCCATGGATCTCCGCCACGATGGCCTGGCCGAGCTCACCCCCGTAGAACACCGAGGGCCCCTGGGCGGCGATCGTCTCCATGGTCCGGGCCAGGTCGGGGTTCCGGAGCGTGTCTCCGGGCTCCAGGGGGAACCCGTCCGGAGTGTAGATGGCGGCGGCGGCGGGAAACGCTCCGATCTTGTCCAGGTTGTCCAGGATCATCCCGTTCAGAAGGGGCGATACCTCGATCCCCTCGCGGCAGAGGCGGATGGCCGGGGCCATGACCTGAGCCAGGCTCATGGTGCCGTACCGCTCCAGGGCCAGGGAGAGCCCCGCCACCGTTCCCGGAACGCCACTGGCCAGGGGCCCCTGGGTGGTCAGGGCGGAGAAGTCGGCCTCCGGCCCGTAGTAGACGTCGGGGGTAGCGCCTGCCGGCGCCGCCTCCCGGTAGTTCACCACGATGGGATCGGGCTCATCGGCCAGCTTCACCACCATGAACCCACCGCCCCCCAGTCCCGAGGCATTGGGCTCGGCCAGGGCCAGGGCGAAGGCGGTGGCCACGGCGGCGTCCACCGCGTTCCCCCCCTGGCGGAGGATCTCCACCCCCGCGGCCGAGGCGGCGGGGTGGGCGGAGGCCACCATGGCCTCGTCGGCCACCACGTCCCCTGGGCTCACCGGAAGGGCGGGGGCGCAGGAGAGGGCGAGGAGGGGGAGCGCCGCCGCCCATGCGGCCGGGAACCGTGAACCACGGGACTTCTGCATGCTCATGGCGAACCTCTTCAGGTCTCGGTCTTCGTTCCGCAGGGGGAGGCCGTCTCCCGCCTTCCCCTCCGGCCCTCCCCGGGAAAGGGGGTGGGCCCCGAGGCAAGCTACAGGGTCCCACCCTCCGCCGCACGGTGGAGGACCGTGGGGGGCTGGACAGGGACGCGAGGAGCAGAGCAGGTTGAAGGTCCTGGACGCCCGATCCCCACCCTGCGCTCCCGGGAGCCTACCCATGACCGACCTCCCCGCCCATCACCCCGTGGTCGCCGCCGGCCTCCCCACGCCCATCGGCCCCTACTCCCCGGGGATGATCTTCGACCGCCTGGTCCTCGTCTCGGGGCAGGGGGCCACCGATCCCCACACCGGCCAGATCGCGGGGCTGGACGTGGAGGCCCAGACCGAGCAGGTGTTTCGGAACATGCAGGCCATACTCCAGGCCGCCGGGAGCGACCTCTCCCACGTGCTCCGCTGTGGGGTGTTCCTGGTGGACCTGCGGGATTTCGAGAAGATGAACGCCGTCTACGCCCGGGTCTTTGGAGAGCACCGGCCCGCCCGCACCACCGTGCAGGTGGCGGCGTTGCCGGACCCGAGGCTCCGGGTGGAGATCGACGCCATCGCGTACCGGCCCTGATGACGAAGGGGCTGACACCGTCCGAGCGAGGTGATAGTGCCATGAGGCCTTCCTCCTTCTCTTCCGCTTTCCTCCTTCCGCCTCTGGCCCTGCTCCTGGCCCTGGGATGCGCGCCGGCCGACGCCCCCGAGGCGCGGGACGCCGGGGTGGGCGCCACCCCCGCCACCCACCAGGAACTGGTGGCCTTCTACCAGGAGTGGCGGGAGTTCCAGAAGCCCGCATTCGTCGATGGGGTTCCGGACTATTCGCCCGCGGCCATGGCCCGGCAGCACCGGGAGCTGGCCGATTGGCAGGCCCGCCTGGCGGCCATGGACACCGCCGGGTGGTCGGTGGCCGAGAAGGTGGACTGGTACCTGGTGAGGGCGGAAATGGCCGGTCTGGACTTCGATCACCGCGTGCTGCGGCCCTGGGCCCGCATGCCCTGGTTCTATGTGGTGATCCACCCGGAGCAGAGCGATGTGCCGGCCCACGAGGGCCCCTTTCTGGCCGGTTGGATCGACACCTGGGCCTACGAGTATCCCCTCTCCCCCGAGGACGCCGGCGAGCTGGCGAACCGGATCGAGGTCATACCCCCCGTACTGGAGCAGGCCCGGGTGAACCTGGTGGAGGACGCCCATGACCTCTGGTTGGGGGGGATCCGGGCCATGCAGGGGCAGCGGGCCGACCTCATCGCGCTGGCCGACCGGGTGGCGGGCACCAGCACCGAGTTGGATACCGCCCTCCAGCGGGCCAGGGAAGCAACCGAAGCCTTCATTGCCTGGCTGGAGGAACAGGCCCCGTCCCGGACCGGCCCCTCCGGAGTGGGGGTGGAGAACTACGACTGGTACGTGAGGAACGTCCACCTGGTCCCCTTCACCTGGCAGGAGCTGGTGGGGATCCACCGCCGGGAGCTGGCCCGCTCCCACGCGGCCCTGAAGCTGGAGGAGGAGCGGAATCGCCGCCTCCCCCAGCAGACCCGGATTGCCACCGCCCAGGAGTACGACCGGCGCCTCAACCAGTCCGTCACCGATTACGTTGCCTTTCTCGGGGACAACGGGCTCCTCACCATGCGCCCCTATATGGACCAGGCGCTGCGGGAGCGGATCGGGAGCTTCCAGCCCGTGGAGCCGCCGGATGGCCTCCGGGGGTTCTTCTCCGAGGTGAGCTACCGCGACCCCCTCACCATGCGCACCCATGGCCACCACTGGTTCGACCTGGCCATGATGGCCACCGATCCCCACCCCAGCCCCATCCGGAGCACCCCCCTCCTCTACAATATCTGGGACAGCCGGGCGGAGGGGGTGGCCACCGGGATGGAGGAGTGGATGATGAACGCCGGGCTTTTCGACGACCGGCCCCGGTCCCGGGAGCTCATGTACATCCTGGTGGCCCAGCGGGCCGCCCGGGCCCTGGCCGGCCTCTTCATGCACTCCAACGATTTCACCCAGGAGGAGGCCGTGGCCTTCGCCGCCCGCTGGACTCCCCGCGGGTGGATGCCCGAGGACAGCGGCACCGTCTGGGGAGAGCAGGACCTGTACCTCCACCAGCCCTTCTATGGGGACAGCTACCTCACGGGAAAGCACCAGATCGAGGAGCTCATGGCCGAGCGGGCGGAGCAGCTGGGGGAGGGCTTCTCCTTCAAGGGCTTCATGGACGAGATGGAGGCCTCCGGGCTCATCCCGGTCTCGCTCATCCGATGGGAGATGACGGGTCACGCGTGGGAAGGCGCCCCGTAGCGGTGGCCGGAGCGGGGCACGTTCACAAGACGAAGGAGTGATCATGACACCCATCGCGGTGTTGGGGACGGGGTTGCTGGGATCGGGGTTCGTGGAGGGCGCCTGCGGGCGGGGGTGGACGGTGTCGGTCTGGAACCGGACCCCCGCCAAGGCCCAGGCGCTGGCGGCGGCGGGCGCCGGAGTAGCCGCGACCCCGGCCCAGGCGGTGCGGGGGGCCCAGCGGGTCCATCTTGTCCTGAGCGACGACGCGTCGGTGGAGGAGGTGATTGAGGCGGCGCTCCCCGCCCTGGACGCAGACGCGGTGATCTGTGACCACACCACCACCCAACCGGCCCTCACGGCCACCCGGGCACGTGGCCTTGCCGGCCGGGGGGTCGCCTACCTCCACTGCCCCGTGTTCATGGGGCCGCCGGCGGCCCGGGAGGCCAAGGGGAGCATGCTGGTGGCGGGACCCAGGGCGGTCTTCGAAAGGGTGGAGGCCGGTCTGGCCCTGATGACGGGCCGGCTGGCCTACCTCGGGGACCGGCCCGACCAGGCCGCCGTGGTCAAGCTCATGGGCAACGCCCTCATCATCGGGGTCGTGGGGCTCCTGGCCGATGTCCTGACCCTGGCCCGTTCCGCAGGGCTCGCCCCGGAGGAGGCGCTGGGGGTCATGGAGTTCATCAACCCGGGGGCCGTGGCCAAGTTGCGCGGCCCGGGCATGGCGGCGGGGTCCTTCGATCCCAGCTTCGCCCTCACCATGGCCCGTAAGGACGTGCGCCTGATGCTGGAGACGGCCGGGGAGCTTCCCCTGGCGGTGCTCTCCGGGCTGGCGGAGCGCATGGACGTCCTCGTGGAGGCCGGCCACGGGGAGCTGGACGTGGGGGTGCTGGCCGTGGACGCGGTGAGGTAGGCCGGCGGGTTGGTGCTCCAGGAGTACTGGCCCGGGGGTGGACAGGATTTCCGACTCCCTCGCCCTGCCGCGGCGGGACTTCGGTCGCGACACCCTCCACTACCTCGCCTCCGTCTCGAGGAGTGTCGCCTCGGCCC
>JBFYZD010000265.1:0-6332 GCA_041309685.1 Gemmatimonadales bacterium | reverse complement strand
ACCTGGTGGAGGAGATCGTGGAGTGGCGGTTGGCGGAGTATCTGCACCGGCCATCCGTCACATCCGGGCCGGATCGGTTTGTGTGCAGGGTGAGCCACGCTGGCGGCCGGCCGATCCTCTTCCTCCCCGATCGGTCCAAGACGCCCGGAATCCCCGAAGGGTGGCAGGAAGTCGTCGCGGATGGGGTCTCCTATCAGGCGAACTTCGTGAAAGTGGCCCTCAACGTCCTGCTGCCGAAGGAGGGCGGGGACAACCTACTCCCCACGGTGCTCCGCGGCTGGTTCGGGGAGGACGCCGGCAAGCCCGGCCGCACGGACGCGGTGGAGTTCGAGCGGAAGGGATCGGGGTACGTGATGCGCCCGGTGGCCGGTGCGGTTCCCGACGGCGGCGGCACTGTGCCCGGCGGCCCGATCCTCTGGCACCGCTACACCCGCGACGAAGCGCTGGATGCGGTGAACGTGGTGGCGCGGGGCTGGGACCGTCAGGTGGGGATCGTCGACCGCCCCGACCAGGTCGTCCTCTTCGTCACACTCGACAAGCGGGGCAGGCCTGAGGCCCAGCGCTACGAGGACCGCTTCCTCTCCCCCACCGAGTTCCAGTGGCAGAGCCAGAACCGCAACACCCAGTAGAGCGAGCTCGGCCAGAAGATCCGCCGGCAGCCTGGCGTTCCATCGCTGGGAGGGCGAGCGCCCCATCACGGTCTGGTGGAGGATGGAGGCGCCGGTGCCGGAGGGGCTCTGGGGGGAGTTGAGGGTGGGGGGGTGAGTACGATTCTGGCCAAGAGGGCGCAAAGAGACATGGTGAGGTCCCATCCCTTGGAGCACCTTCCTCCGGGCCCCTTCGGCCCGTCGAGCCGAGCGGAAGTCCGCTCAGTGGTCGGGAGACGGGCCGGCGGCAGAGGGAGAAACGAGGGACCCCAGAAGCCCGTGGGCTGCTGGGGTCCCGACCTCGGAGTCTTACTGCGCCCGAAGGCTCTGCAGCATAGGACCGTCCGAGGACTTACAGCGGTACCCTACACAAATGGCCGAGCCGAGTCAACGGGTTCTTTCCCTCGCGGCGCTCCGCAGGGCGCTATCCTCTGAACGGTTGGCGGGCTACGCGCTGCCTGAAGATAGGGATGATCTGGACGCGGTTGCGAGATACCTGTGGAACGGCGCACTCGCCACCGTGATGGTGCCAGCGCTCCACGCCCTCGAGGTGACGCTACGAAACAATATCTTCGAGGCCTCTGTGAAGATCGTGGCCCGGAATCCCTCGTCCTTTCGTGACATTCCCACCTGGCTGGACGCGGACCCCACCTTCCTCTACGAGAGGGAGGCCCGAGCTGTGGAAGAGGCCAAGGCCACCCTCCGGCGTGGAGGGAAGCCGTTGACCGTCGGGCGCCTTATCTCCAAGCTGAGCTTGGGCTTCTGGATAAGCCTCTGCCGGAGTCCCTACGAGCAAGGGCGACCCTCGGGTCCGGCCCTGTGGCCAGCTGCGATCCCCATCGCGTTCCCATTCCTCCCCCGGGACCACCGGAACCGCCCCGCAATCCTCCAGCGTCTCGATGAGATCAGAGAGTTGCGCAACCGCACGTTCCACCACGAGGCCATCTGGGACAGGAATCTACCACGCAGCCACCGCCGCATCATCGATGTCCTCGGTTGGATGAACCAGGGGTTGGCTCGAGCGGTCCAACATCTCTCCCGGCTGGATGTCGTCTACGAGCAGGGATTCCAGGGGTACCGACGTGAGGCTGAGCGGATCGTGGGTCCCTAGGTAGCGCTCCTGGGACCGCCCGCTTGGGACACACGTCAGGGCACCGGGCGCAGGGATTGGATCTTGCTCAGTTTCGTATTTACCAGCATTTTCCCAAACAGGAAAACAAGCTATATCAGGAAAGAACCGGGTAGAGGAAGCTGGCAGCCACGGAGCTGAGCCATGCTGACCGCTAACGAAGCCCTGGACCGGATCCGGGTCGGCGAGCTGGTGTTCGAGCCCTTTCGGATGAGGATGAGCGAAGCACCCCTCGGCACCGAGGGGAGGGCGCCCGACTGGTGGCTGTCGCTGGAGTGGGCCGGGTCCGCCCATCGCTTCGCGGTTGAGTACAAGTCCCAGGCAACCCCGAAGGCCTTGACCGCAGCCATTGCACAGGCCGAGGCGGTCGCAGGGGACGATCGGCCCATGGTGATGGCCCCCTACCTGGGCCCTGATGCGTTGGACCGTCTCCTGGAGCGATCCGTGAGCGGAATCGACTTTTCGGGAAACGGCGTGATCATCGTCCCTGGAGAGTGGCTGGTTCTTCGTACGGGGTCCGAGAACAGGTATCCGGACAACAAGCCCATACGGGCCGTCTATTCGGGCACGAGCTCTCTCGTGGGGCGAGCCCTGCTCCTTCGCAGAGAGTTCCCCCAACTCAAGGGGATCCGGGAGGAGATCACCAGGCGAGGAGGGGAGATCAGCCTTGGGACGGTTTCCAAGGTGATACGGGCATTGGAGGAGGATCTGGTCGTGGTGCGGGAACCGGCGATTCGGACCGTCCAGCCCGACTTGCTTCTCGATCGGCTGGTGACCGGATACCAACCCCCCGTGGTGGATCGTGTCATTGACCTGCAGGTCCCCGATGTACCCGGGACCCTCGATGTCCTCGCATCCAGGGCGGACGAGCTGGGGCTGCGGCTGGTGGTCCAGAGCGAACGCCGGTATGTGGTCGCACCGACCTCCGTTGACCGGGTGGTGATCTACGCGGACTCGCTCCCCCGCCTGTTGGAGGACATCGATGTCGAGACCGACCCTGCGTTCCCGAACATCTCCGTCCGCCAAACGAGCGATCAGAGGGTCTACTTCGACCGACGCCGTGCCGGCGCCATCCCGTATGCCCCGCCGCTTCAGGTCTATCTGGAGCTGGCCAGCGGTGGAAAGAGGGAGCGGGAGACGGCGTCTCAACTTCGTGATGACCTCCTGGAGTACCGATACTCGTGAGGGTCCTCGATCCCCTGGGTGAGTCCCTCGTCGAGCTTGCGGCCCGGCTTGAACCGGCCCATGTGCTTCGCACCGGTCCCGGGGGCAGAGTACTACCAGTTCGTCCGGACGACCTCTGTGGGCGGCCGGAACCGGGAGGTCAAGGTGGATCTCCTGGCCCAGATCCCGGAGGATCCTCATTCCGTCTCGCTGGACCCCCGCAGGATAAGGCCAAAGGGACTCCGTACGATCCATGCCCACACCACGCCCGAAGCCGTCACCGTCGGCAAGGAGCTGAGGACACTTCCCCTGAGTACGGAGGGGTGGGAGGCAAAGGTCTACCTCCCGCATCCTTTCTCCATCCTACTCCTCAAGCTCTTCGCCCTCCGGGACCAGCACATGGATCCCGCCAAAGGCCTCGGCAGGCACCATGCTCTCGATCTTTACCAGACTCTCAGAATGATCACGGAGGAAGAGTGGGATCGCTCACGAAGCCTCTTCTGGGAGTTCCGGGAGAATCCCTCCATCCGGGAGGCCGTTGGCATCCGACTGACTCTTCTCGGGGCTCCGTCCGCGATCGGGACTCTGCGCCTCCTTGAGGCCGCCCGGGAGGAGGGATTCGCCCTCTCCGACTATCCCGTCGGCGAATTCTTGGAGCACTTGGCGACCCTCTTCCCTCCGTGAGCACGGCCGAGGGGCCAATAGGGGCTCAGGCCCCCGGGGCCCGGTACCAGGCGGATGGAGTTTCCCGCACCTGGGCTTCTGACTCTGACGCATAACGGGCCACCTGGGCCGCAGGTCCCAGATTCCTCCCCCGCACCCGGGCTCAGATGGGAGAGGCGGCGCGGCGGCAGATCCGGGTCCCGACGCGCGCCCGCTGGGAGCACCGCTGCCCGGTGTGCCAGACGGTGCGGATCGGCGGTCGCCCCGGGCCATGCCCTCATCATCCCCACGCGCCACGTGGCGAGCTGGTTCGACGCCACCCCCGAGGAGCAGCGGGAGATCCTCGGCGCCATCCCCACGTCCATGTGATTCCCCGCTACACGGGAGACGTCCCGGACCCCCGAGGTGGACATCGCCGTAGCCTTCGCCCTGGTGTCCGGCGTGGATCTCCCCGCTTCCACCCCAAAGCCTACATCCTCTTCGCCGGGGAGGGAGAGGGCGCCGCCTTCGTGGGAAGCTCGAACCTCAGCCGCACCGCCCTCCTCCAGGGCATCGAGTGGAACTACCGGGTGATTCCGGCCCGGGATCGGGCGGGGTCCCCGAGCCCCTCCCTCCCCCGGCGCCCCACGAGATCCAGATGCGTGCGCTGCCGGCCACCAGCCGCAAGGGACCGATCACGGAGAGCCGGGAAACCCCTGACAACACCTCCTTCCACGCCTTAGATTGCCGGAAGTGGCGATCCCCCGGCTCGGGGGTTCTCAGTTCGGCAATACTCACACGGAGCTCCGGCCGTCATTGGTGCTGTTTCATCCTGAGTTCGAGTCCGACGAACGGATCCTCGCCGAGGTGAGAAAGCGGCTCCTCGATCGCTGGGGGGCGAATATTTCCAAAATCCTCCTCTACGGTTCGAGGGCCCGGGGCGATGCGGATCCTGCGAGTGACTTCGACCTTCTGGTCGTGTTCCGGGGACCCCTCTCCCGCCGCGAGGCCCGCCACCGGTTCCGGATGGCCCTTGGGGATCTCCGGTCCTGGGTGGATCTTCGCGTGGTAACGGAGGACCAGTTCCAGGCCGGCCGCGACGTTGTCGGCTGTCTCGTAGAGGCCGCCGCAACGGGTGGGAAGGTGGTGTATGCCTCCTGAGCTCCGTCGCGACACGGCTGCGCCAGCCTGGTGGAGCCGGGCAGAAGACGACCTGGGCGCCGCCGAAACCCTCCTCCGCCACGCGTCAGACGGATGGTGGACCGCCGCCTCTCGAAACACCTGGCGTTTGCTGATGCCTTGAGCGAGTACGCCGTGGAGTCACGCTATCCTCCTTTGGCTCCCGGCATGGAGGACGACATCGATGCTGCCGAAGCTCAAGAGGCTGTCGGTCTTGCCCGGCTGGTTCGCGATGTGATTCACCCCAGGATCTCGGCAATCCTCCCGGGCGGGAACTCCGGTTAGGTCCGGGCCGTTGTAGGGCAACCCCCAGGAACGGATCGAACGCCGTAGCCCGGCGGGCAGCCCCGGTTCCTCCTGGGGCTCACCGCCACGCCCCAGCGCACCGACGGCGCCCCCGCCCCCGCCCGCACCATCGCCTTCTGCGTGTCCCAGCGCCACGCCGACTTCATGGCGGAGCTCTGAGCCGGCGGCTCAACTCGCCATGGCAGCGCCCGCTCGTCTTCCCCACGCTCCAACCGAGCTGCCGCAACGTTGGCCTACTTGCGTGCGTATATACAAACGTATATTCTATGTTGTTCACCTGGGACCCTCGCAAGAGCGACGCAAACCTCCAGGAGCGGGGGTTCGATTTCGCGTTCGCCTCGCTGATCTTCGGGGGAGCCACCCTCGAGACCGAGGATCGCCGCAAGGCCTATGGTGAGAGCCGATGGGTGGCCATCGGAATGGCCGAGGAGTTCCATCTGACCGTGGTGTACACTGACCGGTTCGACACGCAGGGCCAAGTGGCGCGCCGGATCATCTCGGCCCGCAGGAGCAACCAACGTGAGCGGGAAGCCTATCGAAAGGCGATTCAGCGACGAGACCCCTGGCCGCGTGAGGGCGGACCGGCGTCGCCTTGGCGGGATGACTGAGGCCGAGATCTCCGCCACCTCGCCAGCGGAGCTGGCCGATCTGCCGGACGACTTCTGGGCCGATGCCGTCGTGGTGGTCCCACCGCCCAAGGAAGCCATCTCCCTCAGGGTGGACGGGGACGTGCTCGCTTGGTTCAGGGCCCAGGGCCCGCGCTACCAGACCCGCATGAACGCAGCCCTCCGTTCCTACATGAACGTCGTTCGGCGCCGCAGGCCTTCGCGGGAGCCGTAGGGCATCTTCAACGAGGGGGTGGACCTCCCCCACGTGGACACCATCCATATGCTCCGGCCCACGGAGTCCCGCATCCTCTGGCTCCAGCAGTTCGGGCGCGGGCTCCGCTGGCTCCCGGGCAAGACGCTTCGGGTGATCGAAACCATGGCAACCACCCCTTCTTGAACAAGACCCGGTCGCGGGTGCGGTTCCCGGCGACGGCGCCCCCACCGGCCCCGTGCCCTGGCGGAAGTATACCCGCGACGAGGCGCTGGAGGCCGTGAACGTGGTGGCCCAGGGCTGGGACCGTCAGGTGGGGATCGTCGACCGCCCCAACCAGGTCGTCCTCTTCGTCACCCTGGACAAGCACGGCAAACCTGAGGCCCAGCGCTACGAGGACCGCTTCCTCTCCCCCACCGAGTTCCAGTGGCAGAGCCAGAACCGCA
>JBFYZD010000264.1:0-18720 GCA_041309685.1 Gemmatimonadales bacterium | reverse complement strand
TATCGATTCTCTGAGGATCTCGATTTCACAGCCACCGCGTGGTTCGGATGGAGGGAGTTGCAGGAGGCGGTGACCCAGGCCTTCTCCGCGGCGGCGGAGCGGAGCGGGATCGACTTCTCCGCCCAGGAGCCGAGGGTGAGGATCATCGAGGAGACCTACGGTCGGGAAACCCTCCGCCTCACCCACTACTGGCGTGGTCCCCATACGACCGCCGGTTCTCCCCCGGGTATCCGGCTCGACATCACTCGGGACGAGGTCCTGGCGTTCGAGCCAGTCCTCCGATCGGTGTCTCATCCCTTCAGCGATTCTGAGAAACTCGCCTCTCTTCGGATCCGGTGTTATGCCCTGGAGGAGGTGATGGCTGAGAAGGTCAGGGCAGTCTTGGGCCAGAGGATCTTCGCGGTGTCCAGGGATCTCTAAGACATCTACTCTCTCCATGACATGGTGGACGAGGAGAGAGTACTGGAAGGCCTGCCGAAGAAAACCGATGTGAGGGGGTTGGGCCGGGAGGAGATCGGAGCAGGCCGCCTGACCGGTCGCCGGGAGGAGTCCCGGGCGGATTGGGACCGAAACCTGGTCCACCTCCTTCCACCTGGAGGTCGAAGGGAATTCGACGAGGTCTGGGATCTGGTATCGGAATTCCTCGTACGGGTGGTCGCGGCTCTGTAGGGGGCCGGAGGGAACGGCCGAATTGACATGCCACGCCTCCAACCCTGGACGCGGTAGGGCCCCACTTCGCGCCCACCCCAGACACCCCGAGGTGTCTACGGGTCCCGGCAAGTTGTTGGGGGTCCAGGGGATTGGGGGCTGGGATCGCAGATGTCCGGGAGCAGGGTTGTCGGGGTTTGGGAGGGTTGGTAGACACCCTTGCAGACACCTGGTCACAACCTCCCAGCTATCCCCCGGGTTCATCAAGAACCTGCCCGATGCCGCTGGGCGTTCCGGGCTTTCCACAGCAGGGCCGGGTGCCGGGCCAAACGTGCCGCCGTCTCCGGGTCCGCAGGAAAGAGAAGCTCCGGGCGGAGATCACCCGCCTGCAACCGGTCGGTGTATTCCCGTTCCTCAGGTTCCAACGCAAGGAGTGGCTCGACGACCATCCAGGCCGCTTCCCGGAGTTCCTGCCCAGTTGGCCGCGTTTGGTGGGCGAGGGTCGGATGAAGTTGCTCATGGACCGCACGATCGTCCACACGCCGCCATCGGGCGGCACCGTAGGTGTGGACCGGGTGGTTTAATCTGCCGGCAAGGGCCACGAACAAGGACCGCATACGGGCAGAGCCCCACTCGGTTCCCGCTACCACCGGAAGTTGGGTGGCATCGAACAGATCCCGGGGGGCTCCTCGCTCCAATGGTGCACAGAGCTTGCCCGCGATCAACTCGCCGATGCCCACCATCTGGAGAGACGGCCGTTCCGCGTCCGCCGGTTGCCAAAGCTCTGCCGAGAATGCAGGATCATCCGCCACCCGGTGCAGGAAGTTGAGATCCACTTCGATCCGGTCATTGACACCCGCACTCGAAGTGTAGCGGAGATACGCCTTCCTACCCGCGTGTTCCGCCCGAGACCACTGGAGTTGGTAACCTCGGCCACGCACCAGGGAATCCAGAGACCTTTCTACGACGGGGCGCCTCTCCACCATCTCGTCTCGGTCCTCGGAGCCGACGAAGTTGAAGTCGAGGTCCACCGACAGGCGCCGAGGTGGCCCAAAACAGAGGTTCAGGGCCGTGCCTCCCTTCAGAACGAGGACACTACCCAGGAGAGGATGCCGGGCCAACTCGCCAGCGAGTTCCCCCAGACGCACGACCTTCTCGAGCGTATCGGCGCGAAAGCCTGTTTCCCGGGCAGCCGAGTCAAACCAGGCTCGGCTACGGTTCATCGTCCACCATGCCATCCAAGAGAGCTTCCGGCAGGATCAGGTTCCAGCGTGGCACCATCCGGCCGCCGCCGACCTCAGTCCGATCGCGGCGCGGAAGGTATTGGGGTGCCGCCGGGCGTCGCTTCTCTAATCGTGCCAAATAGTGGTCCGGAACGAAGAACTGCTCCTGATGGGCTTCCAGGAACCAACCCACCGCGGCATAGAGGTTATGGACACCGTAGGCATCCAGAACCGCCTCCATCTTGCCAAAGTCCAGCGACGGGAATCCTCCAGCGGAGGTGGTCAACTCCTCGAGTCCCCCCACGAGGTCCAAACGACGGAACCCGTCCACCAAAGTCCTCTCAGGACCAGTCACGCGGAAAGTGCGGTCGAGATAGGGAACCGAGCGAACACCCACCTCCACCAGCCCATCTCGTACCAGGGCCGCAGGATGGGGAAGCACCTCGACTCGCCCCCCCCGAAGGGCAAGGGGGCGCCGCCGAGAGTGAGACAGCAGGGTTACAACGCCCCAATCCGAATGGCCCGCACCCAACAGGGTGAGTGCGGAGTGGTAACCAAAGACACCGTCGGGTCTCAAGACCGCACCCACGAGGTACGGGTCAGGGGCCAAAGCCTCCGGATCGTCTCCAGGCCTGACCGTCGCATAAAGCCCGCGCTCCAGGCTAACAATGCGTGCCCTGGATTGGAGGTACTTCAGTCGCTTGGCCAGGGCCGTGGACGACTCAGGTTCACCGTGCGCCTCGGCGAACATGGATCGCGAGAACACGGGGTTCCGGTCGAGGAACTTCTCCGTCGTGCGCTGTACTTGACTCCGCGTGCTCATAGGACCCATAAATTAAGCTTCATAAGCACGCATCGTCAAGAAGATGATTTTGACGATTTGTGCGCATCAGGCCCGGAAGTTAGGCCCCAATAACGCACAACGGCAAGCCGGGGGTTCGGGGAGGGACCTCACGCCGCCAACAGACACACCGAGGTGTCTACAGATTCGGCAGTGGAAATGCCCCGCCCGATCCAGGAAGATCAAGCGGGGCATTGTATTCCATGGGCCTGGCTAGACTCGAACTAGCGACCTCACGCTTATCAGGCGTGCGCTCTAACCACCTGAGCTACAGGCCCCAGAGAACTGAGAAGCTACCAAGAAGGGGGGCCGGGTTCAACACCCGGCCCCGTACCGTCTTGCGCTTCTCCTGGCCCCCGAACCCGGGGGCCAGGGAGCGGGACCGAGGCGGGTCCGGTCACCGCCCTCCGAAGGGTCTGGACTCCACCGTCTGGAAATACATCCACAGAGCCTCCAGCTCGTCGGGCTGGAAGCGAGCCAGGTTCGGCCAGGGCATGAACTGGGGCTGGAGCTGCCTGCCGTCGGGGCGCCTGCCCTCCGTCACCGCGGCCAGGAAGTCCGCCCGGCTCCACCTCCCGATCCCGGTCTCAGGGTCCGGGGTGAGGTTGGCTGCCGGCGGCCACTCCGGGGGGACCCCGGGAATGGGCCCCCCACTGAAGTCCGCTCCGTGGCACCCGGTGCACCCTGCGGCCAGGTACTCTCCGTAGGCCACCGTGGCGCCCTTGGGCGGGGCGGTGGGACGGGGGCCGTCGTGGTCGATCATCTCGGCGGCCAGGAGGGGGAGCTTTCCCGTTACGAGGAGCGCCCGCCCTACCGGCCCCACGGCGCTCCCCGGAAGCTCCCGGGTCACGGCCGGCCGGCTCTTCAGGTACGCAATGAGGGCCGCCAGGTCCTCGTCGCCCAGGTAGTAGTACTCGTACGAGGGCATGAAGAGGAGGCCCTTCCCGTCGGGGCCGACCCCGTGGCGGATGGCCCGCACCCAGTCCCCGTCGGAGTAGGTGGCGCCCACGCCCCCCGGGGTCAGATTGGAGCCGATCAGGCGCATGACCGGCATGGCCTCGGCGAAGACCGCCCCGCCCAGGTCCGCTCCATGGCAGTCCCCGCACCCGCGGGTCGCGGCGATGTGCTCACCCCACGCCACGAGCCCGGCATCGGGAGCGGAGGCCCTGTTGGCATCGGAATCCGTCTCCACGCCTCCGCCGATCCTCCCGGCCGGAAGCCCCTCACCCCCGTTGGGGGAGGGGGCGGCCGCCGCTGCCCTCACCGGCGGGGGGCTCACCGAATACACCCGGTTCAGCCGGGATTGGCTCTGGAAGTAGACCAGCGCCGATGCCAGGACCAGGACACCAACCACGCCGACGACCATAGCGCCGGCCCATTTCAGGACGCGCTTCAAGGGTACTTCCTCCTGTTCTGTAATTAGCTGCCGCGAAGAATTATTTTCGCTTCAATACTGAATCCGACCATACGGAGCGCAATGGTCCTTTTGTTTCGAGGTCCGGCGGGGGGAGGGCCGGAACGAACCTCCGGGGTCCAGGCGGGTAGGAAGGTGCCCTCCGCCTCTCCGGCGGGGCACCGTCCCGTCAGGGAACCCAGCAACGCAACGGGAAAGGGAAGGCACACCCATGTCCGAGAAGACCCCCAGGCCCATCCACGAGCGGGGCTACGTCCATCCGGAGGTCCTGGTCTCCACCGGATGGGTGGCCGATCACCTCAACGACCCCCGCGTGCGGATCATCGAGTCCGACGAGGACCTGCTCCTCTACGAGATGGGGCACATCCCCGGGGCGGTGAAAGTGGACTGGGTGAGCGACCTGAACGACCCGGTCACCAGGGACTACATCAGCCGGGGCCAGCTCCAGGCCCTCCTGCGGGGGATCGGCGTGAACGCCGACACCACCCTGGTCCTCTACGGCGACAAGGACAACTGGTGGGCCTGCTACGCCTTCTGGGTCTTTCAGCTCTTCGCCATCCCCAACCTGAAGATCATGGACGGCGGCAGGTCCCGGTGGGAAGCGGAGGGACGTCCCATGACCGACGAAAGGCCCGTCTACCCGGAGGGGAACATCAGGGTGGGGGAGCGCAACGAGGAGCCGATCCGGGCCTTCCGGGAGGACGCCCTGGCCCAGGTGAAGGTGGGGGGGAAGCTGGTGGACGTCCGGAGCCCCGAGGAGTACAGCGGGACCCGCCTCCACATGCCCGACTATCCCAATGAAGGAGCCCTGCGGGGGGGGCACATCCCCGGCGCCAGGAACGTCCCCTGGGCCCGGGCCGTGGATGCGGAGACCCATACCTTCCTGGACGCCGAGGCGCTGGAGAGGATCTACATGGAGGAGCAGGGGCTTTCCCGGGAGGACCCCATCATCGCCTACTGCCGCATCGGGGAGCGCTCCTCGCACACCTGGTTCGTCCTGACCTATCTCCTGGGCTTCGGGAGCGTGCGGAACTACGACGGATCATGGACCGAGTGGGGAAACCTGGTCCGGGCCCCCATCGAGCGCTGAGGGAAGGAGGCCGCCTCCGGCCCCGGGACTCCCTCGGAAGCGGCCCCGGAGTCGACCCCCCTCACCTACGAACGAGGCCGCCCCCACCCTTCCGGGTCGGGGCGGCCTCCGTGCTTCCTGACAGACCAGCGGGGCGAGCGCGCGTCAGTCCCAGTCGGAACGACCCGGCTTCTTCCGGTTGAAGAAGTCGTCCTCTTCGTCCTCCTCGAAATCCTCGTCCCAATCCTCCCAGTCCTCGTCCTCCTCCTCCTCCCAATCCTCGTCCAGATCGTCCTCACCCTCCTCGTCGTCCCAGTCCAGGTCCTCCTCGTCCCAGTCCCCTTCCTCCTCCTCGTCATCCTCGTCCCAGGCCAGAAGCTCCAGAGGATACCCAGACTCTTCTTGGGTCCAGACCCCGCCGTCCTGCATGCTCCTCTCCTGTGCTGCCGGGATTTCCGCCGGCGGTGGAAAAACACCGGCCAATTAACCGCGAAGGTACAAGGGGTTTGGGGGTTGTCAAGGACACACCCCCGGGGCCCGCCTCCCGGTGCCGGAAGCCGGCGTCATCGCGCGGGAGGGCCCTCCTCGATCTGGAGGAGGGGCCGCGGCTCCAGCTGGAAGGTCACGTGGGAGATCCCCCTCAGGTTCAAGCGGTGGTTGATGTCGTCCAGGATCCGGCGGTGCATGGTCAGGTCGTCGATGACCCCGTGGCCGCTCATGGCCACGAACCCGGAGGTGAGGGTCCACACATGGATGTCGTGGAGCTCCTTCAACCCCTCGATGTCCCGCAGCGTCCCTACCAACTCCTCCACGTCCATCCCCCGGGGCGCCGCCTCCAGCAGTATATCCACCGCCTCCCGGACCAGCCGCCAGGCGCCCACGAGGATCAGGGATGCGATGACCATGGAGATCACCGGATCCGCCAGCATCCACCCCTTCGTCATGATGAGGACGCCGGCCGTGATCGCCCCGACCGAGCCCAGAAGGTCTCCCAGGACGTGAAGATAGGCCCCCCGGACGTTCAGGCTCTCCCCGGCGTGGGACCGGAGGAGCGCCGCCCCGGCCACGTTCACGCCCAGGCCCACGACCGCCACGGCCAACATGAGGGGCCCGTCCACCGAGGGTGGGGTGCTCAGCCTCCCCAGCGCCTCCTTGAAGATGAACCCGGCGATGAGGAGGAGCGCGGCTCCATTCGCCAGCGCCGCCAGGATCTCCAGGCGAACGTAGCCGTAGGTCTTGGTCGGACTGGGGGGCCGCTGAGCCATGCGCATGGCCAGAAGGGAGAGGCCCAGGGCCGCCACGTCGGTGAACATGTGGCCGGCGTCGGCCAGGAGGGCCAGGGAGTTGGAGAGGATCCCCCCCACCACCTCCGCCACCAGAAACCCCGCGGTGATCCCCAGGACCCAGCGCATGTGGAGCCGCTGTGCCTTCCGGTCCACCAGGCTGCCGTGGAAATGGTCGTGGTTGGGCCCCTGGTCCGCCACGTCGGAGTGGGCGTGGCTGGGGAGCGGCCTGTAGCTCATGGGGCTCCTTTCCCGGGGGGAGGGCTCGGCCCTTCCTTCCCCGGGTCGAGGATGGGGTCTCCGAGGGCCGCCCCCTCAGCCGTCCCTTCCGACGGTGCGTCCCCTAACATAAGCTTGCCCCATGACCCCTTTCCAGGCAGCCGTTCTCGAAGTCGTCGCCCGCATCCCTCCCGGGAAGGTCACCAGCTACGGGGCGGTGGCGGCCATGGCGGGCCAGCCCCGGGCCGCCCGGGGTGTGGGGTGGATCCTCCACAGCCTTCCCCCCGACACCGATCTACCCTGGTGGCGGGTGGTCAACGGAAGCGGCGGCCTTTCCACGTACAAGCTCCCCGCGGGCGCCGGCCCCCTTCAGAGGGCTCGACTGGAGGCGGAGGGCATTCCGTTCGACGATGGCGCCCCGGAGGGCCGGGTCCGCGGCGAGGAGCCCTGGTGGCGCCCCGAACCCCAGGACCTTCCCCCCACCTTCTGAGCCGAGCGGCCGGCAGTGGGATCGCACGGGGCGATCCCGTCCGGGCACCCGCGGGACCGCCGAGCCAGGCCCGGACGAAACCCGCCCGGGCCGCCCCCCGTAGGACGCCTAAGAGACTTAGGCGTCCACCTTCCAGGGGAGGGCATCCATGGCGGGAGATCTCTACACCGGTACCCTCGAGCTCCTGATCCTCCAGGTGCTCAGCGGCGAGCCGATGCACGGGTACCGTATCGCCCACTGGATCCGGGGCCGCTCCCGGGGCGTCCTGGATGTGGAGCAGGGCGCTCTGTATCCCGCGCTGCACCGGCTGAACCGGAAGGGGCTCATCGCCGGGGAGTGGGGGGAGACGGAGACGGGCCGAAGGGCCCGCTTCTACCGCCTGACGGAGAGCGGGCGCGCGGCTCTGGAGGAGGAGCTGGCCCGTTGGCAGGAACACGCCCGGGCCGTCGCCGCGGTGCTGGGGAAGGTGGAGGGCTGAGCCATGAGGAGGAGCTTCCGAGCGGGTAGCTTCCGGCCGGACCCGGCCCGGGACGTGAACGAGGAGATACAGGCCCACCTGGAAGAGGAGGCGGAGGGGCTCATGGCCCGGGGCATGGTGAGGGAGGAGGCCTGGAAGAAAGCGAGAGAGGTCATGGGGGATCTGGAGCGATACGAAAGGGAGGCGCGGCGGCACGCGGCGGCGCGGGAGCGAAGCCACCGCTGGATGGACCGCTTCGACGCCCTGGCCCAGGACCTCCGCTACGCGCTGCGGCGCATGGCCAGGAACCCCGCTTTCACCGCCGTCGCCGTCCTCTCCCTGGCCCTGGGGATCGGGGCCAACAGCGCCATCTTCAGCATCGTCAACACCATCCTCCTGGGGGGCGTCCCCATGAGGGCGCCGGAGGAGCTGGTGGAGGTCTACACCAGCGAGGCGAACCAGGGCTATCCCTACAGCGTCTCCTCGGTGCCGGACCTCATGGACCTGCGGGAGCGGACCGACCTCTTCAGCGGGGTGGCGGGATACGAGGCCTTCCTCTCCCGCTACGAAACCGACGAGGCCACGGACCCGGTCGTGGGGGAGCTGGTGACCCACGACCTCTTCGCCGTCCTGGGCATCCAACCCGCCCTGGGGAGGTTCTTCGTGCCCGAGGAGGGCCGGACCCCGGGGACCCACCCGGTGGTCGTTCTGGGGCACTCCTTCTGGCAAAGCCGTTTCGGCGGCGACGCTTCCGTCCTGGGGCGGAGCCTCCGGGTGGGAGGGACGCCCTTCATCGTGGTTGGGGTGGCCCCCAGGGAGGTCCAGAGCCTCACCGCCCCCGGGTTCACCATGGACATGTGGGCTCCCTACCAGATGGCCGGCGCCCTGAGCTTCGACGGGGACGGCTACCAGTTCGACAGCCGCGGGAGCCAGTCGGTGCTCATCCGGGCCCGCCTCCAGCCGGGCGTCACCCTGGAGGAGGTCAGGGCGGCGCTGGCGGCCATGAGCGCCCAGCACCAGGCCGCCTACCCGGACTCGTGGAAGGGGAAGGAGTTCAGCGTCCTTCCCACGTCCCAGGTCTCCATCCACCCCATCGTCGACGGACCCTTGAAGGGTGCCGCGGCCCTTCTCCTGTCAGCGGTGGCCCTGGTCCTCCTCATCGCCTGCGTGAACCTGGCCGGGTTCCTCCTGGCCCGGGCGTCAGGCCGGCGCAAGGAGATCGCCCTGAGGCTGGCCCTGGGGGCCAGGCGAGGGGCCCTGGTGCGCCAGCTCCTGGCGGAGACCCTCCTCCTGGGGCTCGTGGGCGGCGCCGCGGGCCTCCTGGTGGCGCGCTCGGTCCTGAAGGCGCTTGTGACCTTCCAACCCCCCATACCCTTCCCCTTGAACCTCCAGTTCGTCCTGGACGGCCGGGTGCTCCTCTTCACCGCCCTGGTCTCCGGCGCGGCCGGCCTCCTCTTCGGTCTGGTTCCCGCCCTCCAGTCCACCAGGCCCGACCTGGCCCCCACGCTCAAGGACGAGGCCGGGGCGGTGACCGGTAGCCGGCGGCGCATCACCCTCCAGAAGGTCCTTCTGGTGACGCAGGTCGCCTTCTCCACCCTCCTCCTCCTGGGAGCGGGCCTCTTTCTGCGGAGCCTCTCCTCGGCCCAGGACATGGACCTCGGGTTCTCGGCCCGGGACGGGGCCGTGGCCTGGGTGCTGGTGAACATGATCGGCGCGGACACGGAGGAAACGGAATCGATCATCCGGACGCTGGAGGAGAGGGCCCTGGCCATCCCCGGAGTGGACCGGGTGGCCACGGCGGAGATGCTCCCCCTGGGCATCGGGCTCCAGACCACCAACTGGGTGATCCCGGGCGTGGAGCCCCAACCGGGGGAGGAGTACATCGACATCCGCTACAACCTGGTGTCCGCCACCTACTTCGACGTGATGGGGATTCCCATGGTGGCGGGAAGAGCCTTCACCTCCGAGGACCGGGCCGGATCCGAGGCGGTGGCCATCGTGAGCGAGGCGGCGGCCCGGCGTTACTGGCCTGGGGAAAGCGCCCTGGGAAAGGAGATCCGTCGCGGAAGCCGGGACACGCCCTACCGGATCGTGGGAGTGGCGGGTGACACGAAGGTCTGGACCCTCGGAGAGGAGTTCCAGCCTTACGTGTACCTGGCCAGGCCCCAGGCGACGCCGGTGGGCGCCCAGATCATCGCCCGGGGGACGCTGCCGGACGCCCAGATCGCCGGCCAGCTACGGCGCATGATCCGGGAGGTGGACCCCCGCCTGGTGATCATGGAGACCAAGACCCTCCCGGAGCACCTCTCCATCCAGCTCTTTCCCCCCAGGGCCGCCGCGGCGCTCCTGGGCGCCTTCGGCCTCCTGGCCCTGATCCTGGCCACCACGGGGCTCTATGGCTCCGTGGCCTTCAGCGTATCGCGCCGGACCCGGGAGATGGGGATCCGCATGTCCTTGGGGGCGAACGCAGGGCAGGTGGTGGGCATGGTGCTCAGAGGAGCCATGAGCCCGGTGGCGGCAGGAATCCTCCTGGGGTGGCTCCTGAGCCTGGGCCTGGCCCAGGTGATCCGTGGCTTCCTCTACGGAATCAGCGCCCTGGACCCCGTGACCTTCCTCGGCGTGCCGGCGGTCCTGGCGGCCGTGGCCCTGGCCGCAGCGCTGGTGCCGGCCCGCCGGGCCAGCCGGGTGGACCCGGTAAGGGCGCTCAGAGCGGAGTAGGGCCCTCCCCTCCCCGGCCTCACCCACCCGCCCTCCCCCGAGGCCTCCGGGGAGGGCGGATGCGGGCCCTGTCCATCCCCCGCGGGTCACCCTATACTCCACCGCGTTGTTCTTTGAGGGGGGTACCCCTCGGCCGCGCAGCTCGAGAGGGCTTCGAACGGCTGGCCATTCCTCGTCGGGCCTCGCCGGGAAGGGGAGGAGCAGTCCATGCAGATCATCTCGGTGTCCATGGGGACCTACGGTGGCGGGAAGGATCTGGCACAGCGCCTGTCCACCAAGATGGGCTACCCCTGCCTATGCCGTGAGGACCTCATCGAGGCCGCCACCCGGGAGGGAATCCAGGTGGGCAAGCTCGAAATGGCCATGATCAAGGCGGGGGCCTTCACGGAGCGGCTGGCCCGGGAACGGGACCAGTACCTGGCGTTCTCCCGGGCCTTCCTGTGCGGGCGGGCCATGCAGGGAGACCTGGTCTACTACGGCCGCACCGGGCATCTCCTCCTCCCCGGGGTCTCCCACGTCATGAGGGTCCGGGTGGTCCGGGACATGGAGTACCGGGTCCAGACCATCATGAACTCCATGGGGCTGGAGCGGGAGAAGGCCCTCCGGTACGTGACGGAGGTGGACCAGGACCGGGCCCGGTGGGTGCGATCCATGTACGGGATCGCCGTGGAGGAGCCCATCAACTACGACATGATCGTCAACCTCCAGCAGATGTCGGTGGAGAACGCCGCCGCCGCGCTGGTGGGGATGGCCCAGCTCCCCGATTTCCAGATGACGCCGGCCTCCAGGCAGGCAATGCAGGACCTATTCCTGGGGGCCAACGCCCGGCTCGCCCTGGCCCGGGACAAGAGGACCTTCAGCGCCAACCTGAAGGTCCGGGCCGATGCCGGTGTCGTCACCGTGAGCTACACGCCCCAGGACGCGGGAATCGCCGGTTTCATCCCGTCCATCCTGGAGGGGATAGCGGAGATCCGGGACCTCCGCATCACCATGGCCACGGCCAACCTCCTCTGGATCCAGGAGGAGTTCCGGCCCGCCTCCGACCTCTACCGCAAGGTGGTGGAGATCGCCACCAAATGGAACGCCGCGGTGGAGCTGGTGCGCATGGCCCCGGAAGGGGCGCAGCCTCCGGAGAACGGAACCGCAGCCTTCACCGCCGGGACGGCGGCCCCCGCGGGGGTGGCGGCGGAATCGAGGGCTCAAGGTGCCGTGGTCACCGGCGGGAAGGGGAAGGAGTACGACGGTGGCATCGAGGCCGACGAGGCGGAGGACCGGCCCGCGGACGGGGGGCTCCAGGATACGCTGGATGAGCTGGCCCAGGTGGGGCGCTCCGGCGGCGGCCGTTCGGTGTTCGGCAGCCGCGACCGGCTGGTGGAGGCCCTGGACCGGACCATCCCCTACACCCTGGTGGTGGTGGGGGACGTCTTCCTTTCCAAGGGGCACGGTGCCCGCCTCAGGGCCACCCGGGACCTGAGGAGCTTCCTGAGCGACCGGATCCGGGCACCCGTGGTGGTCTCCGAAGAGCTGGGCAGCCAGTACCTCTTCGGCCGGAAGGACGCGATCAAGGCCGGGTTCTTCCTCGCCGTGACCATCCTCCTCTTCTTCCTGGTGTTCACGAACCAGGAGGCCGTCCTGGCGTTCATGGCCCAGACCGGCTGGTATGCCGAGGCCGTCCAGGGCACCTTCCTGGGCAGGGTCGAGTGGATGCCGAAGGTCCTCGTGGCCGTGGTTCTGGTCCTTTTCATTCCGGTGGTAGCGTTCTCCTACGGCATGGTAGCGGGGACCTTCCTCAAGCTGATCAAGATGGAGTAACCAAGAGGAGCTCTGAACTCCATGCAGTCTCTGCTCTTTGGACAGTACATCACTCTGGACCTGGGTACGGTCATCCAGGTGGTGATCCTGGGGTTCATCGGCGGCACCCTGAGTGGGTTCATCGGCTCGGGTGGGGCCTTCTTCATGACCCCGGGCATGATGAACCTGGGCACCCCCGGGGTGGTGGCTGTGGCCAGCAACATCACCCACAAGTTCGGCAAGGCCATGGTGGGGAGCCGGCACCACGGGAAGATGGGGAACGTGGACAAGCGGCTCTCCCTCTTCATGGTCGCCACCTCCCTGGTAGGGACCTGGTTCGCGGTGTGGGTCAACAGCACCCTCTTCCGCATCGGGGGAGACAGTCACGGCGCCGGCGGCGGTTCGGGGGTCTCGGATCTGTACATCTCCGCGGTCTTCATCGTGATCCTCTCCTTCGTGGCCCTCTCCATGCTCAAGGATGTCATGGGGAAGAAGAAGGACGAGGAGGCGGCGCCCTCCCGGATGCTCACCGATTGGCTCTCGCGCCTTTACCTCCCCCCCTACGTCTACCTGAAGGTGGCGGACGTGAGGGTTTCCCTCTGGATCATCATGGCGGCCGGCCTGGCCACGGGGTACCTGGCGGGAGCCATCGGGGTAGGAGGGTTCATCGGGGTGCCGGCGATGATCTACCTGCTCGGGGTTCCCACGGCGGTGGCGGCGGGATCCGAGCTCTACCTGGCTCAGTTCATGGGAGCCTGGGGTGCCGTCAATTATGCCTACCAGGGACTGGTGGACCTCCGTCTCACCATGCTCATGTACCTGGGCTCCCTCGTCGGGATCTACATCGGCGCCTACGGCGTGAAGGTCGTGAAGGAAGTGATGATCCGCCTGGTCACGGCCGTCATCATCCTCCTGTGCGTGGTCAGCCGGGCCGTGGCCGTGCCCATCTACCTGCGGCAGGTCGGGTGGACGAACATGGACCCGGCGTTGGACCCCTACTTCAACACGGTCAGCAAGGCCCTCCTTTTCGTGGCAGGCGGGGCCGGAATGGCCATCATCCTCTATAACGTGGTGAAGGCTTATCGCCAGAGGCGGCAGATCCAGCAGACGCTGATAACCCCGGGCGAGGCTCTGGAAGCGGCATAGCTGCGGAAGCCTGCCGGGCTCGCCACCCCTGGAGGGGGTCGCGGCGCGGACAGGGAACCCCTCCCGATCCCTACGAGGAGGACCGACGTCATGGCCGAGCAGGACGAGAAGAAGAAGACCACCATCGACGACTGGATGGTGAGGATCTCCTTCGCCGAGGCGGGAGTACCGGACATGGGGTTCGGGGCGACCGGGTTGGACATCGAAAGAAGATCGAGGCTCGCCCTCGACAAGATCATGGTGGTGAGGGATGAGTGGGGCAGCGAGCCCCAAGGAGAGGGAATGGAACAGGGAACGACGTCAGACCGTGGCGACCCAGGAAAGGGCGGACCGGGCGAAAAGCTCCGCGTCCTGATCGTGGACGACGAGCCCATCGTGGGCAAACGCCTCACGCCCGCGCTGGAAAAGCACGGATTCGAGGTGGAGGCCTTCGTGGACCCCACGCTGGCTCTGGCCCGTTTGAAGGAGCAGAGCTTCGACATCGTCGTCACCGACCTTCGCATGGAGGAGGTGGACGGCATCGGGGTCCTGGAGCACGTCATGTCCGCCTGCCCCAACACCCGGGTCATCCTCATCACCGGGTATGCCACCGTGGAGGTGGCCCGGGAGGCCCTGGTCAAGGGCGCCTTCGATTTCATCGCCAAACCCTTCAAGCCCAAGGAGCTGCGGGCCGTCATCAACAAGGCCGCCCTCTCCCTCGGGCACCGGGGCATCCTGTAGGACATACCCAGTCCCTGGCACCGGCCCGCCGGGTCCGGGAACGGAGCCGCACTCCACGGCTCGCCGAGTCGCGATGAACACCCACGAGCGCGAAGCCCTGTCCGAGCTCTCCGTCATGGCGGAGCGGGCGCAGAAGGCCCTCCAGGACCGCCCTGGCTTCTCCATCCGGGCCCGCCTCACGGTGGGCTTCGCCGCCTGGTTCTTCCTGAGCGTGGGCCTGGCCGCGGCCTCCGTCATCACCCTCTCCAGGATCAAGGACAAGCTCGATTTCACGGTGGCGGTGGATCGCTACACCTTCGAGATCCAGCAGGCGCGCCGCTTCGAGAAGAACTACTTCCTCTACCGCACGAACCTGCCTGACGTGTTCCTGCACGTGGACGCGGCGGAGGAGATCCTCGATCGCGAGCGAGGGAACATCAGGACCGTCATCGGAGAGCGGGACCTCCAGGAGATGGCGGACCACCTCCAGGAGTACCGGCGGCTCATGACCGGCCTCCGGGAGCTGGATCGGAACGAAGCGCCCTGGGGCTTCCCCGAATACGCGGAGTTCGAGGCCGGGCTGCGGGAGCATGGCGCCGAGATGGTGACGGTGGCGGAGATCCTGGTGGACCGGGAGCGCCAGGCCGCCGAGAACATGCTCAGGATCTCCCAGAGGATCCCGCTGGCTTTTCTGGCGGTCCTTCTCCTGCTCATCACCTACCTGGTCTACTTCATCACGCGGCAGATGCTCGCGCCCCTGAACCGGATGATGAGGACCGCCGAACGAGTGGCCAACGGGGACTTCACCCCCATCACGCCGGTGCGGAAGTACCACGACGAGTTCTCCCACCTCGCCGTGGCCGTGAACCACATGATGATCCAGCTCGCGCACCGCCAGGAGTTGCTGGTGCAGGCCCACAAGCTCAAGGCCGTGGGGACGCTCACGGCGGGGGTCGCCCACGAGCTCAACAACCCCATCAACAACATCATGCTCACCGCCGCCTCCCTCCAGGAGGATTACGAGGATCTCGCGGATGAAGAGCGGTTGGACATGGTCAACGACCTGGTGGGGGAATCCGATCGGGCGCGGAGGATCGTTCGCAACCTCCTCGATTTCGCCCGGGAGTCGAACATGGAGGCGGCCTCCATCCAGCCCCGGCGGCTCGTGGACGAGACCCTCCAGCTCGCCACCAACCAGATCAAGCTGGCCAAGGTCAAGGTCAAGGGGGAGGTGGACCAGAACCTCCCCTCCATCCATGGGGACTTCCAGCAGCTGGTCCAGGTCTTCCTGAACATCGTCCTCAATGCCCTGGACGCCATGTCCGGGGGAGGCACGCTCACCATCTCCATCACCGGGACCCGGGGGGGCGATTTCGTCTCCTTCGCGTTCACCGACACGGGAACGGGGATCCCGGATCACCTCCTTTCCAGCATCTTCGACCCCTTCTTCACCACCAAGCCGGGGGCGAAGGGCACGGGTCTGGGCCTATCCGTGTCCCTCGGGATCGTTCAGCAGCACGGTGGCGATATTCGGGTCCAGAGCGAGCCCGGCGAGGGCACGACGTTCACTGTCCTCCTTCCGGTGACCAAGATCCCGGCGGCCATGCCCGAGTCCCCCGGCGAGGAGGGGTGGGACGACGACGAGGAGGAGATCCCGGCCTGACGCCCGGCCAGCCGCGCCCATCCGGTAAGGGCGCCCGGGGTAGCGTAACGGGAGCAGAGGGAGGAGCAGGCATGGTCGAGCTACCCACCGTCGGGGGGGGGTCCTACCCCAGCATCTTCAACGACGTCATCGGGCCCGTGATGCGAGGGCCCTCCAGCTCCCATTGCGCCGCCGCCGTGCGGATCGGGAGGATGGCCCGGGAGCTCATGGGCGGGGATCTCCGGGAGGTCCTGGTGGAGTTCCATCCCACCGGGTCCCTGGCCACCACCCACGAGAGCCAGGGGTCCGACATGGGTCTCTTCGGGGGACTCCTGGGGTGGAAGGCCGACGACGCCAGGTTGGTCGGGTCAGCCCGGGCCATCCGGGAAGCGGGGATCGGCGTGGAGATCCGCATCACCGATTTTCCCGCCTTCCATCCCAACACCTACCGCCTGACGCTTCGAAACGGCGCCGGGGAACACCGGATGACCGCCCTCTCCACGGGCGGCGGGATGATCCGGGTGGTGGAGCTGGACGGGGTGCTCCTGGACCTGGAGGGGGACTACCACGAGACGCTGGTGTTTTTTGCCCCCGCGGGCGCTTTCCCCGAGCGCCTGGAGGCGGAGGTGCTGGAGGGCGGTGTCCCCGTGGAGGAGGTCCGCCTTCGGGATGGCGGCGATTCCCGCCTGCTTGAGATCAGGACCCGCGCCCCCCTCTCCCCGGAGACCCTCGCCCGGCTCCGCCGGCACTCCGGCGTCCGCGACATCCGGACCCTCTCGCCGGTCCTCCCCATCCAATCGCGCAGCGACCTGAAGGTGCCCTTCCTCTCGGCGGCCGGACTGGAGGAATACGATCGCCACCGGGGTCTGGCCCTCTGGGAGCTGGCGGCCCACTACGAAGCAGCCCGGGGAGGCATCGGCCAGGACGAGGTGCTGAGGCGGATGGTCGAGATCGTGGCCGTCCTGGAGCACTCCCTGGAGGAGGGCCTGGCAGGCACCGAGTACTCCGACCGCATCCTGGGACCCCAGGCGGGCCTCTTCCGGACCGCCATGGAAGAGGGTTCCCTCCTGGACGCGGGCCTCCTCAACCGGATGATCCTCTACGTGACGGCCTTCATGGAGGTGAAGAGCTCCATGGGCGTCATCGTGGCTGCTCCCACCGCCGGCGCCTGCGGCGCCCTTCCCGGGGCCTGTCTCGCTGCCGCCCACCACCTCGGCGCCACCCGCGAGGACACGGCCCGGGGGATGTTGGCCGCGGGAATCGTCGGGGTGTTCATCGCCGCGCGCTCCACCTTCGCCGCCGAGGTGTGCGGGTGCCAGGCCGAGTGCGGCGCCGGGTCGGGGATGGCCGCCGCGGCGCTGGTGACCCTGTCCGGGGGAAGTGCGCGCCAGGCGCTGGCCGCCGCCTCCCTGGCCCTGCAGAACACCCTGGGGATGATCTGTGACCCGGTGGCCAACCGGGTGGAGGTCCCCTGCCTGGGCCGGAACGTCCTGGGGGCATCCAACGCGCTCGCCTCCGCCAACATGGCCCTGGCCGGGTACGATCCCGTCATTCCCCTGGATGAGGTCATCGGCGCCATGGACGCGGTGGGCCGGAGCCTCCCCCTTACGCTACGGTGCACGGCGCTGGGGGGACTGTCCGTGACACCCACCTCCACCCGGATCGCCGAGAGGTTGGGCAGGGGGTAGGCACGGAGGACTCCGGGGCCCGGGAAGGGGGCCCGCGTCCCACTCCATTTGAACCCTCGGGCATCCCGGCGGTACAATCCTCAGGTAGAGGTGACCTGGGATCCCCGACCCGGCCCTGGAAAGGAACACCACCATGAGAAAGGCCCTCCTCCTCTTCCTTCTCTCTTCCTTCGCCCTTTCGGTGACCGCCTGCGACAAGGGGTTGGCCTACGGAGACTCCAACGCCGTCATCGTTGCGGCCCCCCCGGAGTGGTGGCCCGAGATCGGGGATTCGGTGCTCGCCGTCCTCTCCCCCGACGTGTTCACCCTGAGGGACGAGCGGACCTTCAGCCTGAACTACGACGATCCCACGAGCCCGGATTGGAGCTTCAAGCGGCAGTTCAAGGAGGAAATCCTGGTGGGGAGCCGAGAGCACCCCTGGATGGCCGAGGCCCTGGCCTACCTGGATGACACGGTGACCCTCGCGGTGCCCGGGGTCTTCGAGATGGAGGATGTCTGGGCACGGAACCAGGTGGTGACCCTGGCCCTGGTGGATTCCACCGGGGACGTCCCGTCCCAGGTCTTCTCCCTCGTGGGGGAGGTTCACCGGCGGTTGGAGCAGCGGTTCCGGGAGAACGCTCGGGTTCGGATGTTCGTGAGCGGCGAGAACCTTGCCCTGGCCGACTCTCTCCGGACCGCAGCCGGATTCAGCGTCCTCCTCCCCGAAGTGTACCGCCGGGGCAGTCAGGACTCCCTCTATTGGTTCAGGAACGACAACCCCAGCCCTGCGGAGCTCATCCGGCAACTCGCCGTGACCTGGCGCACCCCCATCCCCGCCGACCTTCCGGTGGACTCCCTGGTGGCCTGGAAGGAGTTCCTTTCCCAGACCTCCTACACCTACCCCCAGGTGGTGGATCGGGAGAGCCTCCGAACCCGGTCCCTGGCCCTGGGGACCATGCAGGTCTTCGAGGTGAGGGGGGCATGGCTCAACCCTCCGGAGTCCACCTGGCCTGCGGCGGGGCCCTTCATCCTGTGGACCGTAACCTGCCCCACCCAGGACCGCCTCTACCTCCTGGACGCCTGGCTGTACGCTCCCGGAAAGGACAAATGGGAGTACATCCTCCAGCTCGAGACCATCCTGGGGTCTTTCCGGTGCGGGGAGGGGGGGGATTGAGCGTGAGGGGGACCGTTCCGTTGGTAGTCCCGGGGATCGGGAGCGTGTCACTCATGGGTGGGGAGCACTACACGAAAGGAACGCGGGCCATGAGAATCTCCTTGAAGGTCCTGATCACGCTGGTCACCGGTCTGGTTTCGGCCCTGCCCGGTCAGGCCCGTGCCCAAGCGGAAGGCACCAGGAACCCCGTCCCCCATACCCAGGTCATCTCCACCAATCCCTTCCTCCTCCTGGGCTCG
>JBFYZD010000263.1:0-5119 GCA_041309685.1 Gemmatimonadales bacterium | reverse complement strand
GGATCGAGCTGTTGAAATCCTACGCGGTTCTTGACCCGGTGGTGGTTCAGGAACGCCTGTACATCCGGGTCAGGGACGAGGATTTCGACCTGTTCCGGGATTTCCGGCTTTCGGAGCAGTTCCTCCCGGGGAATTTCGTCCTGGAGGTTTCCGAGGAGGAACCGGCCGGGTGGACGTTGACCTTCGAGGACGGACGTCAGATTGGATCCGGGGTGCCAGGCGCTTCGATAGGTGCGGACCTCGGGTTTGTCTGGACCCCACCCGCGCCCCTGTTGGCTCCAGGACGGGTCGTTCGGTTCGGCATCATGCATCCCCGGGACGCCGCCCGTCAGCTCTCGGACCGGCTGGAAGCTCAGATGGACAGGATGGGGAACTTCATCCGCCTGGGCTACACAGGCACCAACCCTGAGCGAATCGCCTCGATCCTCCAGTCCGTCATGGAACAGCACGTCAGCGTGGCGGCGGACCTGAAGAAGGGGAAGCTGGACGAGCTGACGATCATCCTGGGGGAGCAGCTCTCCACCGTCCAGGCGGAGCTGGAGCAGGCTGAGAACAGCCTGGAGTCGTTCCGGGTGCAAACCATCATCCTCCCCGCGGAGGAGTCGGCCCCCATCGCGTCCGGGCTGGAGCAGACCCGGGGGCCCGTCCTCACGGACTATTTCAACCGGCGCCTGGAAGCGGAGGTTCTGTCCCGGGACATCGGGCGCCTATCCGCCATCCTGGACTCCATTCCCGAGGACGGGATCCGGGTGGAATCCTTCGAGTTGATCCCCGCCGTGGGTAGCTCCTCCCAGCTCATGGGGGCCCTGGAGGACCTCACCCAGAAGCGCGCCGAGCTCCGGTCCCTCCTTCAGCGGTATACCGAGGATTACCAACCCGTTCGGGTCTTGCAGCAGGACATACGGGACCTTGAGACGCTGACCCTCCCTCGCCTGACCCGCACGCTCATGTCAGAGCTTGAAACCCGGGAAAGGGAGCTGAGACGGGTTCTGGAGGACCGTTCGGGCGAGCTGCAACAGATCCCTCCCCGGGCCATCGAGGAGGCCAGGTTGGAGCGCCAGGTCGACATCACCGGTCGCCTGTATCAGAACCTCCGGGAACGTCACGCGACAGCCGAGCTTGCCGAGAAGAGCAGCATCCCGGACATCAGGATCCTCTCCCCCACCCGGGTTCCCTCCGTGCCGGCCTCCGATCCGCGCCTCCCCATGGCGGCCCTGGCCTTTTTCGGGTTCCTGGGATTGGGGGTGGCGGGGGCGATGGCCATGGACAAGATGGACCCCCGTTTCCGCTACCTCTCCGATGTGAGCGACGACCTGGGAATCGAAATCCTGGGGGTGGTACCCCGGCTCAGGACGGGGCGGAATGAGAACTCCCACGCGGTCTTCGAAGCGTTCCGGGACATCAGGATGCGTACCGAGTTCGCCCACGGCGCCACCCGACCCATCGTGGTCGCCGTCACGAGCCCCGACCAGGACGAAGGAAAGACCTTCGTATCGGGGAATCTCGGAATCGCCTTTGCCCAGCTCGGCCAGGCCACCCTCCTCATCGATGGCGATACCCGCCGGGGCGACCTCCACGAGCTCTTCGACCGGGAACGCAAACCGGGCCTTACGGACCTGCTGGAGGGGAGGGTCCGGAACTCGGTGATCAAGCCTACCGGGTATGAGAACCTGGACCTCCTCCCCTCCGGCTCCAGGAGGGCCGCTTCCCCTGAGCTGCTGAGCTCCGGCCGCATGCAGCAGGTGCTGGCGGCCCTGAAGCCTCGCTACGACGTCATCATCGTGGATTGTCCCCCCATGGCCGCCGGGAGCGATGCCTTCGTGCTGGGAGCCCACACGGGGAATCTGATCCTGGTCATGCGTTCGGGCGCCACCAACAAGGATCTGGCCAGGGGGAAGCTGGAGACCTTCCTCCGCCTCCCGGTTCGAATCCTGGGGGGAATCCTGAACGATATCGCTGACAGGGAGGCGGCGGTCGGGTACTACCGGCACTACGCCTACTACCTGCCCGACTACGTCCCCGGGGACGACGAACCCATGGAAGGTGAAACCACCGAAGAGGACGCCGCCTCCCCGGTGGTACCCTGAGATCTTCCCCGGGATGGGATCCCGTTTGACCTCAGTTCAGTTGTTGGTGCGAGAAGACGAGTGGGCCCTCCCCGGCAGATTGCGCCCGGCGAAGGGCCTCGGTGGCCCGGTTGAGGAGGTCCAGAGGGGCTATGGGCTCCCGCTTTCCCCTTCGGGCCGAGAACACCCCCGCCCGTAACGCGATCTCGTCCGTGCCGGCCGCCGCCAGGACCCGGTCTGCCAGGGCCTCTGCGCCCACTCCGTCGGTACCGGGAGCTATGACGACAAACTCGGCGGGGCCCACCCTGGCTACCGCATCCGAGAGCCGGATGGTCCTGCCCAGGGCCAACCCCACCAGACGGGTGACCTCCTCAGGGTCGAGGTCGTCCTGAAGGCGCGTCCCGGCGGGGAGACCGACGGCCAGGACGGAAATGTGGCGCTCACTTCGTGACGCATCCGAAACAAGCTCGTCGATTCGGCGCAACAGTCCCTTGAGGTTGTAGTGCCCCGTCAAGGGATCGAGCATCCCCTGTTCCCTGGCGATATCCACGTCCCTCTTGGCCTGGATCCAGGTGTGGAAACGGAGAGTGAGCTCCGCCGGATCGAAGGGGGGGGAGAGAATCTCCCAGGCCCCTTCCTGGAAAGCCGCCAAGCGGTCTTCCCGGCTTACCGGAGAGGTGGCGATAAGCCCCCTGGGGGTGGAGGCGGTAATGGTCGAGATCGATCGAAGCTCCCGTAATACCTGGGTTGCCGCCATGTCCGGAAGGTGCCGGTCGACGAGGATCAGGTCGGGGATGAGCCGCCTCAGGACGTCCAGCCCCTGCCGGCCGGTATAGGCCTTGAACACCGCACATCCATGGGGGTTGAGGATGCTCTCCAGGGAGCGGGCGGTCCATTCCTGGCCCTCGATGAGGACCACCAAGGGCGTAAACGCCGGATCGTTCCAGGACATGTCGCAGTGGTCAAGGGGGACGCTGAAACCCATTAATCAAGTTGCAAGAATCGTGCTTGACCTCCGCCGGGGGCGCGATCCGGTTGGATCCCAGTTGAGACCGATCTATATTGTTGAGGTGCAGCGGCTTCCACGGCCTGGCCTTCCGGGCCCGGTTCCCTCTGCCAGGGCTTCCCATCCACGACTCCCGGAACTGGCATTTCACGGATGAAGTTCTTTCCCCAGGCCCCCATTCTCTTCCTGGCTCTTGTCCTTCCCGGATTCCTTGGGGCACAGCTCCCTCCGGGATGGGATGCCTCCGAGTTCCAGATGACCCGTAGCGCTCTGGAGGAGCTCCTGGCCCGTTACGAGTCGGTAGCCTCCTCTCCGGGCTACAGCGGCGGCGTCAAGGACGACGCCCGCCGTTCCGCGGCACTGATCCGCGCCCGCCTGGAGGAAGGGGATTTCCGGGTCGGGGACCGGATCGTGGTGCGCCTGGAGGGCGCTCCGGAAGGAGTGCTCCCGGATACCCTCGTGGTGGTGGCGGGCTCGGCCCTTTCCATCCCCGGCATGGGCCGGATCTCGCTGAAAGGCGTCCTGCGTTCGGAGCTTCAGGAACACCTGACCACCGAGATCGGCCGTTTCGTCCGGGATCCGCAGCTTTCCGCCCGATCCCTCATCCGCCTCTCCGTCCAGGGTGCCGTGGGCAGCCCCGGGTTTTACGTGTTCCCGTCGGAGATGCTCCTCAGCGACGTTCTGATGCAGGCGGGGGGGCCATCTCCCCGGGCGGACCTGGAGGACCTTCGCGTCCGGCGGGGGAACCTGGATCTGATGGATGGAACGGAGGTGCAGACCGCCCTGGACGAAGGTCGATCCCTCGATCAACTGGGCCTTCAGGCCGGGGACGAGATCACGGTGTCGGAGAAGTCCGAACAGAATCTGTGGCCCCAGCTACTCCGGTGGGGTGTCATCATCGGTTCGAGCCTTCTCCTGGGGGTACGTATCTTCTGAGGAGCCCGGGACCGCCTGGGGCCTCCCCTGGGTGGCCGGGGCTACCCTCCCGCCTCCGTCACCGTCACCCCTGACGAGGCGATGTCATCCCCGGCGTTCCCCGAAACCGTCACGCTCACCAACTGAAGGTTCCCCGAGCCCGCTCCGCCCTGGGTGGCCTCGATCCCGTCGTCCCCGTTGCTCCGAATGGAGGAGGACACGATCTGGCCCGTGAGGTCCCCGTCGCCGTCCTCAGAAAGCCGTACCCCGTCCCGCTGGTTGCTCACCGCGGAGACCACCGTCAGCGTCCCCCGCAGCTCTCCGGACCCCTGCTCGCCCAGGTCCAGGCCATGATCGGCGTTCCGGTTGAAGGAGGTCGAGAGTAGACGGATGTCCACCGTGCCGGAACCCGACTCGACCACCTCGAGCCCACTCCCCAGGTCATCGGGGTCCAGGGGCACCCTTCCGTTGTCGTCGAAGAAGGAGTCTCTCACGTCCGCCACCACGCCACCGATCCCATTCTCCCCCACCCAGACTCCGTCCCCGCCGTTGTCCGAGGAATCCAGCCCCCGGGCCGTGATGCTGACGTCCCCCACCCCGTACTCCCTGAGGCGAATCCCGTCCCGGCTGGCCTGCCCGGCCGTGACCGCCGTGAAGGAGGCCACGATCCCACCGGACCCTTCCGTGGGGTTGTTCTCCGCGTCGGTATCCTCCGTCACCACCAGGGTCCCGGCCCCGTTCCCCGTGGCCGCCACCACTTCGAGGTTCGTGAACACGTCGCCCGAGCCGTCCTCGGCGATCACAATGCCCAGGCCGGCGTTGTCCTCCACGGAGCCGGCCTGGGTTCCCACCCCCGTGAAGTCCAGGCGAACGCTCCCGGGGCCGGATTCGGCGATGTCCAGGCCGTCCTCGAGCTGATCCGGGTTCTGGGGCTGGGAGCCGTTTCCGTCGATACGGCTCAGGCGGATATCGACCGCCACGTCACCGATCCCCGCTTCGTTCAGCTCCATCCCGTCCCCGGCGTTCCCCTGAAGCAGGCTTCCCGTCATCCGCACCTCGATCCCCCCGCTCCCGCCCTCGTCCACCCGGATCCCGTCCCGGTCGGTGACGTCCTGGCGGAACCCGTTCCCCT
>JBFYZD010000262.1:0-27878 GCA_041309685.1 Gemmatimonadales bacterium | reverse complement strand
AGGCCCTCCTCCTCCCTGAGCTCAGAGTCGAAATCCATCGCGCCGGCGATCAATTCCTTCACGTTCTCCGCCCGGTCCTCCCCCTCGGGCCCCTCTTCCCGGAGGAGGTCCAGGAGCTTCAGCTCCTCGACGAGCTCCTCCAGAAGGACACCCACCTTCGCCAGGGCGGCCCGGGCCGAATAGCGCTGGATCAGCCCCGCAAGGTCCTGGAGGCCCTTTCGGCCGGCGGCGGGAAGCCCCGGCACCTCCGAGGCGCGGCGGGCCGACTCCAGGAGACCGACCCCCTCCTCCCGGGCCCAGGCACGGAGCCGGGCGACCGTGGTGGCTCCCACACCCCGCCGGGGATACCCCACCACCCGATCAAAGGCACCCCCGTCCCGAGGATTGGAGATCAGGCGAAGGTAACCCAGGACATCCTGGATCTCCCTTCGCTCGTAGAACCCCACCCCCCCGACGACCTGGTAGGGCGTCCCTTCCCGACGGAAGGCGTCCTCCAGCGCCCGGGCCTGGGCGTTGGTACGGTAGAGCACCGCGAAGGACCGGAAGTTCCGGTCGGGTTCCCCGGCCATCCGTGCCCGGATCTCCTCGGCGATCCAACGGGCCTCGTCGGTCTCATCCAGGGTTTCCACCAGGGTGATGACCTCACCCCCGGAACGGTCGGTGCGGAGGGTTTTCCCCTTTCTTTGCCGGTTCACCCTGATGACCTGGTTGGCGGCCTCCAGGATCTTCGGGGAGGAACGGTAGTTCTGTTCCAGACGTACGGTCCGGGCGGTGGGGAAGGTGGCCTCGAAGTCCAGGATGTTCCGGATGTCCGCCCCCCTCCAGGCATAGATGCTCTGGTCGTCGTCTCCCACGACCATGAGATTCGCCTCCTCCCCCGCCAGCAACTCCAGAAAGCGGAACTGGGCCCGGTTGGTGTCCTGGTACTCGTCCACCAGGAGGAAGGAGAAACGCCGGCGGTACTCATCCAGGAGGTGGGGGTGGCCCTCGAGAAGCTCCACGGGTTTGAAGAGGAGATCGTCGAAGTCGAAGGCGTCGTGGTTTCGCAGGGCTTCCTGATAGAGGGGAAAGACCCGGGCCACGTTCCGGGCCAGGATGTCGAAGCTCTCCCCGTTCTCCTCCACGAACGCCCCGACGGAGACGAGTCGGTTCTTGGCCCCGCTGATCTGGGACCGGAAGACCTTGGGGTTCCAGCGCTTGGGATCGATCCCGGCCTCCTCCTGGGCCCGCTTCATCTCTCGGAGGCTCTGATCCTCGTCGTAGATGGTGAAGGTCTCCGACCACCCCAGGAGGGGTGCATGGCGCCGGAGGATCCTTGCCCCCAGGGCATGGAAGGTCCCCATCCACATCCCTGTGGGCTCCGCTTCCAGGAATCGCCGGATCCGGTCCTTCATTTCCCCCGCGGCCTTGTTCGTGAAAGTGACCGCCAGAATGCGGTAGGGGGGAATTCCGTGACGTCGGATCAGGTGACAGATCCGGGAGGTGAGGACTCGGGTCTTGCCCGAACCGGCCCCCGCCAGGACCAGAAGAGGGCCCCGGAAGTGCTCTACGGCCTCTCGTTGCTGGGGATTCAGGGAGACGAGGTGGGATGACTCGGGTTGGGAATCGCGCGGGCGGGAAGGCACTTCAGCTCCCCTTGGCCGGGGCCGAGGGAATCCGGATATGGAAGGTGGCACCCTCCCCCTCCTCCCCGAGCTCGATGCGGCCCTTGTGAACCCCCTCCACGATCCGCCGGGACAGGGCAAGGCCCACGCCCCACCCCCGGGCCTTGGTGGTGACCCCGGGCTCGAAGATCTCGTTCCGGATCTCGGGAGGGACCCCGTGGCCGGTATCGGAAATGGAGATGATCACCCACTTCAAATCCTGGTTGCGGGCCGAAATCCGGATCGACCCTCCCCTTCCTCCGAGGGCGTCGAGTGAATTCTTCACGATATTCTCCAGGGCCCAGGTCAGAAGAACCTCGCTCCCGGCGATGGGCCGGATACCCTCCTGTACATCGAGCTCCAACGCCACCCCGGCCGCAAACCGGGGAAGCCTCGCCTCCAGATATCCCCGGAGGGTCGCCAGGACCTCAGGAACCATCACCTCCCGCAACGGGGGCTCCCGCCCGATGAGCTCGAAGCGATGGGAGATGCGCTCCAGGCGTTCCAGATCGGCGCCGATCTCCTGGGCGATCTCCTCTTCCCTGAGCTCCTTGGGCCTCGCCCCGGGGGAGAGGCGCAGGAGCTCGAGCCACCCCTGGAGAGAGGAGATGGGGGTCCCCAGCTGGTGGGCCAGCTCCCTCGCCATGGCCGTCCAGGCCCGCTCCCCTTCCGCCCGGCGCTGCATTCGTATGAGAAGAACCCCCAGCACTGCCGTCAGGAGGAGACCTCCGGCCTGGAGCCAGGGGATCCACTGAAGACCCTGGACCTCGGGAGGGTCCCCGAAATGGATCAGCCCTACCGCCGGATCCCCCATGGGGAGGTTGGAAAGGTCCAGCCGCCGGGCATACTCTCGCACCCGGTCCTGGTCCCCGGGAATGTCCAGATCGGCCCGGAACGGGAGGTTGGCCGCCGCCAGGATGGTGTCACCCGGGCCGGTGAGGACCAGGGGGACCCCGGACTCGAGAATGATCTGCTGGAGCTGGAAGTGGGATTCTACGGCGGCAGGGGGCCAGGGATCCGGGTAGCCAGGATCGCTGATCCCCCTCTGGACCTGGGCGTAGATCTCCGAAACGGTCTCAGCGTTCCCGCGAAAGGCCTGGACGATGCGCTCTGTGTAGAGGAGGTACCAGACCAGCTGGGCGACGAAGAGAAACGCCAGGGCGATGGGCCAGTTGCGACGCCTCAAGGATCGAGCCGGGTGAACCCCAGGTATGGGTGGAGCGGTTCCGGGATTCCGACCCCCCCTTCCGCCTCCTGATAGCTCTCCATCAAGGCTACCATCAGGCGGGGAAGAGCAAGGGCGGAGCCGTTGAGGGTGTGCACGAACTCGGGCTTTCCCCCCGGAACGCGCCGGAACCGGAGGTTGGCCCTCCTCGCCTGGAAGTCGGTGAACACCGAGCAGCTCGAGACTTCGAGCCACTTCCCCACACCGGGAGCCCACACCTCCAGGTCGTAGGTCATGGCGCTCGAGAAGCCCAGGTCCCCTGCGGCCAGAAGCACTACCCGGTAGGCGAGGCCCAGGCGCCGGAGCACCGTCTCCGCCTCCCCGGTCAGCTCCTCCAGAGCCTCCCGGCTCCGCCCGGGGATCTCGTAGCGCACCAGCTCCACCTTGTCGAACTGGTGAACCCGGAGCAGGCCCCGGGTATCCTTCCCCGCGGACCCGGCTTCCCGCCGGAAGCAGGGAGAGTAAGCCGTATAGCGGACCGGCAGCTCGTCGGCGGAAAGGATCTCGTCTCTGTGGAGGTTTGTGACGGGGACCTCTGCGGTGGGAATCAGCCAGAGCTCATCCCGGTCGCTCAGGTAGGACTCTTCGGCGAATTTCGGGAGCTGCCCCGTCCCCACCATGGCCTGGGACGTGACCAGATAGGGAACCCGGAGCTCCTGGTAGCCGTGTTCCTGGACGTGGAGGTCCAGCATGTAGTTGATGAGCCCCCGTTGAAGACGGGCGCCTTTCCCCTTGAGCACCGGGAAGCCCGACCCCGAGACCTTGGCCCCTCGGGGGAGATCCAGAATCCCCAGGGAGTCCCCGATCTCCCAGTGTGCCCTGGGCTCGAAGGCGAAGGTGGGGATTTCCCCCCACTCCCTCACCACGAGGTTCTGATCCTCACCCCCTTCGGGCACGTCGGGAAGGGGAAGGTTGGGAAGGCCCAGGAGGAAGCGTCGGATCTCCTCCTCGGCCCGGGCGACCGCCCCGTCGAGGGCTGTGATCCGTTCACCCACGGCCCTCATCTCCAGGATCCGCTCCCCGGCGTCCTCCCCCTTTCGCCTGCGGTCCCCGATCTCCCCGGAAACCAGGTTGCGCTCCGCCTTCAGCTCCTCCACCTGGGCGATGGCCTTCCGGCGTTCCTCGTCCAGTGCGAGAACCCGGTCGACCACCTCCCCCAACTCGGGATCGCCCCGTTTGGCCAGAGCGGCTCTGGCCGATTCCGGGTCGGACCTGAGGGATCGGAGGTCCAGCATGGGGTCAACTCTTCGGCGGGAAGAGCTTCCGGCTGTTGCAGACGGGGCTCGTGTCGAAGACGAAGGTGAGGGTCCCTTCCTGTGGATCCAGGGCCAGGGGCTCGAGCTTGCCGTAGTAGACGCAAACCGTTCCGTAGAATCCCGAAGTCTGGCGAGTCCGGATCACGTAGGTGGTACCGAGTTCCACCGGCACCGGGAGATCCCTTACATACAGGGTGGTATCGGAGGGCGCCCGCCTCACCTCCTCGAAGGGCATCCCCTCCAGGGGGGCGAGACCTGCCCTGGAATTCTGGATGCCCACGGCCGCCGGGGGGAGGAAGACCAACCGGCCTCCCTGGGTATCCAGCGCCAGATCCCATTCGCCGGCCGCGTTCGGGTCCTCGATGCTGATGGGGTAGCGCCGCACGAAGTCGAAAGCCGAGAGGAGGTTCAGCTCGGGCCGGGCAAGGGAGTACAGAAGAACCGTGTCGGGGCTTTCCACCCACTTCACCTGATAGGGGTCGTCATCGCATCCGGCCAAGGCGGAGAGGAAGAGAAGAAACGCCGCGCCCCTCCACCAGGGACGGGAGGGGTGGGGGTTGGCGTTTCCCCCAGGGCCGGGAACCGAATGGTTTTGCACGTTATTTCCTCAACCTCCCGAGACGCGGATCAGAAGGGAAACACTACCGGAACCGAAGGCAGAGTGTCAACCCTGAGAAGACCCTTTGTTTCTTGACTTTACACCATTCCGCCGGTAGGTTCCGCCCCCACGGTTCCCCAGACTTGAGGAGGACGTGGCATGTCGGACCAGGATCTCTCCGAATCCTCCCGAGGCAGGATCCTGGTGGCCGATGACGAGCCCCACATCCGGCGAATCCTGGCGACGCTCCTGGAGGCCTCCGGGTACTCCGTGGACCAGGCCGAGGACGGGACACGGGCTCTGGAGCTGCTTTCGGGAAGCGCCCCCTACCGCATCGCCCTGATGGACCTCCTGATGCCGGGGCACACCGGGCTGGAGGTGCTTGACCGGGTGCGGAGCCTCCCCCACCGCCGGGACCTCCCCGTGGTGATACTCACGGCGAAGGGGCAGGATGCCGACCGGCAGGCCGCCTTCCAGATGGGGGCCACCGACTTCGTGACGAAACCCTTCAGCCCCAAGAAGCTCCTTGCACGGATCCACGAGCTCCTCGCCCTTCCCTGAACTCCACTTCTGGATCACCATCCTGGCCGGAGGCTCCGGAACCCGTTTCTGGCCGGTGAGCCCCCCCCGGGGCCCGAAGCAGCTCCTTTCCCTGGCGGGGAATCTCCCCATGATTCGGGAAACCCTGGACAGGGCCAGGCTGATGGCCCCCGGATACCGGAGATGAATACCCTCCTCATGGCTCTTCCCCCTCACCTCAGGGACCCGGAGGCCCCATGACCCGCTCCTTGCTTCTCTTCGACGACGAGGTGGCCCGAGGCTGGGACCCCTTCTCCCTCACCCGTCCCGTGGGGGAGCTTCTCTTCGGTGCCCTCCTCCTTCGGGAAAGGGCCGAGCGCTACTGGGGGACTCCCTGCCTCGGGCACCTCTCCCGCGATGCCCTGGTGGGCTTCTCTGAGCCCGGGTCGCCCCCGGTCCTGGGGGAATCGGGTCTCTCCCGCCAGCAGCCCCGGATCCTGCAGGTGAGTCGGGCCGCTCTGACAGGCCCGGCCGTGGAGCCCGGGAAGCGGGCGGTAACGCTGGTCCTGGCGGGAGAGGTGGTGGGCTGGATCCTTCCCCCTGAAGGCGTCCTCCCCTCCCCCGAGCGCCTCCTCCGGCCGGAGCCGATCCCGGGGTCCGAGACGCGGGAGGTGACAGGACGGCTCCTGGGAGCCCCCTGGGAGCTCATGAGCCGGAATGGAGATCAGCTCAGGGACGACATCCCCCGTTTCTTCCCCGGCTACGCCGCAGGAGAGATGCCCGGGTGCCATATCCTCGGGGATGGGCTCCTCTCCCTGGGGAGGGGTGTCGAGGTAGAGCCCGGCTCGGTCTTCGACGTCCGGAACGGTCCCATCCGTCTTTCCGATGGGGTCGTCGTCCGGTCCCATACCCGCCTGGCCGGCCCTGCCTTCGTGGGCCCGGGAGCCACCCTTCTGGGGGGAGTCCTCTCGGAGGTGTCCATCGGCCCCGCCAGCAAGATTCGGGGGGAAGTGGAAACCAGCGTGGTCCTGGGCTGGTCCAACAAAGCCCACGACGGGTTCCTTGGGCATGCGTACCTGGGGCGGTGGGTGAACCTGGGGGCCATGACCACGAACAGCGACCTCAAGAACAACTACGGCCCGGTTCGTCTGGGCAGTCCCGGAGGCCCAAGGGATACCGGTCTCATCAAGGTGGGGTGTTTCCTGGGGGACCATGTGAAGACCGGAATCGGCACCCTCCTGAATACGGGCACCATGGTGGGAGCCGGGAGCAACCTTTTTGGCGGCGTCATGCCCCCCATCTACGTCCCCCCCTTCTCCTGGGGCACGGGGGCGGACCTGGTGGACTACCAGGTGGACAAGTTCCTGGAGGTGGCCCGGATCGTCATGGCACGGCGGAAGGTGTCCCTGGATCCCGGCATGGAGGCCGTGCTCCGCCGGGCCTGGTCGGCCGCCCGATCTCCGGCCGTCCCCTCGGAATGAAGGTATCGGTCCTGGGGAGTGGAAGCCGCGGGAACGCCATTCTGGTCGTGGGCGGGGAGACCCGGGTTCTGGTGGACGCCGGGTTCAGCGCCCGGGACCTGGAGCGCCGGCTGGACCGGGTCGACGTTCCGCCCTCCGCCATTGACGCCATCATCGTAACCCACGACCACGGGGACCACACCCGGGGGGCGGGGGTCTTCTCCCGGCGCCATAGGACCCCGGTCTTCCTCACGGACTCCACTCGGAGCGCCTGCGCTTCCCTGTTCCGGGGTGATGAGGAGCTCCGGAGCTACCGTGCGGGGTTCCCCTTTCCCGTGGGGGAGCTGACCGTGGAACCGTTCCTCACCGTTCATGATGCCCGGGATCCGGTGGCGGTGGCGATCAGGGACAGGACCAGTGGAATGAAGCTCGGCATCGCCACGGATCTGGGACGGCCCACCGCCCAGGTGCGCCATGCCCTGGCTGGTTGCGACCTCCTGGTCCTGGAAGCCAACCATGACGAAACCCTCCTCCACCAGGGTCCCTACCCTGCCTCGGTCAAGGCCCGCATCGCCTCCAGCCATGGGCACCTGTCCAACGAGGCGGCGGCCCGCTTCGCCCTGGAGCTTCTCCACTCGGGGCTCGCCGGGGTGATCCTGGCCCACCTGTCGGTGGAGTGCAACCGCCCGGGGCTGGCGGAGGGCATCGTGGGGGAGGCCCTCAGGAAGGCGGGGTACCGGGGCTTCCTGAAGGTGGCGGAGCAGGACGCCCCCACCGACCTCCTGGACGTCGGGGTTCTTCGCCGGCGGCTGGGCCCCCTGCAGATCCAGCTCATCTGACCCGGCACCGTCCTGCCCTCCCGAGGGGAAGGCCCCGGAATCCAGGGGGAAGGCGGGGCTCCCCCTGGATCGGGGCCGGTCGGTCACATGCCGAAGAGACGCAGGAAGTCGTTGGAGAGGGCCCAGACCATGATCCCCAGCAGAACCACGAACCCCACCTGGCTCCAGCGGAGCCGCTGCTCCACGGAAAGGGCCCTCCCTCCTCGGATCGCCTCGATGCCCAGGAAGAGGAGATGGCCTCCATCCAGCACCGGGATGGGGAGGAGGTTGAGGATGGCCAGGTTCACGCTGAAGAGAGCCATGAAGGAGAGAAAGATGTCCAGCCCCGCGGCGGCGGCCTGCCCCGACGCCTCTCCGATGGTCACGATGCTCCCCACGGATCTCGGGGAGACATTCCCCGTCACCAGGTCCCGGAGGAACCCCAGGATCAGTCCCGTCACCCCCACCGTTTCCCGGTACCCCACCCCCACGGCCCGGGACAGTCCCACCCGTTGGTAGACCACCACGTCCGGAGGCCGGATGATCCCGATGCGCCCCCTGGTCACGCGGTCCCCGGTGGCGGCATCCTGCACCTCCACGGCTTCCAGCGTCACGGCCCGGACCAGCTCCTGGCCATCCCGGAGAATCCCCAGCTCCACCCGAGCCCCGGGGCGGGATTCGATGGCCCGCAGAAAGTCGTACCAGTTCACGACCGGGACCGCGTCCAGGGAGAGAACCCGGTCTCCCACTTCGATCCCGCCCCGCTCCGCCGGGGACCCGGGCTGCACCGTGCCCACCTCGGCGTCGACCCAGGTGACGATGGAGCCAGCCAACCTGAGGCGGTCCTCCTCGTCCCGGGGAATCTGGACCTCCACCCGCCCCTGAGGGTTCGTGAACTCCAGGATCAGGAGACCCGGTTCAGCGAAGGCGAGGCCCTCCGTCACGTCCCCCCAATCGCTCACCTCCCGGCCACCGACCCGGAGCACCTCGGCCCCACGGGGGATCCCCAGGAGGCCTTCCGATCCCTCCGGCACGTACGCGGCGAGGACATCCCCTACCCTGGTGGAGGCGAGCTGGCGGATCCCCCAGATCCCGGCCACCCCGGTGTAGAGCACGAAGGCGAACACCATGTTCATGATGACGCCGGCCGAGATGACCAGGGTTCGGGCCCAAAGGGGTTTCCCGTCGAAATCCCGGGGGCCAGGAACCCGCGGCGCCCGGGTCCCCCCTCCCTCCACCTTCTCCAGGATCTCGTCTTCCATCCCACCCATCTTCACGTACCCCCCCAGGGGGATCGCGCTGAAGACGTACTCGGTCTCACCCCACCTGAACCCCCACACCCTGGGACCCAATCCGATGGAAAAGCGCTGGACCTCCACCCCCACCAGCTTGGCCGCACCGAAGTGCCCAAGCTCGTGAACGAAGATGAGCACTCCCAGAACGATGATTGTGGCAAGAACGGTCATATTCTCCCAATCGGTCCTTTCCTCTCCAGGAACCGAACCGTCTCTTCGGCGGCGGACCGGGCATCCAGGTCCACCGAAAGAACGTGCTCGAGGCTCTCCACCACCTTGCCACCCAGGCGGGCAAGAGTCTCGGAAACCACATCGCCCATCTCCGGAAGCCTCACCCTTCTTCGCAGAAAGGCCTCCACCGCCACCTCGTTGGCCGCGTTGAAGACCGCGGGTGACGTGCCCCCCGCCCGCCCGGCCCGCTCTCCCAAACCGAAGAGCGTGAAGGTCTCCCGATCCACCTCTTCGAAGGCCAGGGGGGAGGCTTTCACGGGGTCCCAGGTCCGGAGCGCGAGATCCTCCACCCGCTCCGGGTAGCTCAGAGCGTAGAGGAGGGGAAGCTCCATCGTGGGAAACCCCATCTGAGCCAACACCGACCCGTCCACGAACTCCACGAAGGAGTGGACGATGGACTGGGGATGCACCACTACCCCCAGGGAATCATAATCGATCCCGTACAGGAAATGGGCCTCGATGACCTCCAGGGCCTTGTTGGCCAAGGTGGCGGAATCCACCGTGATCTTGGCCCCCATGCTCCAGGTCGGGTGGTTCAGAGCCTGGGAGGGAAGCACCTCCCACAGCTCCTCCCGCGTCCAGCCCCGAAAGGGGCCCCCGGACGCGGTCAGGATGAGCCGGGCCACGGACCTCATCTCCTTCCCTTCCAGGCACTGGAGAATGGCGCTGTGCTCGCTGTCCACCGGGATCAGCTCACCCCCTCCCCTGCTTGCCGCCGCCACCACCAGCTCCCCCCCCGCCACCAGGCTCTCCTTGTTCGCCAGGGCCAGCCGTTTTCCGGCTTCCAGGGCTCGAAGAGTGGGCTCCAGTCCCGCGGCGCCCACCAGCGCGTTGACCACCACGTCCACATCGGGCCGCTCGGTGATTTCCAGCAGGGCCTCTCTCCCCCACCCCCATTCGGCTTCCGGGAGGTCCGGCTGCCCAGCCACCGCCCCGGGGCACTCCCTGCCGGCCAGGACCGCGACCTTGGGACGGTGCCGCCGGACCTGCTCAGAAAAAGCATCCAGGGAACGGTTCGCAGCCATGGCCACGAGCTGGAAACGGCCTGGATGGCGCCCGATCACATCCAGGGCGCTGCGCCCGATGGACCCCGTGGATCCCAGGATGGCCACCCGGATCACGACAGAAGCCTGGAAAGCAGGATGAGGCCGTAACTGAGGGGTAGGTTCACAAGGAGCGCGTCAAACCGGTCCAGGATCCCGCCATGGCCGGGGAGAAGCTGCCCGGAATCCTTCACTCCCGCTTCCCGCTTCAGAACCGATTCGGCCAGATCCCCGAGCTGGGCTCCCACCCCCAGGATCATTCCGAAGGCGGCTCCCAGGGCGCAGGAGAAAGCCGGGGTGGCATGAAGGGCCAGGAAGGACACCCCCAGGCCGCCCCCCACCACGGCCGATGAGACCAGACCCGCCACCGCCCCCTCGACCGTCTTGGCCGGGCTCACGGCCGGGATGAGCTTCCGCCGCCCGAACCGGTGCCCCGCGAAGAAAGCGGCGCTGTCCCCCACCCAGGTCACGGCCAGGGGAAAGGCCAGGAGGAGGGGCCCGTCGAGGGCCGCACCGCCGGCGGCTCCGCCCAGCGTATCGGGGAGATGCCGAAGAAAGACCCCGAAGGAGAGGCAGCCTCCTCCCAGGAGGACGCCGGACACGGTCACCGCCACCGCGCTCAGGGGACGCCCATCGGGCCACCTGAGAAACACGGCCAGGATGGAGGAGAGGAGGAAGACCCCAAGGACCATTCCCAATCCCCAGGGCGCGGAGGCTGCATAGCTCCCCGTCGCACCCGCCAGGACCACCAGCAGGGCCGACGCACCGGCTCCGAGCCAACGGAACGGGAGGATCCCTCTCGCACGGGCCAGGGAGAAAGCCTCCCAGGTGGCCATGGCCGCGACCCCTGCCAGCAGGAGCGTCAGGGGCCACCCGCCCAGGATGATGAGGAGAAGGGCAAGGGGGATTCCCAGGGCCGCTACGGCCAACCGCCGTGTCAGCTCGCCGGCTACCATGGGTTCGCCCCGGTCAGGTGGCCGTCACCCGGCCGAACCGGCGCTCCCTTTTCTGGAAGTCCAGAACGGCGGCAAAGAGGTCCTGACGGGTGAAGTCGGGCCAGAGAACCGGGGTGATGTGCAGCTCTGTGTAGGCGAGCTGCCAGAGCATGAAGTTGCTGATGCGGAGCTCCCCCGAGGTGCGGATGAGGAGGTCGGGGTCCGGAACTCCCCTCGTGAAGAGGGACGCCTGGAACACCTCCTCGTCGATGCCATCAGGATCCAGCTTCCCGAGGGCCGCCTCCCGGGCAAGGGTCCGAGCAGCTCGGAGGATCTCCTCCCTTCCGGAGTAGGAGATCATGAGGTTAAGGCGCAGGTTCCGCCCTCCGGAGGTGGCGTCCCTGATTCCGTCCACCGCCCTTCGCGTACCAGGGGAAAGGCGGTCCAACTCGCCCAGAACGTGGACCTCGACGCCCTGCCGTTTCAACTCGGCCCTCTCCTTCTTGGCATAGAGCTCCAGAAGGGACATGAGGGCCGAGATCTCCCGGGGAGGACGTTGCCAATTCTGTGTGGAAAAGGCGAACAGGGTAAGCGTTCCCATCCCCGCCTCGATGGACCCCTCCACCGCCTCCCGCACGGATTTCATTCCCTCACGGTGCCCGGCGTGCCGGGGCAGCCCCCTTTGCTGAGCCCAGCGGCCGTTGCCATCCATGATGATGGCCACGTGCCGAGGGACCGCGGCGTTCTGGCGAACCTGTTGAAGGAGGTCGGAGACCATGGAACGGGGATGCTTCCCTTTCGATTGTGGGACCCTGACCAAGCCCCGCCGGCTCTCCCGGGCGGGGAGGAGTTCAGATGGACATGACCTCTTCTTCCTTCTTCTTCAGGGCCTCGTCCACCTTCACACTATAGTCGTGGGTCAGCTTCTCCACCTCGTCCATCTGCCGGCGGCCGTCGTCCTCACCGATCTCATGCTCCTTGATGAGGTGCTGGAGGGCCTCCCTGGCTTTGTGGCGGGAATGCCGGATCGAGACCTTCCCCTCCTCCCCCATCCTGTGGAGCAGCTTGACGTACTCCCTCCGTCGCTCCTCGTTGAGGGGGGGAATCGGGACCCGGATCAGACTGCCATCGTTGGACGGGTTGAACCCCAGGTCGGCTGAACGGATGGCCTTCTCGATCACGCCCAGAAGGGAGGGGTCGAAGGGTTGTACCACCAGGAGGGTGGGTTCCGGCGTGTTGACGGTGGCCACCTGGTTGATCGGAAGATGCGTCCCGTAGGCCTCGACCCGAACCGTATCCAGCAGCGTCGGGGTCGCCTTCCCCGTCCGAACGGTGGAGAACTCTTTTCGCGTCGCATCCAGAGCCGCCGCCATGGCCTGCTCCGCCTCCTTCACGGTGGGCATTGGTTCACCTCCATGGTTGTGTTCAGGGCCCAGGCAGGTTCCTCAGGAGACCAGAGTACCCACCTTCTCGCCTCGGATGGCCGACGCCACCGATCCCGGCCGCTCCAGGTCCAGGACGATGATCGGTAGCCCGTTGTCCTTGCAGAGGGAAACCGCCGGGCCATCCATGACCGCCAGCTCCCTTGCCATTACTTCCTGGAAGGTGATGGAAGGGATGAACTCCGCCGAGGGGTCCTTCAAGGGATCGGCCGTGAACACCCCCGGGACCTTGGTGGCCTTGATCACCACCTGGGCTTCCATCTCGATGGCCCGAAGGGCCGCCGCGGTGTCGGTGGAGAAATAAGGGTTGCCGGTGCCCCCGGCGAAGATCACCACCCTCCCCTTTTCCAGGTGGCGGAGGGCCCGCCGCCTGATATAGGGCTCCGCCAGCTCGTCCATGCGGATGGCCGTCATGACCCGGGTGAAGACGCCCTTCTTCTCCAGAAGATCCTGAATAGCCAGGGCGTTGATGACGGTGGCGAGCATTCCCATGTAATCGGCGGACACCCGGTCCATCCCCTGGGCGCTTGCGGTGGCTCCCCGGACGATGTTGCCGCCACCGATGACCAATCCGAGGGCCACCCCCATCCCGTAGACCTCCCTCACCTGCTCGGTAAGGCGCTCCACCACCGGCGGGTCGATCCCATACCCTTGAGTCCCGGCGAGGGCCTCGCCGGAGAGCTTCAGCAAGACCCTGGAGTATCTCAAGCCCTCGATGCCGCTCATGTCCCTCCTCGAATCCGGATTTCCCGGGAAGGTAGCAGAGTAAAGGTCCGCCGCGCGAGGTGGCGGCGGGCCTCTGCGGTAAGGCTCAGGCCGCTCCCCCCACCTGGAACCGGATGAACCGAGCCACCCGGATCTTCTCCCCGGTCTTGGCGGACACCTCGGTGACGAGCTGCTCCACGGTCTTCTCGGGGTCCTTCACGAAGGGTTGCTTCAGCAGGGAGTTCTCCTCGAAGAACTTCCTCATCTTCCCCTCCACGATCTTCTCCGCGATGGCCTCGGGTTTCCCTTCGTTCCTGACCTGTTCCATGGCGACCTGCCGCTCCCGCTGCACCAGCTCCTCCGAGAAGTCCTCTGGGCGTACCGCCACGGGGCTGGAGGCGGCGATGTGCATGGCAAGGTCCTTCGCCAGGGCCTGGAAATCCTCGGTCTTGGCCACGAAATCCGTCTCGCAGTTGACCTCGACCATCACGCCCACCTTTCCACCGAAGTGGATGTAGCTGCCGATGGTCCCATGACCCGTGCTCCTCTCCGCCCGCTTGGCGGCCTTGGCAGCCCCCTTGGCCCGGAGGTGGTCGATGGCCGCTTCGATGTCGCCCTTGGTCTCCTCCAGGGCGTTCTTGCAGTCCATCATCCCGGCGCCGGTGCGGTCCCGAAGAGCTTTTACATCCTGGGCAGAGATTGTCATCGTTCTTTCTCGTCTCGTGTCACTCGATGGCTAAGAAAAAGAGGCGGTAGGCAAGAGGGCGAGGGCCGGGGAAGTTTCCCGCCGCTCGAGACCGTCCTGCCGCCGCCTCCGGTCCCCGGGGGTCCCCGGGGTCGCCTCCTGGGGGGATGGGGAGGTTACTCCTCCTCCCCCTCCGCTCCTTCGTCGTCCGCAGCACCCTCGTCCGGCTCGTCGGCACCCTCCTCACCCACCTTCCGGTGCTGCGCGATCACCTCGGGGCGGGGACGGCGCTTCCGGCGGGGCCTCTTCCGGGCTTGGCGATCCTCCACCTCCGTGGTTTCGCCCGTCTCGGTGGAGTAGGTTGTGGCCTCCAGCTCCTCCACCCTCCGCCGCTCTTCCTCCGGCACTTCCCTGCGGGCAGCCTCGACCGCATTGGCGATGGCCTGGGAGATGAGCCCCACCGACCGGATGGCATCGTCATTGCCCGGAATGGGGTAGTCGATGAGATCCGGATCCGCGTTGGTGTCGGCGATGGCGATGACGGGGATCTTCAGACGATGGGCCTCCTTCACCGCGATCATCTCTCTCCGGGCATCCACCACGAAGATGGCCCCGGGGAGTCGGCTCATGTCCTTGACCCCCTGGAAGTACTTGTCGAGCTTCTGCCGCTCCCGGTCCAGGAGCAGGCGCTCTTTCTTCGTGTAGAACTCGAAAGCGTTCTCTTCCTGGCCTCGCTCCAACTCCTTCAACCGGCGGATCTGCTTCCGGATGGTCTGGAAGTTGGTGAGCATTCCCCCGAGCCAACGCTCGGTTACGTAGAAGGAGCCGGACCGCTCGGCCTCCTGTTCGACCACGGCGCGGAGCTGACGCTTCGTGCAGACGAACAGGATACGCTCCCCCTTGAGGACCACCTGCCTCACCGCCTGTTGGGCCCGATTGAGCCGATCCAGGGTCTTCCGGAGGTCGATGATGTGGATGCCGTTGCGTTCCGTGAAGATGAAGTTCTTCATCTTCGGGTTCCAACGACGGGTCTGGTGTCCGAAATGGACCCCAGCTTCAAGTAGCTCGTTCAGTTCAACCTGCTGCATGTCGGCGCCGGAGTAGAGATTACCGCTTGCTGAACTGGAAGCGCTTCCGGGCTTTCGGGCGACCGGGCTTCTTCCGCTCCACCTTACGGGGGTCCCGGGTCAAAAAGCCCTTGGACCGCAGGGTAGGCCGTTGATCTGTGTCGTAGGCCACCAGGGCACGAGCGAGGCCGAGGCGAATCGCATCCGCCTGCCCCGTGAGTCCGCCACCGTTCACCCGCACCTGGACGTCAAAACGGTCGCCCAGGTTCGTGGCCCGGAACGGCTCATCCAGGCGCGTCTGGTGGCTCTTCCTTGGAAAGTACTCGGCCATGGGCCGCCCATTGATGGTCCACTCGCCCTTCCCGGGACGTAACAGAATCCGGGCAACGGCGGTCTTCCGGCGGCCTACGGTCTGAAACGTCCGAAGCTCCTCTGAAACCATAGAGCACTCCACCTACCCTTTAATCTGGAGGGGCTGAGGGTTCTGGCCCTGATGGGGATGCTCGGCCCCGGGATAGACCCGGAGCTTCTCCTTCATGTGGCGACCGAGGGAGTTCTTGGGGAGCATCCCCTTGACCGCCATCTCGATCACCCTGTCCGGGTGGGCCTTGAGCATCCGCAGGAAGGGGATGAACCTCTCCCCTCCCATGTAGCCGGAATGGCGGAAATACGTCTTTTGCTCCGCCTTCTTCCCGGTGAGGGCCACCTTGGATGCGTTGACCACCACCACGTGGTCCCCGGTATCCAGATGGGGGGTGTAGATCGGCTTGTGCTTGCCGCGAAGCACGCGGGCCACCTCGGTGGCGAGACGGCCGAGGGGTACCCCCTCAGCGTCCACCAGCCACCACTGGCGCTCGATCTCGTTTGCTTTTGGAGTAAGGGTCGTCATCCTTGGGCCCCGAAAGACCAGTTCACAACAGAGCTTTGAAAGCTATTTCGGGCGATGGGGAGTGTCAACCCGACCCGAAGCGGAAAAGCGGAAAATGGGGAGGAGACAGGGGAATACGTCGTCCCCAGGTGGCCGGAAGGGGTTCCCGGCAGGGGGAATACCCCTGGCGGATCACTCCGTGAAGGTCTCAAGAAAGCGGGCCCGGGAGGCATGCCTGAGGCGCAGGAGAGCCTTTTCCTTGATCTGCCTCACCCGCTCCCGGGTGATCCCCATGAGGGAGCCGATCTCCTCCAGTGTCATCGGGTCCTGGTCGTCCAGCCCGAAATAGAGACGCAGGATCTTCGCCTCCCGCTCCTTCAGGGTGGAGAGGGCCTCCTCCACGGTCTCTTTCAGGGCCCGGTCATAGGCCTCATTCTCCGGACCGGGGGAATACTGGTCCGGAAGGTAGTCCAGGAGCCGGTTCTCCTCCCCTGGGGTCACCGGAGCATCCAGGGAGAGATGGGATTGGGAGATGGCGAGAGTCCGCTCCACCTCCTCCCGGCTGATCTCGAGCTCTTCGGCGATCTCCTCCACCGTGGGCTCCCTGCCCAGCTCCTGCAGAAGCGTCGAGCTCCTGCGCCCGATGCGGTGGAGGGCGCCGGCCCGGTTGAGGGGAACCCGGACGATCCGGCTCTGTTCCGCCAGCGCCTGGAGGATGGCCTGCCGGATCCACCACACCGCATAGCTGATGAACTTGATCCCCTTTGTCTCGTCGAACTTATGGGCGGCCCGGATGAGCCCCAGGTTCCCCTCATTGATGAGGTCGGAGAGGGGTACCCCCTGATTCTGGTATTTCTTCGCCACCGAGACCACAAAACGGAGATTGGAGCGCACCAGTTTGTCGAGAGCCGGCGCCTCTCCCTTCCGGATCTCCTTGGCCAGGCGGACCTCCTCCTCCCGGTTGATCAGGGGGTAGGCACTGATTTCCTTCAGGTACTGGTCGAGGGACCCCTCACGAAACTGGGCTCGCTTGGAGGGGAAACGCATGCCTGGGGACCTCGCATGGAAGATGACGTGAGACACGAAACACGGCCGGACCCGTAAGCATGCGCAAAGAGAGCGACCGAAGGCCCGTGGTGAATAACTAACCGATGTCCGGGGACTTCGCAGTCCCCTCCTGGAGTGGGGGGTCGAGACGGAGCCGGGACCCCAGGGCTATTCGCTGCCTCGGAAAGGACAATAAGAAACCCATCCTGCTTCCCGCGCAACTCCTCCCCGATGAAAGCCGCCCCCTCATTCGATTCTCTCTCCTGTCCTCTCCCACCGAACTCTTCCCAGCCAGCCCGCAGCGGCATCGGCATCCGGGCTGACCGAGAGGTAGACGAGCCACGGGTGGCCGACGATGTCCTCCCTCCCGACGAAGCCCCAGTAGCGGGAGTCCTCGCTGTTGTCCCGGTTGTCCCCGAGCACGAAGTACCTGCCGGGAGGCACCACCAGGGGTCCCCAGTTGTCCCGGGAAGGGGTGTACCGCCGGCGGGGGTGGGCAGCGGCGAGGTAGCCGGACTGCCATCCCATGGAGGGATGCACCGCGTCCCCGCGCCGGTCAATGTACTGGGCGTATGCCTCGTCCTGAGGGATGCCGTTCACGAGGAGCGTTTTGTCCCGCATCTCCAGGGTGTCGCCGGGGATCCCCACCACGCGTTTCACCCAATCCCGCCCCGGGTCATGGGGAGGGTTGAAGACGACCACGTCCCCGCGGGCAGGCTCCCGAAGGGCGGGAAGGCGTGCGTCCAACCCAGGGATGTCCGCCCCGTAGAGAGCCTTGTTCACCAGGAGGAAGTCCCCGACCAGGAGGGTCCGTTCCATGGAGGAGGTGGGGATGGTGAACGCCTCCAGGAGGAGCCCCCGGACCAGGAGGAAGAGCACCAGCGTGAGGGTCGCGAAGCGCAGCCAGTCCCGCAGGAACCGAAAGGAGAGGGTGGGGATCTTCATCCTGTTTGGTGTTCTTCCTTGCGAGCCACGATTGGTTGGAGACGTTCGTCAACCCCACCCTTCCCCTCTACGCCTTCCAACGTAGCGAGTGCACCTCGGCGGGGCACTACACGCCGGTGCCGCACTCGGTTCCCGGAAGGGTCATCCCCCTCTCGGCCCCGTGGCGCTCAGAACCACCCGATGAGGAAGACCGCCGCCACCAGGGTCGCCATGAGGACCGTGTAGAACATCCAGAGTCTGGGAAGGCTCAGCCCTGGGTGCATCCTTCGGGCCAGGAGAGCCAGAAGGTAGCCGGTCCCCGATGAGGCTCCGGCCCAGACCAGCAGGAGAGCCGCCAGGGCGAAGGGATCCACGGAACCTCCAGGTTTCGGTTTGGGCCACTTCTCCCTAAGCTTGGGGGGGAATCCGTGCCGCGCCATACCCCGGGAACCCCTCCGGGTGGGACTCCGTCGGAGGCGTCGATTTGGGTCAGTCCAGCTCTACCCCCCTCAAGCTTCTGGTCCTGGTGGCCCTCCTGGCCGTGGCCTTCCTCGCACGGGGAGGACGCGTTGGGGTCTTCCAGGAAGAGGCAAGGGCGGGGCGGGATTGTCGGGGGTTGACCCCGGAGGAGTGCCAGGCCCTGGCGGAGGAGATGTGGTCCAATGGACCCCGGGCTTCCGGGGTTACCTTCCTCCCCATGGAGGAGACGTGCCTGGACGTGGGCTACCTCTGCGCCGAAGTGGAGCGCTCCGGGAGCCTCCGTGTTCTCCGGTGGCCGGAGGACACCCCCCTCATCCGGATCTGGGTTCCCGAGCCCGGACACCTCCCGCCGGACCGGGCCCGGGAGGTCCAGCGGGCCGCCGTGCGGGGCATCCAGGCCTGGGAAGGACATCCCTTTCCCCTCTCCATTCGCACCCGCGCCCAGGGGGAGGTCCCGGACATCACCGTATTCTGGACTCCCGGCCTCGGTGAGAACCGGATCGGGAGGGCCCGGGTGGAATGGATCAGGGAGGGGGGGCAGGTGCGTCTTACGGTCCTGGGCCTGGACCTGGCCACCCAGCATCCATCCGACCCCCGCATCGATCTTACGCTGAGGGAGATCCAACTGGTGGCCGCCCACGAGATGGGGCATGCCCTGGGGCTTCCCCACAGCGATGACCCCCGGGACGTGATGTTCCCTCAGAACACCGCCCTGAGTCTATCCGTGCGGGATTACCGGACCATGGAAGCGCTGTACACCCTCCCCAATGGGGTTGAGATCCGGCGCTGAGCCCCCTTCCCTACTCCTCCCTGACCAGCCCGAACCGCTCGATCTTCTTGTAGAGGTTCGAGCGGGGCATGTCGATGGTCCGGGCCGTCTCCGAGACGTTCCAATCGTGCTCCCGGAGCTTCTGAAGGAGGAAAGCCCGCTCCGCCTGCTCCTTGAACTCCAGGAAGGTCCCGGCCCGGAGGAGCTCCCCTCCCGAGGATGGGCTGCCGCCGCCACCCCCAACCAGGAACTCCACGTCCTCCACGTCCACGACGGCCCCGGTTGATAAGATGAGGAGCCGCTCCACCGTGTTCCGAAGCTCCCGCACGTTTCCGGGCCAGTCCAGCTGCTGGAGCCGTTCCAGGGCCCCCTTCGAGAAAGCCCGGGTTGCGACCCCGTCCGCCCGCTCCAGCTTCCCGGCGAAATGCCGGACCAACATCGGGATGTCCTCCCGCCTCTCCCTGAGGGGGGGAATCTCGATGGGGACGACGTTGAGGCGGTAGTAGAGATCCTCCCGGAAGTGTCCCTCCCGGATCTCCAGCTCCACATCCTTGTTGGTAGCCGCCACTACCCTCACGTCCACCTGGATCGCCTTGGAGCTCCCCACCCGGGTGATCACGCCCTGCTCCAGAGCCCGGAGGACCTTGGCCTGGGCCGCCAGGGACATGTCTCCTATCTCGTCCAGGAAGAGGGTGCCGTGGTCGGCCTGCTCGAACTTCCCTGCCCGATCCGCCACCGCGCCGGTGAACGAACCCCTCATGTGGCCGAAAAGCTCGGACTCGATGAGCTCGGAGGGAATGGCGGCGCAGTTCACCTCCACGAACGGTCCATCCCTGCGGGGGGACAGCCTGTGGAGAGCTCTGGCCACCAACTCCTTCCCGGTTCCGTTCTCCCCGGTGATGAGGACCCGGGCATCCGTGAGGCCTACCCGCTCCACCCGCTCCAACACCTGCCGGATCTGGAAGGAGGAGCCCACGATTTCGTAACGGCTTTCCACCTCGCTCCGGAGCCGTTCCACGCTCTCGGAGAGCCCTCGCACCGCCAGGGCATTTCGCAGGGTCACCAGGAGGCGGTCGGAGTCCAGGGGCTTCTCCAGGAAATCGAAGGCCCCCTTTCGAGTCGCCTCCACCGCCGTGTCGATGGTCCCGTGTCCGCTGATCATCACCACCAGGCACCGGGAGTCCAGGGTCCGGAGCCGCTCCAGCACCTCGAGGCCGTCCATACCGGGCATCTTCACGTCCAGGAAGGTGACGTCCGGCGGCACCTCACCCGCCATCGCCAGAGCCTCAGGCCCGTTTGCCGCCAGCCGGACCTGGTGACCCTCGTACTCGAAGAGCTGTCGGAGCGCGTCCCCGATGGACTCTTCGTCATCGACGATGAGGACCTTCGCCATGGGAATCGGAACCTCAGGGGTGACGGGAGAGGATGAGGCTGTCGCCGCGGATGTAGGCGGTGGTCAGGCCGGCAGGTAGCGGAACGAGCAGGGCCTCAGGGGGGAGCCCCGGCCGGTCGGACCTTCCTATGGCCTGGAGGATCCCGGGGATCAGCCGCCGAGGGAGGGGGATTCGGGACGCTTCCACACTCTGGACCACCAGCGCGGCCTCCTCCCCTCCGAAAGGCATCAGGGAGGCTTCCAGCGTCACGTCCAGGGTGTCGGGGAGAATGCCCAGGACGGGGCCCAGGTCCGGCAGCTTCGGGAAGGCCGAAAGGACCACGCGGGCCCGGAGGTGGATCCGGCCTCCGATCAACTCCACTTCGGGGCGTTCAATGCCCCCGGGCACCAGACCGGGCACGGAATGCCGCAGGACGGCCGTCAGGTCCCTTCCGGACAGAGTGACCTCCTCCCCCTCCCCCGCACCCCGCAGGGTCTGGACCCGGCTAAGGACCGAGTCCGCGAGCTCGGGGGTCGGACCGGGCTCTTCCGCCACCCCGGCCGAGGTCAGTCCCATCCATGCCTGGACCCTGGGGAAGACCGCCGGGCCCCAGCGCCAACCAGCGTAGGCTGCTCCCACCAGCAGGATCAGCCCCACCGCTTTTCCGAGACAGCTCCGAAGGCAACCGAACATCGAGGTTTCTCTTCTTCTACGTCCCCTTCAGGGGGAAGCTATTCAGGATCTCGTGCCGGGGACCGGACGAGGACAGGTGGCTTTCCATGAGGTCCACCTTCCGGACCGCCACCTCTCCCTGGTACGTCGGCTGGGCCGCCAGGGTGTCCAAACCCCGGAAGTCACCGGCGCCGTGGTCCGAAACAGCCCGGCCCAGGGTGAAGTGGGGGTGGAAGGCCCGGGTGTCCCTTTCGAACCCATGCCCGGACAGACCCCATTCCAGATCCTGCTTCAGACACCGGAGCGCCGGCGACGGGTCCGCCCCGACCCAGAGGACCTTCGGCCTCCGGATGGTGGGGAACGCTCCGATCCCTCCGATCTTCATGGTGAAGGGCCCCGTGGCCGCGGCCACATCCTTCAGGACCCCCTCCAGTGCCCCAAGGGCCTCCGAGGGCACCTCCCCCAGGAATTTCAGCGTGATGTGGAAGAGATCGGGCCCCAACCACCGGACCGGGTATCCCTGCTCCCGGAAAAGCTTCGTCCCCCTGTGGATCCGTTCCCTTTCCTTCTTGGGGATGTTGATGGCGATGAAGAGTCTCATGCGATCCAGGATTTCAGGAAACGGGAACACGACGAGGGCTCGAGAGAGCTTCGATCCCCCGGAGGGCCTGGGCCACGTCCTCCGGGGTGGAGGCCCAGCCCAGGGAGAGGCGAACCGCCCCCGTCCGGTCCGTTCCGAGGAGGCGGTGCACTTCCGGGGCGCAATTCAGGCCCTGCCGGACCAGGACCCCCCATTCCTCATCCAGCCGCCGGGCAAGGGTGGGGGGCTCGATCCGGTCGCACACGAAGGTCACGATCCCGACCCCGTCCTCCCCCGGGGGGGAGAGGACCCGGACACCCGGCATGCCGTCCAGTCCGTTCCAGAGTACCTGCTTGAGCTTCATCTCCCTCTGATGGACGGCTTCCACCCCCGCCCCTTCCAGGAACCCGATCCCGGCCAGGAGGCCGGCCATCCCCGGCCCGTTTCCCGACCCCGCCTCCAAGCGGTCGGGGAAGGTGTCAGGCATGTCCCGGGACAGGGAGTCCCCTCCCGTTCCTCCCGTGAAGGCCGGGGCCACGGTCAGCCCTTCCCGAACCCACAACCCCCCGATTCCCTGGGGCCCCAGGAGCCCCTTGTGGCCCGTAAACGCCACCATGTCGGCCCCCGCTTCCCCAAGGCCCGGTGGGAAATGCCCACCCCATTGAGCCGCATCCACCAGGACCAGGGCGCCAGCCTCCCGCGCCATGCCAGCCAGTGCGGGGAGGGGAAGGCAGGTGCCCAGGACATTGGAGGCGGCGGTCACCACCAACATTCGGGCCCCGACCAACAGGCGCCGGGCCTCCTCCAGATCCAGGCTGCCCCGGGCGTCCCCGGGGATCATCCGGTTCTCCACCGCCCGCTCCCGCGCCAGCCAGTGGAGCGGCCGGAGAACGGCGTTGTGGTCGTAGACCGTCGTCACCACCGGATCACCCGGCCGCAGGATCCCGAGGAAGGCCACGTTCAGGGCCAGGGTGGCGTTCTGCATGAAGGCCACCCGGGTGGGGCCCCCGGGAAGGCCCAGGATCCTGCCCACCGCGTGACGGGCCTGAAGGGCCACCCGCCCGGCCTCCAGAGCCAGGCGATGCCCGCTTCGGCCGGGGGTGGCTCCCACCTCGTCCAGATAACGGTGCATGGCGTCGGCCACCGCGTCCGGACGGACCGCCGAGGTCGCGGCGTAGTCCAGGTAATGCAGGGCCCTGTTTCCGGCCATCAAACGCCCTCCCCCGGCTCCGGAACCCTTCCGCCCAACCCAGGAGGGAGGGGCGCCCTGCCCCCCGTTTTCCCCTCCAGGATGTTGTGGTACATCCGGCTGGTCGGGTAGGCAAAGTCGATGCCCGGATCCCGGGCCAGGGCTTCCAGGATGGCTTCCCAGACTCCCTCCGTCACTCCCCGGCGCTCTCTGGCCCGGCAGAGGAACCTGAGGGTCAGGAGGACCCCGGAGTCCACCACTTTGGTGTAAACCGTGGGGGTGAGTTTCCGGAAGTGGATCAGGAATTTCCGCGAGGCTGCCTTGATGGCCTCCTCGGCCTCTTGGACCGTGCCGCCGGTCCGGTCGTCCAGGATCTGCTGGAAGATGGACTTGGCCCTCCTCCAATCGCTCTCGAACGTGAGGAGAACGGGGACTTCGTTCCAGATGAACTCGAACTGGGCGGTGTAGTTCGCCAGGGGCTCGGTGAAGACCATCGCGTTGGGAACGTGGATGATCCGGCCGGTGCTCTGGTCCGCGTCCACCCAGTTCCCTATCTCCAGGAGGGTGAACTGGAAGATGCGGATGTCCACGACGTCCCCGGCCCGGCCGCCGATCTGAATCCGGTCTCCGAGCTGGAAGGGGCGGCGCCAGAGGATGAAGACCCATCCGGCCAGGCTGGCCACGACATCTTTCAGGGCGATGGCCACACCAGCGGAGAGGAGACCCAGAAAGGTGCCCAGGCTGGGAAGCCCCTCCAACCAGATGGTGCCCACCATCGCCACCGAGAGAAGGAGGGTCACATGGGATGAGCTCTTCGACCACTGGTAGGCCTGTCCGGGATCGTCCACCCGCCGGTCCACAACCCTCAGGACAATCCTCCGGAGGGCGTAGAGGAGGACGACGACCACAAGGGAGAGGAGGAGGTTCCTCAGCGTTTCGGGTCTCAGGCCCGTGACCCCCTGGACCCATGCCGAGATCCCCGAACCCATGTCCTGGACCACCCCCTCCATGGGCCCCCGGTGAACCGTGGCGTCCCCCGGGCCACCGGGAAGGGAGTCCACTTGCTGAATGAAGAAGGACCCCCTTGTGAGGCTTGTCCACATCATCCCCGAACCTCTTTCAGGAGTCGACCAGGAGCCAGCGGCAGCTTCCCCAGCCCTGAGGAGCGGCCGCTCCAAAACCCTATCCTAAGAGAACCGTCCCGGGATGGACCAGGGTATCGTGCAGGCGTGGGGCCAGCGGCTTCACGCTGCTCGTACCGGAGCGGGTGCTCCCCGGGTTCCGCGGGTGGTGATGACCAGTACCCCGGAGAGAATGATGAAAGCCGCCAGGACCGTGCGGGCCGAGAGGGGCTCCCCCGCCAGGGCCCACCCCAGAAGGAGGGCCACCAGTGGGTTCACGTAGGCGTAGGTGGAGGCCACCGCAGGAGTGGTGTTCCTCAGGAGCCAGATGTAGGAGGAGAACCCCACCAGGGAGCCGAACACCACCAGGTACAGGACCGCCAGGACCGAGTCCATCGAAACCGCCCCCGGGACCAGGGAAGCGGCTTCGCCCCGGAGAAGGCCCGCAGCCAGAAGCGCCCCGCCACCCGCGAGCATCTGCATCCCGTTTCCCAGGGCGGCGGAGGGGGGCCTGGCTCCGTAACGGGCGACAAGAGAACCGGCGGCCCAGGATCCCGCCCCCAGGAGCACCAGCAGCCCCCCCATCAGGTTCTGGGGCCCGCCGCGGCCGATCTCCGACCCGGTGACGAGAATCCCCACGCCGGCGAAGCCCCATAGGATCCCCAGAACGGTTCCCCCTCCTGGTGCCCCGCCCTTTCCCCCGGCCCAATCCTGCAGGACGATCCACAGCGGAACGGTAGCCACCAGAAGGGCCACCATTCCGGAAGGGATGAACTGCTCGGCCCAGACCACGGCGCCGTTTCCTCCCAGGAGCATCAGGACCCCGGAGACGGCGCTGGTTCGCCAGAGGGGACCGGTGGGACGGGCCGCCCCCCGAGCCCGGGCCCAGGCGTAGAGCACGGCTCCGGCAAGAAGGAAGCGCCCACCGGCCATGAGGAGCGGGGGCAGGGTCTCGATGGCGATCCGAATAGCCAGATAGGTGGAGCCCCAGATGAAATAGAGGCCCCCCAACGCCAGAGCGATCCTCCCCCTCCTTGCACGCCGGCCTTCATCATCCCCCGGCCCTGAGCCGAGGAGGCGGCCCTGCATTCCGCTCCCTCATCCTGGAACCATCTCATAGGGGTGAGGACCGATCCAGGTTCCGGTATTGGATGGCCTCCGCCGCGTGGGAAGGTCCAATGTCGCCGGACCCGCTCAGATCCGCTATGGTCCTGGCCACCTTCAGGATCCTGTGGTAGGCGCGGGCGGAGAGGCCCATGCGCTCGAGGGCCGCCTGAAGAAGCCGCGCCACCTCCCGGGAAGGGCGGCAGTGGATCAGGATTTCCCTCGGACCCATCTGGCCGTTGCAGTGCACCCCGGGGGCATCCCGGAAACGGGTCTCCTGGAGCGTTCGGGCTCCCACCACCCTGGCCCGGATCTCCGTGCTCTCCTCCCGGGCCCCGGGCCCGGAAAGCGCCTGGAAGGGGACCCGGGTCACCGGCACATGAAGATCGATGCGGTCGAGAAGGGGCCCCGAGACCCTGGAACGGTAGCGCAACACCAGCCCCGGTTCGCAGGTGCACCGATCCGTTCCGTCTCCGAAGAAGCCGCAGGGGCAGGGGTTCATGGCCGCCACCAGGACGAACCGGGAAGGGAAGCGGAGGGAGATCCTGGCCCTGGACAGGATCACTTCTCCGTCCTCCAGAGGCTGCCTGAGGGCCTCCAGGACATTCCTCCGGTACTCCGGGAGCTCGTCCAGGAAGAGCACGCCGTGATGCGCCAGGCTCACCTCCCCCGGGCGGGGGATCCTCCCCCCACCCACCATCCCTCCATCGCTGACGGTGTGGTGGGGAGCCCGAAAGGGACGCTGCCGGAGGAGGGGTTGGCCGGGGGGCAGGGTCCCGGCCGCGGAATGGACCCGGGTCACCTCCACGGCCTCCTCCAGGGACAAGGGCGGGAGGATCCCGGGTAGACGCCGGGCCAGCATGGTTTTTCCCGCCCCGGGGGGTCCCAGGAGGAGGAGGTTGTGCCCCCCCGCCGCCGCCACTTCCAGGGCGCGCTTGACGTGGCCCTGCCCGTGGACTTCCCCCAGATCCCATCGGAGGCTGGGGTCGGCCTGGGTGAGATCCTCGCAGGAAACGGTGTGAGGGGGAATCTCCCGCTCCCCACGGACATGGGCCAGGACGTCGTCCAGGGTGCGCGCCCCCAGGATTTCCACCCCCGCCACCACCGCGGCCTCCGGCGCGTTCTCCCGGGGCAGGAGGAGGGCCCGCATCCCGGTCCGGCGGCACTCCTCCGCCATGGAAAGGGCTCCCCGAACTGGACGGAGGGATCCGTCCAGACCCAGCTCACCCACCACGGCAGTCCCGGAAAGGGCCTCTCCCGGTATGATCTCCGCCCCCGCCAGCAGCCCCAGGGCCAGGGGGAGGTCGAAGGCGCTTCCTTCCTTGCGCACGTCCGCCGGGGCCAGGTTGACTGTGATCTTCCGGGGCGGGATGGAGAAACCCGAGTTCTGAAGGGCCGCCCAGACCCGTTCCCTTCCCTCCCGCACCGCTCCTTCCGCAAGGCCGACGACGGCGAAGGAGGGGAGTCCGGTCCCCAGGTTCACCTCCACCCGCACCAGGTAGCTCTCCACCCCCTGCAGAGCCGCTGTGGTTACCTGCGCCAGCATTCTTCCTCCCCGGCCTGGAGAGATGTCACCCCGGAAGCGCACCTCCCGGGGTTGCCTTCCCTGGGCGCATTGCCGAGAGTCTCCTCCGGCGGTTTGCCGGAGGCCGGTCGCCCACCCGTCAACCTTCATCACGCCCCGGGGGCGACTCCATGGGGGGCTGGGATGATCCCGACCTCCCCCCTGCCCGGGATGGGGTCCCAGGGGCCGGCACCCCGGACCCGGTACGCCGAAAGTCCGTTCTCCTGAGAGGAGGAAGAGGGGAATCCGATGCGAAAGCTGGTGCTGGTGGATTTTGATGACACCCTGGTGGAGACCGCTCCGGCTTTCCACCAGGCCCGGGAGGCCCTTTTTCGCCGCCTGGAAGAGGTGGGGTTCCCCCGGGTCGAGGCGGAGACCGTCCACCACCGGGAGGTGGAACCGGAGCTCCTGGACCTCTTCGGCATGGGCCCCTTTCGCATGGAGCCCTCCTTCCGCGACACCTACACCCGGCTCTGCATGCACCAGGGCCGGTGGCCGGATCCGGAGGTGGCGGAGGAGTGCGCCGCTCTCGGTCGGGATTTCCTGGGGCATCCCCGGGTGATGGAGAAGAGCCTGGAGGCGCTGACCGAGCTGGCCGGGCGGTTGCCCACGGTGCTGTACTCCCAGGCCTCCCATCCGGACTACCAACTGGGGCGGATCCGGGACGCGGGGGTGTTGGGGGTCCTGGAGGAGAGCAGGATCCGGATCACCTCCCGGAAGACCCATCAGAGCTTTCTTGAGGCAATCCGTCATTTCGGGGTACCCGACCCCCGCGAGACCACGATGATCGGAAACAGCCTCAGGGCCGACATCAATCCGGCGCTGGAGGCGGGAGCCGAGGCGATCCTGGTGGAGCCCTACGAGATGTGGGTGTTCGACCAGGTCGCTCCGGTCTCGGACGACTTCCACCGGGTGCCGACCTTCCCGGACGCTGTCGCCTTCCTTCTGGGAGACGGCGGGAGGAGCTGACCGGTCCTCCCGGTGTGGGCTATTTTTGCCCATCCACCCAGTAGGGGGTCATGGGACTTTTCGACCGGCAAAGGGGGCCTCCGAACCAACGAGCGTCCCGGGTTTCAGGGCAACCTCGTCCCCGGCACCCGGCGGTCGCCAGGGGGCCCCCTCCTTCCTCCAACCCCCCGGCACGTTGCGACGCGCGGCGGGGTGGTTAGCTTCCATGGGCGCCGGGAGCTGGAGTCTTCTCCTCCGGGCCGGGGATCAGGGCATGGAAGTTGCTCCACCCCCCGCCCCGAACGGCCCCGGCCCCT
>JBFYZD010000261.1:0-24785 GCA_041309685.1 Gemmatimonadales bacterium | reverse complement strand
CCCCACCCGCCTCCCCCACCTCTTCCCCGGATGCCTCAGGCCTTCGTTGGGCCCTGGAAAGGGCTATACCTGCAATCGACTTCGGTCGCTCCGTTTCAGACTGGCCGGACAGATCCTCACGCGCCTGCGGGCCTGTCCGGCCGGTCGTCGTCCGCCCCATCGCGGATAAGCTCCTGGAACTCCTTGACCAGCCGGTTCCGCTCCTCGGTCGCCTTCTTGAACGCCGGCACCGACTCTACCTGGCCGTAGAGATCCAGGATCCGGCTGGTGCGGCGGAGGGCCTCCTCCAGGCCCCGGATCTTCTTCGGATAGGTGGAGCGGTCCACGGTGGCATAGGGATAGAATCCGATCTCCTCCACGGATTGCTTGAGGAGGATCCTCAAGGTCCGTTGGATCAGGATCTCCATGTATTTCGCCGAGCGGCGTTGCGGATCGGTTACGACCTCGAACTCCGCGTTCGCGCTGAACAGCGGATGCTTCCACATCGACCAGAACGTCTCGACGATCACGTTCAGTTTCCGGATCGTGTCCGCGCTCTCGATGGCGCGGGCGAGGGCCGCACCCTCCTTGCCGGCGGTGGAGGCCAGCAGGTTGTCCAGGGCCTCACGGATGAGGTCGAGCCAGTTTTCCTTGAGGTCGCGGCGCAGTTCCGATGCGCGCTCGAACATGGGGCCCGAGGGTAGAGCATGGACCCGCATCACGCCGTCCACGGGCCGCTCGATGAAGCAGCTGTGATCGCCGTACATCCCCTGGTTGATACGGAATCGAGTCACGGCTTCACGCTTGGCATCCGGACCCAGGAGGGAGGCCGGAAGCTCGACTCCGCCGCGGGACATGGCTTCGACGACACCTGGATAGGTCCGGAGCGCCTCCGCGATACGCTCGAGGGCAGCCCGGGTCTGATCCCGGGCCTCCTCCTCCAGCCGAACCTTCAGTTCCCATACCCGCTGGATCCACTGGTCCTTCAAGAAGCGATCCGAAGCCTTGGTGGCCAGATCGAAATTCCCGTTGATGGCGGAGAGGTCGTTGAAGGATACGCCCGCCTCGCCGGTCCCGAGTGCCTCCCAGACGCGCTCCGCGATCTCCCAGTCTACGAAGGGCAGGTTGATGAACTGACCGAATCCGACCGAGTCCAGCCGGCGGTACATTCCCGGTCCGCTGTCGTACTTGATGCCGACGTTGATGAAGCGGCGTCCGTTGGGCAGGTCGAAGAACTGAGGGATCAGTTCCACGGCCGGACCGAAGGAGCCGGCCGTCACGTGGCTCCACCGGCCGATGGGCTTCGCCCCCGAAAGGTCGATCTCGGTCCACAAGCCCGACCACCTTCTGGCCGCCGACGAGATGAGTTTCTGTCCGGCTGATGCCGTCGCCCGATCGGGGGGTCCGCTGGAAGGGGGGCGGGCCCGGGCGGATTCTGTCATGCGAGTGTCCTCGGTGGAATCGGTGGAATCGCTGAGATCCCACTATAACGGGGTGACGGTCCTGGAGTCGAGACTCATCGGGCCCCCTGGTGCCCGACGTCATCTCCTCCTCCCGGTGGCGGCGCTCCGGAACGCGATTTCCATGGGGGCCGAGGTTGGTCCGCCTCACGCCGAGCGTCGCCGGGACCTGCCTGCCGGTGAGCATCCCGGCGTCGAGCAGGGTATCGTTGCCGGGATGCGGTAGCCCCTCCGTGGATGCTGGCCACGACGGCGCGGGGAGGTCGGCTCGGCTCCCCGCCCATCGGTTACCCGATCCCGCTCAGATCCGGCCGCCTCAGGTGCCAGTCCGTGGAGGTCTGATACGCGTGGGCCACGCTCAGGATGACGTCATCGGCGAAGAGCGCCCCGATGAGGAGGGTGGTGATGGGCTGGGGGACCTCCCCTCCGAAGTCGCAGGGGACCACCACCGCAGGATGCCCGGTCTGGTTGGTGAGCCCCACCTGCCCCCGCCCGCTCACGAACAGGTCGAACCCCTCCATGGCCCGGGCGGTCTCTTGCATGAGGAGGTGACGCCGACGCTGGGACTGGAGGAAGTCCAGGGCCGACACCTCCCGGCCGCGCCGGAACCTCGCCCTGCGGCGTTCCGCCGCCACCTCCTCCGACGCCACCTCGCCACTCGCTTTTTCCGCCGCGATCTGGGGAGCGACGTGGAAGTCGAACGCCGCCGCCCCCTCCACGTTCAGGGCGTTGGAGCTTCCGCTGGGGAGCTCCGGCATGGGCCGGGGATCGGCCCCCAGAGTCCGCAGCGCACCCACGAATGCCTCCGGGGCATCGGCGTCGAAGCCGATGCGCAGGGTGGAGAGATCGGGTTTCCGCTGGAAATGGAAGGGGGTCGTGAGGGTTGCGGGGTCCTTCTCGTCGGCGCCGTGGATGGCGTGGAAGACCAGGGCGCAGTCCTCGATGGTCCGGCACAGCGGCCCCACCTTGTCCATGCTCCAGGCCAGGACCATCCCCCCGTGGCGGGAGACCCGACCGAAGGTGGGGCGCAGCGCGCTCAGGCCGCAGCGCCGCGCCGGCGAGGTGATGGACCCCTGGGTCTCGCTTCCGATCCCGAAGGCCACACACGCCGCCGCCGTGGCCGAGGCGGGTCCCGCCGACGACCCGCTGGACCCCTGCTCGCGGTTCCACGGATTCCGGGTCTGGCCCCGGAACCAGTTGTCCCCCTGGGCGAACTCGCCCGTCGCCAGCTTGGCGATGAGGACCGCTCCCGCCGCCCGGAGCCGGCGCACGACCTCGGCGTCCTCGTCAATCACCTGCTCCCGGAAGGCCGCCGAGCCCCAGGTGGTGGGAGCCCCCTTCACGGCGAAGAGATCCTTCACCCCCCAGGGGATGCCGTGGAGGGGACCCTTCCACCCCCCACCCCTGATCTCCGCCTCGGCCTGCTGGGCCTCCTCCCTTCCCCGCCCCTCCAGGATGGTCACGGCACACAGGAGCACCGGGTCGTACCGTTTGAGCCGCCCCAGGTAGATCTCCGTCAGCTCCGTGGGGGAGACGCGCCTCTCCCGGATCAGTGCGGCGAGGCGGTGCACCGGGAGGAAGGCCAGCTCCTCCTCGGTGGCCGGCATGGGCCCGCTCCAGGGCTCGATCTCGAAGGCGGGGCGCTGGAAGGGCGACCCGCCCTCCTCCCGCCAGAGCTTCTCGTAGAGGGCGCCGGTGCCCCCGGGGTAGGCCTGGAAGACGAAGGCGGGAGGCTCGCCGTTCCCCAGCGGGACGGGCGGGGTTTCCTGTTGCTGCCCGGCACCCCCTGGACGCTCCTGGGCCAGGAGGGTGCCGGCCCCCACGGCCCCGGGTACGAGGCCGGCCGCGGCGACGGCGCCGAAGGGGCCCGGCAGGAGCCCTGCCCCTGCTGCGGCCCCCGCCGACACCTTCAGGAAGCGGCGCCGGGGAAGTGGGAAGCTCGAGGACGCCGGGACACCCTCGGTGGGGGCGGAACGATCCGGAACTCGCGGTTCTCCCTCCATGGTGCGCTCTCCCTTTCTCAGCGCTTCATCCAATGCTCGAACCAGGCGAGCTCGTTCATCATCCGGTGCACCGCGTTCCAGTGGCCCCGGATTCCGTGGGGCTGACCCTCGTACTGGATGACCTTGGCGGGTACCCCGTTCTTCTTGAGCGCCACGTACATCTGTTCCGCCTCGGAATAGGGGACCCTCTGGTCCACCTCCCCGTGGATGAAGAGCGTCGCGGCCTGGACCTCGCCCGCGTACGTCAGAGGGGATTGGCGAATCATCCGGTCAAGGGCCTCGGCCTCCCAGGGGGTCCCGAAGAACTCCGTCTCCTTGGTCCGGGCGATGTCGGCGGTGCCGTAGTCGCTCACCCAGTTCACGATCCCCGCCCCCGCAGCGGCCGCCGCGAAGCGCTCGGGGTAGCGGGCGATGAGCCAGTTGGTCAGGAAGCCGCCGTAGGAGTGCCCGATGGAGGCCACCCGCTGCGGGTCGATGGCGAAGTGGCCGATGGCATAGTCGATCCCCGCCATGACGTCCTCCCCGTCCCTGTCCCCCCAGGCACCCCAGGTGGCCCACTTGAAGGCATCTCCGTAGCCGGTGGAGCTGCGGAAGTTGGTCTGGAGCACGAAGTAGCCGTTGGCGGCGAAGAGCTGGTGCTTGAAGTCGAAGCCGTACCCCGAGGCCGAATGGGGGCCGCCGTGGCTGTGGACGATGAGGGGGTAGGGTCCCGCCGCCGGGTCGTAGCCGTAGGGGTAGAGGAGCCACCCCTCGATGTGCGTTCCATCGTAGCTGGGGTAGAGGAGCCGCTCCGCCCGGCTAAGGGTGATCTCGGCGTGGAGGTCGGCATGGACATCGGTGAGCCGCCGCTCGTGGGTGCCATCGATGTCGGCGGCGTAGAGATCCGCAGGGGTCTCGAAGAGCCCCAGGGTGTAGACCATGGTCGTGAATGCGTCGTCCACCTGGATCCCGCTGTAGCTGCGCTCCCCGGAGGTGAGCTGCTCCACGGGGCCTCCCTCCGCGGGCACCCGGAAGAGGTGGATTCCGCCGCCCTTCTCCGCGGTGAAGTAGAGGTGGCGGGAATCCGGCGACCAGAAGACCCCGCTGGGATCCAGCTCCCACCCGGTAGTGAGGTTCACCGGGGTGGAGCCCGCCGCCGGGAGCCCGTCCTCCAGCGGGACCACGAAAAGGTCCCTGGGCCCCCCGTGGTCCAGCGCCGCCTCGATGATGGTGTCGGTGCCGAAGCCGCCCGAGTACGAGAGAAACCGGCCGTCGGGGGAGAAGTCCGGCGAGCCGTAGCTCCAGGCGTCGTCGGTCAGACGGGTGAGCTCGCCGTTCACCGTCACCAGGAATACGTCCGACCTCCCGTACCTGCGCTCGTCCTTCCAGTCGGGATCGGCGGTGAAGGCCAGCACCCGGGAGTCAGGGTGCCACACAGGGGTCCCCGGTCGCATCCCCAGGTTGGTGAGGGTCCGGGGCTCACCCCCACCAGCGGGGGTGACCACCAACTCCCGGGGGGGAAGGGCGGTGGGGTCGGGGGCGGGGAACTCGGCTCCGTCCCGCTGGAAGTTCAGCCAATCGAACTGGACTCCCCGGAAACGTTCCTCGTGGCGGGCCTGGAAGGGGGTGGCCTCAGGCGCCGGGTCCACCGGCTCCGCAACGTCCTCCAGGGACACCGACCACGCACCGTCGGGGCTCAGCCTTCCGGGATCCTCCTCCCGGGTTTCGGGGCGGGGTGGGGCCGCCGGGTTGGAAGGATCGACGCTCCACGACCCATACCGAAGGCGGCCCTCCGGAGTCCACAACAGCCCCGGGACCTCCCGCCCCTGGTGCAGCACGTGCCGGGGGGGAGCCGACCCGTCGGTGGGAACCACCCAACCCTGGAGGTGGCTCCCGTTGCTCTCCTCCACCGGGGTGGACACGTTGAAGGCCACCCACTTCCCGTCGGGGGAGAGGCGGACGCTCCCCACACTCCTCACCCTGTAGTAGTCCTCCAACTGGAGGGCCCGCCCCGCGGGGGGAGGGAACTCCGTGGGGAACTCCTGGGTGGGCGCTGGGGGGACGGACGGGGTGCACCCCCAGGCCAGGAGGAGCCCGGTCAGGGCGGCCGAGCCGACCGAGGCGGGAAAGATCAACGCAGACGCACTCGTGCTCTCGCTTGCCATCTTCAGCCTCCGTGGCCCTTGCGGCCGACGAGGGGGTGATCCGGAATGGCCCCCCCGGCGCGTGCCGCCCGCTCCAACGCGAAGGCTGGCAATATCGGGCGGACCGCCGTGCCATGCGAGGGTGAGGCGGGACTTCTCCCCCCGGGGGTCCTGATGGGACCCTTCCCCACCCCCCGCCTCTCAAAGGAAGAGGGCCGGCCCCACGGGGACCGGCCCTCCCATCGGCTCCCGCCCGAACCGGGCGGCAAGGTCAGTGGGCTCAGGAGAATCCGCCATGGCCGCATCCCCCCCCTCCCGAGGACGACGACCCACCGGAGCGGGACCCGGTCAGGACGCCCACCGAGGTGAAGCTGCGCTCCACCTCCACCGAGCCGCATCGGGGGCATGGGGGCTTCTTCCCTTCGGAGTACTCGGACATGGACATCCGGACGTCGAAGGAAAACGAGCAGGACTGGCAGCGATAGTCGTACCTGGGCATGGTAGGTCCGCCGTACGCGGGCTGGTTGAGGGTTCAAGGACACACATGACAAAATATAGTAAAAATCCTATTCTATGTCCAGCCTCTTCCCCGCCTTCTCGAACTCCTCCCTGACCCAACTCATGGTCTCCTGGTATGCCTCGGGCAGGTTGGCGAGGATCACCTCCCTCACCTTCGCCACCACCTCCCGGCGCTCGGGGGGGAGCTCCGCCGGGTATTGTTCGGGGGTGGAGGCTTCGCTTCGTGCCAAGGGTTCTCCTCCTCGGAAACGCGCGGCAGGGTTGGCGCAGTGGGTCGCCAGGGCATAATCTCAGATGGTACGCGGATGCCCCGTCCCCGTTCCACCCCCCGGCGACAGGCATGACCCCATGAGATCCCTTCTTCTGGCGCTCACCCTTCCTCTCATCGCCTGCTCCCCGGAAACCGCCCGGGACGGGACCTCGCCCCCCACCAGCCTCGAGACCACCATGGACCCCCTTCGCTACCGTGATGCCGGGGGCCGCATCCGGACTTCCCTGGTAAAGCAGCCCTTCCACGGGGGCCGGAACGTGGCCGAGCTCTCCCGGAACCCCGACTACCTGGAGGAAGGGGGAATCGCCCGCATCCTGGCCGATGCCGGGCACGATGTCGGCCCCATCCGCACCGCCGGCCTCACCCCCGAGGAGGACGAGGAGTATGGTGAGTGGCACCGGATGGGGCTCGCCAACGGACATCTGGCTGGGTTGGTGGCGGAAAACGAGAACGGCGGGCGCCTCACCCTGGGGCTCCTGGGGAACTGCAACGCGCTCCTGGGAATGCTGGGCGGCCTCCAGCGCTCCTCCCCGGACGGAGTCCTCCGTCGGGTGGGGCTGGTCTGGATCGACGCCCACGGAGACTTCAACACCCCCGAGACCACCCTGAGCGGAATGCTGGGGGGGATGCCGGTGGCCGTCGCGGCGGGGCTGGCGCTGGAGCGCCTCCGTCGGGAGTCCGGGCTGGAAAAGGCCATGAACGACACCGACATCGTCATGGCCGCGGTCCGGGACCTGGACCCGGAGGAGAGGGAGCTGGTCCAGGCCCACGGCATCGTCCAGCTCACCACCCAGGACCTGCGGGAGCGTTCCGGGGCCCTTCACGCCCAGATGCGCCGGCTATCCGAGTCCACGGACATCATCTACGTGCACGTGGATATGGACGTGCTCGACCCTGCCGAGGTCCCCGGCCATGGGCTTACGGTGCCCGGAGGACCCACGAGCCAGGAGTTGGCTGCGGCCCTCACCGAGATGTTCCGGTACCCGAAGGTGGGGGGGCTGGGGATCGCTTCCACCCCGGCGTACGAGGACGATCCCGGGGGCATCTCCCGCCAGGCGGCCTACCGCCTGATCCTCGGGGCCGTTGCCGGGGTAGCAGAGCGATAGCCGTTTCCGAGCCCATCCGACCAAGGAGATTCCCATGGCCAAGATCCTGATCGTGGACGACGAGGAGATGGACCGGGTCGTCGAGTCGTCCATCCTGGAGGGCGCCGGTCACGAGCTCATGTTCGCCCCGCATGGGGAGACGGCCCTGAGGCTGTTCAAGAGCCAACTCGTGGACCTGGTCATCACCGACCTGGCCATGCCGGAGCTGAACGGCCTCCGACTCATCCAGGAGCTTCGCAGGCTGGATCCCGCGGTCCGCATCATCGCCATCTCCGGGGTGAGCGCCCACCAGCTGGAGCGGGCCGCAGCCCTCGGGGCAGCCCGGACCCTCCAGAAGCCGGTAGCCCCGGAGGATCTCCTGAAGGCGGTGGACGAAGCCATGACCAAGGTCATCTTCAAAGGGGACCGCTGGCAGCTTTGACTGGCCCCTCCGGCCCCAACCCCATCGCCCTGAGGAGAGCCAGGGCGTTGGTGGAGGTCGCCCGGCCGGCCTTCAGCGTGTAGTCGAAGGCGAGGAGGGGCCCGGTTTCCTCCTCCCCCACCCTCCCCTCGAAGTGGGCCGCCCGTGCGGCTGCCCCCAACCGCTCCGTCTGATCCAGCCAGAGATCATGGGTGGCCACGGCCCCGATGGCCCCTGCATCCAGGAGGTGGCCCAGGATGATCTGAACGGCCACCCTCCGCTCCGCCTCGTTCGTCCCCTGCAGGGGCTCGTCCAGCAGGTAGAGAACGGTCCACCCTCCTCCCCTGGCCGCCTTCACCACCTGCTGGATCTGCTTGAGCTCCGCCATGTATTGGGACACCCCCTGGGCAAGGGAGTCGGCGGAGCGCATGGAGGTGTGAACGGCCAGCGGAGTCAGCTCCATCCCCCGGGCGCAGACCGGGCCCCCGGCCTGGGCCAGGACCACGTTCAACCCCACGGCCCGCAGGAGCGTGCTCTTCCCCGACATGTTGGATCCGGTGACAAAGAGGAAGGAGCCGGGAGGGCCCATCACCACGTCGTTTCGGACACACATCGCGGGAGATAGAAGGGGGTGCCCGAGCCCCCGCGCGGTGACCCGGGAGGGGCCCTCCTCACGGAGAACGGGGAAGGGCCACTCGGGGTGATCCCCCTTCAGGGTCCCGAGCGCCGCCAGGGCTTCGAAGCTCCCCAGGGCTTCCAGCCACCCCCGGGCGTGGGACCCGGAGCGCCGCCGCCACGCCTCCAGGGAGGCGAGGACGTGGACGTCCCAGACCAGAAGCGTCTGGAGGATGGCGTGGGCGGACACGCTGTAGCGGACGTCGGCCCAGGCCACCCTTCGTCCCAGCCTCCGCAGCTCCCGCACTGCTTCCACCGGACCGCTCCGAACGAGGTCCTGGAGCTCCCTCAGCGCCGGAGCCTTGAGCCGGGCCTCCAGAAGGAGGGTGAGGACGGCGGCGTAGCGGGCAAAGCGCTCCTCCCCCGCCGAGACCCGGCCCAGGATCTCATGGATCCGGCGCATGCAGGAGTAGCCCAGGCCGAAGGCCCCCGCCATGCTCAGGAGCCACCAGGGCCCCGGGATCACCCCACCCGAATAGAGAACGAAAAGGAGGGCCGTGAGGACCGGGAGAGCCCGGGCCGACCAAACGATCCACCCCCGCCCCTCGAGCCAGTCCCCTCCCTCGGCCCACGACAGGAAGGCTTCGAGGGAGGCAACGGTAGGAGCGGCCCGGAGTCGTCCCTCCGCTTCCAGCGTCTGCCTGAGCTCCAGCTCCCCCGCCAGTTCTTCCACGGCCGCCTGCCTGAGGCGGACCTCCCCGGGCGCGGCCGGGGCCAGGAGCCATTCCCGCACCGTCGCCACTCCCGGGGGGAGGGTCACGGTGGTGAGGAGGGAGAGGAGGGAGCCCTCCCCGTGGAGGTCCAGGTCTCCGGCGTAGGGGTGCCCGGGAGCGGGAGGCGGGAAAGGCCCCGGTGGGAGCGCCTTCCAGTCCCGGGCCAGGCGGGCCAACGCCACCTCGTTGATCCGGGACAGGGCCCGGTGCCGGTCTTCGCTGGCCCGGACCCGGCGTTGCCAGACCAGCAGGAGGACGAAGAGGAGTGAGGCCGCGGCCCCTCCCACGGCCAGCCACCTCCCACTCCTCCCCCCGGCGGCATCGCTTCCGAGGAAGAGGAGGAGCGCGGCCAGGAAGGCCCCGAAACGGGCCCAGCCCAGGCGGTACACCCGGTCCGCCTCCCGGTCCGCCTCCCGGGCGAAGCGCTGGCGGCGCTCCTGATAGAGGTCCTTCACGGCCATCCCTACTCGTCGAGGGGCCGGATCCGGATGGCCTGCCCTCCCCCCGGGGCCAGCTTCAGCGTCAGCACCGTGCGGGAGTCCACCCGCTCCCTCCAGATGTCCAGGTCGTAGGGGGAGGTCACCCAGTGGGCCTCGGGCCCGTCGGCGTAGATCTCCGCCATGTAGGGGCGGCCCGGGTCCAGGAAGCCGAGGCGCACCTCCAGCTCCCTTCCGTCCTCGTCGGTGACGGCGCCCAGGTACCACTCATCCGAATTCCGGTCCTTCCGGGCCACCGTGAGGTACTCCCCGATCTCCCCGTTGGGCACCACGGTCTCGGCCCAGTCCACGGGCACGTCCCGGATGAACTGGAAGGCGGGCTGGCCCTGGTAGTTCTCGGGGAAGTCCGCCGCCATCTGGAGAGGGGAGTAGTACACCACGTAGAGGGCAAGCTGCTTGGCCAGGGTGGTGTTCACCCGGTTGTGCTCCTCCCGCCCCCGCTCCAGGGCGAAGATCCCCGGCGTGAAGTCCATGGGGGCAGCCAGCATGCGGGTGAAGGGGAGGATCGTCTCGTGCTCCGGCGGATTCCCCCCATCGCCCCCCCAGGCGTTGAACTCCTGCCCCCGGGCCCCCTCCCGGGTCATCATGTTGGGCCAGGTCCGCCGGATCCCCGTGTCCTTGATGGGCTCGTGGACGTCCAGGGCGATCCCGTGGCGGGCGGCCGTCTCCACCACCTTCCGCCAGTGCCGCACCATGTACTGGCCATGATGGGCATGCCCTTCCCTGGTCCTGTCCCCGACGTATCCCGTCTTCACCGCGGGGATGCCCAGCGACCGGTAGAGGCGAAAGGCGTCCTCGAGCTGGGCCTCGTAGTTGGCCACCCCCATGGACGTCTCGTTGTGGCCGATGAGGTGGACGCCCCGCCCGGCCGCGTAGGCCGCCAGCCCCTCCAGGTCGTAGTCCGGGTAGGGACGGGTGAAGGAGAAACGGTCGGCGTTGGCCTGCCAGTCCCCGTCCCACCCCTGGTTCCACCCTTCCACCAGCACCCCTCCGAAGCCCATGTCGGCGGCGAAGTCGATGTAGCGGCGGGTGGTCTCGGTGGTGGCTCCGTGGAGCGGACCCGACCCCCATGTGGCGGTCCCGATGTGCATCTGCCACCAGATCCCCACGTACTTCATGGGGCGGATCCAGGAGGGGTCCTCGATGCGGCTGGGCTCGTTCAGGTTCAGCATGAGCCAGGAGGTGAGGAGGTCACCGGCCCGGTCGGCGATCTGGATCGTGCGCCAGGGGGTGGCGAAGGGAGTCCGCCCCCGCACCTTCACCCCGTCGGCCCAGGGCGCCAGGTCGCTGGCCAGCCGGGACGTCCCGGTGCCCACCAGGAACATGGAGGCGTAGTCCGTGAGCGCCGCCTCGTGGATGACCAGGTAGAGTCCATCGGGGGACTTCATGGTGAGGGGGGTGTGGACGGCAGGGAGGGTGGAGACGGGACCGGAGCGATAGAGGTACTCGTAGCGGTCCGGCTGGTTGGCCGGAATCCACCAGGCGTTGGCGTTCCAGGCCAGGTGGAAGTCCGTGAGCTCCGCCTGGATGGCGAAGTCGGAAAGGGCGGGCTGCTCGGGGAGCTCGTAGCGGAAACCCAGGCCGTCATCGAAGACCCGGAAGACGAGAACGAGCTGCCTCGGAGACCCACCGCCGGCGTCCCGGCCGGCCATGGATTCGTCTCTGTCCTCCTCCTCGTCCCCTCCGGCCAGGGACACGCCCGGCGGGGCACCTTCCCGCAACCCCACCCGCATCTCGTTGAAGTGGCTCCGGATGAAGCGGACCTCGCCCCAGGGCTGCTCCCAGCGCTCGTCCACCGTCCGGCGCTCCGTCTCCTCCACCTCGAGCCCCGGCCCCAGGGGGGGCTCGCCCACCAGTTCGAGGCCCAGCCGGGACGCCCGTACCACCGCCCGCCCGTCCCGGTCCACATGGTACCGGAGCCCGGCCCGCTCCACCTCCAGCGTCACCAGGGTCCGGCCGTCGGGGGAGGCTACCGAGAGACCTCCCTGCCCCGCCAGGGCCCAGGGCTGGATGAGGAGGAAGGCCAGGGCCACGGCCAGGGCCGCCCCGCCGGCCCGCCCCCCCCCGGCCTCCGCCATGGCCGCGAGTTTCTTCCCCTTTTCCAAGGCTGCCTGGAGCCGAAGGAAGAAGACCACCAGGAAGGCCGGGGACGAAAAGACGGCGATCAGGAGGACCAGGATCATGACCTCCTGGCTGTTCCCGCCCATGGCGGCCCGGAAGGAGCCGTATTGGATCAGGTAGAAGATCACCAGGATCTCGGTCTGGACCAGGGCCAGGAACCCGGCAAGCATCTCCAGCACCGGGCCCCGGGCCGCCTCCGGAAGGTCCGAGAGGCGCCGCCGGTCCGGGAGGTTCACCCACCTGGGGTAGCGGGGGAGGATGCGCCCAACCCCGCTCATGAGGAGGGCCAGGGCGATGGCGAAGGCGGGGAGGCCGAACCAGGAGAGGAGGGTCCGCCCCGACCAGGCGTCCGCCCGGCCGTCAATCCCGAAATGAACGGGGATCTGGTCCGGGAGCTGGGGCCAGGCCCAGAGGGCGAACCCCACCATTCCCAGCACGAGAAGCACGTTCACGGTGCCGAAGAAGCGCTTCACCGGGAGATCTCCTTGTTCGAGGGTTCACGACCCGGGAACGGCTGGGTTCCTCCCATCCCGGAAACGAAAGACGGCGACGGGGTCCCCTGGCGGGATACCGAGGAACGGGGGTGGGTCATCGCGCGCCCCCGCCCGGTCCCGGGCTCCCACCCTGGACCCTCATGAGACCGGCGTCCGCCGCCGAGAGGATGGCGGAGAGGGGAAAGGCGGTCCGCCGCTCCGGCCGTTCCGCCGACCAGGCCCTCACCCCGTGGTACGATCCCCCGGGGTCCAGCCGAAAGGCCGCCTCCCCCGGGAGCACCTCCAGGAGGCCGAAGAACTCCCGGGGCGTCAGCCAGTCGGGGTTCAGCACCCGCTCCTTTCGCCAGTAGGGGATCATCTCCCCGGCCGGGTAGGGCTGGTGCCATCCCAGGACGTCGAACACGGGGGGGCCCCGGGGGGGATCCTCCTTCCGGGTGGGGGTGAGGAGAAAGGCCACCGTGTCCCCGGGGCTCACCCAGATCGTGTCCCCCCACCCTTCCTCCGCGCATCCGCACCCCAGCGTCCAGGGCACGGCGATGAAGCTCCCGCCGGGCCCCAGGGACGCGGCCTCCGCCTCCCCTCCCCCTCCGTCGGACTCCAGCACCTGGAAGAGCTGGCCCCGGGTGTTACCGGTGGAGGACTCGGGAAGGAAACGGAAATCACCCAGCAGGTCGAAGGGCTCCGTGGCCACCCCGAGCCAGCGGGAGGTGGCTACCGCCAGGACGGCAGCCAGCGGGAGGTGGCTACCGCCAGGACGGCAGTGCTCCCCGGGCTCCGGAAGAGAGGGGGGCCCGCGTCGGAGGAGGCTACCGGGGCCGGCGACTGGCCACCCAGGGGAGAGCCTCCCGACCCCAGGAGGGAGGCCCCGGAGAGGAAGAGCGCCTTCAGCCAACGCCCCGCCTCGGCGGCTTCGATGCGTGGACCGAGGAACGGATCCATGGCCTTCTCCCTGGGGCGAGGTTGGGAACGGAGTGCCTCCAACCTGTGCCCGGCCCCCGGCGGCGGGCAAGCGTTCCCGGGGGGCGGGGCCGCGCTTGCCGGAGCCCCTTCAGCCGCTGGCGCGCCCCGGGCGTGCTGGTTGCCGCTTCGATCCTTTGGCGACATCATGACGGCATGCGGCCACTCCTTCACCACCTCCAGGCCCGGCCTTGGGGTCGGAGGAGCCAGGGGCCCCGAATCCCGACCTGCGACATGCCACCGAGGTCCACCATGCGACGCGCACTCCTGATCCTGGCAATCCTCACCCTCTCCAGCACCGCCGTCCTCCCCGGGTCCCACGCCCAGGAACGCCATGCCCCCCGGGCCGTCACCAACGACGACTATGCCCGGGCGGAACGCTTCCTGGCGAACGCCGTGCGGGGGCTGGTCTTCGGCACCGAGGTGAGGCCCAACTGGCTGGAAAGAGGGCGGTTCTGGTACCGGAGCGCCATCCCGGAGGGGAATGAGTTCGTCCTGGTGGACCCGGCCCGGGGACGCCGGGAGCGGGCTTTCGACCATGAGCGCCTGGCCCAGGCCCTCTCTCTGGCCGCCGGCGCGACCTATACCGCGATGGCCCTCCCCTTCGAGACCTTCCACCTCGCCGCCGACGGCCGAGCCATCACCTTCGACCTGGACGAACGGACCTTCACCTGCGACATCCGCGCCTATCGGTGCACCGCCCAGGCCCGGGCACCCTCCCAGAACCGGGGCGGGGAGCGGACGCAGGGAGTGACCTCCCCCGACGGAGCCAGGCTGGCCTTCCTCCGCGATCACGACCTGTGGGTGCGGGAGGTGGCCACCGGCGCCGAGACCCGCCTCACCACCGACGGCGTGGAGGATTTCGGCTACGCCACCGACAACGCCGGGTGGACCAGGAGCGACCGCCCCGTCCTCCTCTGGTCTCCGGACTCGAAGATGATCGCCACCTTCCAGCACGACGCCCGGGGGGTGGGCGACATGTACCTCGTTTCCACCACCGTGGGGCACCCGGAGCTGGAGGCCTGGAAGTACCCCCTCCCCGAAGACTCGGTCATCTTCCGCATTCACCGTGTGGTGATCCACCTGGAGGGCCCCGGCGCCCCCAGGGTGGTGCGCCTGGACATGCCCCCGGACCAGCACCGCTCCACCATCACCGACCACGTGGTCTGCGGCGGCGCCTTCTGCGACGTGGAGTGGGCCCCGGACGGCTCCCAGCTCGCCTTCGTCTCCTCCTCCCGGGACCACAAGGAGGCCATCCTGCGGGTCGCCGACCCCAGGACGGGAGCGGTCCGGACCGTGCTGGCGGAACGGGTGGAGACCTTCTTCGAGTCCGGCAACGACCTGGTGAACTGGCACTTCCTGCCGGAGTACGGCGAGGTCATCTGGTGGTCGGAGCGGAGCGACTGGGGGCACCTGTACCTGTTCGACCTGAGGACGGGGCAGCTCAAGCACCCCATCACCGGCGGCGAATGGATCGTGAACCAGCTTCGCCACATCGACCGGGAGAACCGGGTGCTCTACTTCACCGGAAGCGGGCGGGAGCCGGGAGACCCCTACTTCGAGTACTTCTACAGCGTCAGCATGGACGGAGGGCAGGTGCGCCTGCTGACGCCCGACAGCGCCCATCACACCATAACCCTCTCCCCGGCCCTCGATCACTTCATCGACGCGGCCTCCACCCCCACCGACCCCGGGCGCATCGTGGTCCGGGACATGCGGGGCCGGGAGCGGGTGAAGCTCGAGACCGGCGATATCTCCCGCCTGGTGGAGCACGGGTGGCAGCCCCCGATGCCCTTCACGGTCAAGGCCAGGGATGGTAGGACCGACCTGTTCGGCCTCCTCTACCGGCCCACGGCCTTCGACCCGGGCCGGAAATACCCGGTGGTGAACTACCTCTACCCCGGGCCCCAGTCCGGGAGCGTGGGGGGCCGGAGCTTCACCCCTGCCCGCCGGGACCACCAGGCCCTGGCGGAGCTGGGGTTCGTCATCGTGGAGCTGGACGCCATGGGCACCCCGGGGCGCTCCAAGTCCTTCCACGAGGCCTACTACGGCAACATGGGGGACAACGGCCTCCCCGATCAGATCGCCGGCATCCGGCAACTGGCCGCCCGCTTCCCCTGGATGGACCTGGACCGGGTGGGAATCTGGGGACACTCCGGAGGGGGGTTCGCCTCCACGGCGGGGATCCTCCGCCACCCCGACTTCTACAAGGTGGCGGTAAGCCAGGCCGGGAACCACGACAACCGGAACTACGAGGACGATTGGGGGGAGAAGTGGCAGGGGCTTCTGAAGACCCTTCCTGACGGCACCACCACCTATGACAACCAGGCGAACCAGCTCGTGGCCGGCAACCTCAAGGGGAAGCTCCTCCTGGCCCACGGCACCATGGACAACAACGTCCCGCCCAACAACACCATGGTCGTGGTGGACGCCCTCATCGCCGCCAACAAGGACTTCGACTTCATCCTCTTCCCCAACCGGCGCCACGGGTTCGGGAACGAACCGTACATGATGCGCCGCCGCTGGGACTACTTCGTGAAGAACCTCCTGGGGGCGGAGCCGCCCCTGGAGTACGGGATCGGAGGGGGGCGCTGAGCCGGTGGGACAAGGCCCCTCCTGGGGTCTTCGGCCCTCCGGCCCGGCGCAGGGCCCTTTCCGGACATCGGCGACCCCCCTCGCCGCATTGACCTCCGGAGCCCGCCGCGGTAGTGTGCATATGCACAAATGGTTCCGCATGCCCCCTCGAGGGAAACGGTGGGGGGCAAACCCTGGACCCTCTCGGCGAGAGCCGCTGAAGAAGGAAGCTCAATGAAGATCGGCATCATCATCTGCGACCGGTACCGGGAGTGCGCCGGGGGGAAATGCTTCCGCTCCGTGCGGGAGCGCCAGGGCGCGTTCGCCCGCTACCCGGCGGACGAGCCCCTGGAGGTCGTGGGTTACACGACGTGCGGCGGGTGCCCGGGGGGCAACATCGAATACACCCCGGAAGAGATGAAGAAGAACGGGGCTGAGGCCATTCACCTGGCCACGGGGTTGGTCGTGGGCTTCCCGCCCTGCCCCTGGACCGACTACTTCAAGCAGTTCATCGAGGCCCGTTACGGGATCCCCGTGGTCATCGGGACCCACCCCATCCCTGAGCACTATGTCCAGCTCCACAAGGACCTGCCCTCCCGGAACACGGTCCTGCCGGCGGCGGAGCTCATGACCACGCCGGAGCTGCGCCAGGCCTACGAGTAGGGCGTAGGAGACGGATTCGCCTGCCCCCCGGGGCGGCGTCGGGGTATCTTTCGAGGTTTCAGGCGTGCAGCGGACGGTCTCACTCCCGGGAACCTCACGGGGCTCGTCCCCATCACCCTGACCGCCACCCCGGCCTCTGAATGATTGACCTTCTGGCGTCCCAACCCCTCCTCCTCCTCTTCCTGGTGGCGGCGCTGGGTTTCCCCTTGGGGCAGATCCCCCTGGCCGGGAGCCGCCTGGGGGTCTCGGCGGTCCTCTTTTCGGGGCTTGCCCTGGGGGCGCTGGACCCCCGCCTCACGCTCCCGGACATCATCTACCTCCTGGGCCTGGTCCTCTTCATCTATCCCGTGGGCCTGGCCGCCGGGCCCAGCTTCTTCGCCGCCTTCCGTCGCAAGGGGCTCCGGGACAATGCCCTGGTGGCGGTGGTCCTGGTGGCGGCCGCCGGTGCCGCCATCCTCCTCCAGCACGGGCTGGGCCTGGCGCCGGAGCTGGCGGCGGGCCTCTTCGCGGGAAGCCTTACCAATACTCCCGCCCTGGCCGCCGTTCTGGAGGCCGCATCCCGCAGCGGCACCGCCGACCCGGCCCTTCCCGTGGTGGGGTACTCCATCGCCTACCCCGTGGGGGTCCTGGGGGTGATCCTGGCCCTCGCCCTCACCCGGCGCCTCTGGAAGGTGGACTACGGAAAGGAGGCCGAGCGGCTGAAGGAGCTGGGCGCCACCGATGCCAGGCTGGAAGCCGCCACCCTGGTCCTGGCGCACCCCGACGCCGCCACCCTCCCCGTCGCCGCCCTGGTTCAGAGAGCCGGCCTGGACATCCTGATCACCCGGGCCGAGACGGAGGATGGACGGGTGGTCCGGGTGGGAGCCGACACCCGGGTGGCCCTGGGAAGGAGGGTCACCTTCCTGGGAACCGCGGAGGAGCTCGAGAAGGCCCGGGCCCAGTTCGGAGAGGACGCCGAGACCCCCCTGGACCAGGACCGGAGCCAGCTCGACTACCGCAGGATCTTCGTCTCCAGCAAGGACGTGGCGGGCCGGAAGATCCGCCAGCTCCGCCTCCCCCAGCGCTTCGATGCCGTCATCACGCGGGTCCGCCGGGGCGACGTGGAGCTCATGCCCGATCCCGCCATGGTCCTGGAGCTGGGGGACCGCGTGAGAGTGGTGGCCCCCCCCGGGAACATGACGGAGATCTCCGCCTACTTCGGGGACTCCTACAAAGCCCTGGCCGAGGTCAACATCCTCACCTTCGGGCTCGGGATGTTCGGGGGGATGCTTCTGGGGATGGTGCCCGTTCCGGTGGCGCCCGGCGTAACCCTCCAGCTCGGCCTGGCCGGTGGACCGCTGATCGTGGGGTTGATCCTCGGGACCCGGGCCGTCACCGGGCCCCTGATCTGGACCATGCCGTATTCCGCCAACCTCACCATCCGCCAGATGGGACTGGTCCTCTTCTTCGCCGGGGTGGGGACCAAGGCGGGCTATGCCTTCTTCCAGCTCCTCCTGGAGCCCCGGGGGGCCCTGCTCCTGGGAGCCGGAGCGGCCCTCACCTGCGGCACGGCCCTCCTGGCCCTCTGGCTGGGGCACCGGGTCTTCAGGATCCCCATGAGCCTCCTCTCGGGGATGCTGGCAGGACTCCAGACCCAGCCGGCGGTGCTCTCCTACGCCACCGAACAGACGGGGAACGATCTTCCCAACATCGGATACGCCACGGTCTTCCCCACGGCCACGGTTCTCAAGATCCTCCTGGCCCAGTTGATTCTGGCGGGGTTGCTGTAGGCGGATAGGGCGCCGCGGCCGGGTGGGCTCCCCGACCGGGCCGGAGGGGGCCCTACCTCAGCAGTTGGGGGGACGGGTGACCGTCCGTTGCGGGGCCCGGTTTCGCCCCAGGAGGCCGCCGATGGCCTGGTTGGCCCGATCCTTCAGACGGTTCATGGCCTCCTCCTCCACCCGGCCCTTCAGGTGGTCGAAGGTCACCCTCACCAGCCCCGAGGCCGGGGCCATCCGTTGCACCTTCTGGATCTGGTCGAAGGCATCCACATAGGCGCCGTAGTCCAGGAGGCAGAGCGCCTGGGAGAACGCCAGCGCCGTCTCCATATCGTCGATGCGGTTGGCCTCCTGCTGGGCGCGCATGAGCGCCCGCTGGTCCTCCGTCAGCACCAGCTCCATCCCCTCCACCAGCTGGTCCGCCAACCGTTGCTCCAGGTCGAAGAAGCTGTCCTGCTGACCCCTTACCTCCGCGGCCTGGACGATCTCGGAGGTCTCCACCCGGGCGATGCGGGTGTCCAGCCTCATCTCGGGGTCGACGGTCACGAAGGCCCCCGTAACGACGTACTTGGCTCCCACGATCATCCCCAGCGTCTGGGCGGTGGTGGGGTCCACGTAGGCCGACTGCTGGAACTGGAGCTCGTTCAGCAGGTCCTCCAGGCGCTCCCGCTCCACGAGCTGGATCTCCTCCACCACGGACAGGTCGGAGATGAGCATGGTGGCCAGGGCCCGTCCCAGGTGCTCGTAGCGCTCGTCCCCGGTGTTGTTGTCGAACCGGAGCACCGCGACGGCCGTCTTGCCCTCCTGGGGACCCGAGGCCGCAAGGACCGGGAGCACGAGAAGTAGGGAGGCAATCAAGCGATAGGGGCGCATGACTCGTTCTCGGGTTGAAGGAGGTGGGCCGATGCCGGTGCTTCCTGACAGCGCCGGGATTCTCACTCCCGGGGAGCCGGCAGCTTCCGGGGAGGCTCCTGAGTCGAAAAGAAGTGGAGCCGCCCGACCCGGCGCAAGGGGAAGCGAGGCGGGAGCTTGGCGGCAATCCCCGGCGCCACGACGCCCCCTACTCCCCGAGCCCCACCCTCGGCACCACCCTCTCGGCATCGCCGGCCAGCTCGAAGAAGCCCGCGGGCTCCACACCCATGGCACCGGCGACCACGTTGGTGGGCAGGCTCTCCCGGAGCACGTTCAGCGTGCGCGCGTTCGCGTTGTAGAACCGGCGTGCCGCGGCGATGCGGTCCTCCGTGAGGGCGAGCTGGCGCTGAAGCTCCAGGAAGTGCTGGTCGGCCTTCAGCTCCGGGTAGCCCTCCGCCAGGGCGAAGAGCTGCTTCACTCCCCGCATGAGCTCCGATTCGTCCCGGCTCTGGGAGGAGCCGGCTCCGGAGCTGGCGGCCGCCCGGTTGCGCAGCCGGACCACGCGCTCGAGCGTCTCACTCTCATGCCGGGCGTACCCCTTCACCGTCTCCACCAGGTTGGGAATGAGGTCATAGCGGCGCTTCAGCTCCACGTCGATGTCGGCCCAGCTCTCCCGCAGGTGCTGCCGAAGGCTCACGAAGCGGTTCACCGTGGCCATGATCCAGATGAAGAGGACCGCCAGGACCACGAGGGCGATGACGAGGGGCGGGCTCATGCGGGTCTCCCCGGCCGGGGTGGGTGCTGCTCGACGAGGTGGCCGGGCCAGCGTTGGAGGAATGCCTCGAACCACCCCGGGGCTCCCTCGAAGGTATCCGGGTCCCACCGCCCCGGTCCCTCCAGCACCAGGCACCAGTCGTCCGCGATCTCCACTTGCGGGGTCGGACCCTTGAGAAGGAACTCCATCATCCCGGGGTGGATCAGGTCATAGGCGTAGCGCCTGTCCCCGCTCTTCACGAAGAACCGGCGGCTGAACTCCTCCGACTCGAAGTCGATGTCTTCGAACCCGAGCCCCCCCAGGAGCCTGTCCCCGAGGTGCTCCTTCCGGATCAGGAGGTCGGGAGTGCCCACGAAGGGCAGTCGGAAGCAGGCGAAGCTGATGTGGTGGGTACGGCGGCTCTTCCCGGAGCCCGTGACGTATTGGTAGTCCGCCATCCTCACGTCGACAGGATATCCGCTGATGGTCATTTCACCGAAGATGTGGTTGGAGGATTGCCGGGATCGCCCCCGGTCGAACACCGGATGCCGGAAGACCCGGTGGATGGACCGATCCCCCCTGGCATCGAACCGGAGGCCCATTCGCCGGGCCACAGCTGCCAGCGCCTCCCGGCGCTTCCTTTCGCCGAGGGCGGCCGCGTAGATGAGGGCGCCCGCCAGGAGCGCCACCAGAAGGATGCCGAGGAATCCGTTCATTCGTTCCGTTGCTCAGCCTGAGGTGCGCTCCCCCGGTGGTGGCTCTCGTGGGCGACGAAGTGGGCCAGCGTGGTGGCGATCCCGTTCCTGAACCCCTTCCTCCGCCCCGGGTAGGGGGAGCGGGGCGCCCCCCCTAGATCAACATCCCCACGGCCACGGCGTGACAGGCGCTGCCCGCCAGCACGAACCCGTGCCAGATGGCGTGGGAGTAGGCCAGGCGCTCGTTGTGGTAGAAGAAGGTCCCCCCCGTGTAGGCCAGTCCCCCCGCCACGAGCCAGCCGATCACCCAGGGGGAGAGCTCCCGCACCATGGGCCCCACGGCGATGAGCACCATCCACCCCATGGCCACATAGATTGCGGTGGAGACCAGGCGAAAGCGTCCCGCGGCCAGCAGCTTGAAAACCACCCCGCCCACCGCCAGCCCCCAGACCACGCCGAAAAGACTCCACCCCCACCCGCCCCGCAGCCCCACGAGCGTGAAGGGGGTGTAGGTGCCGGCGATGAGGAGGTAGATGGCGGCGTGGTCCAGCACCTTCAGCCGCGTTTTCAGCTCCGGGGTTCGGGCCAGGTGGTAGAGGGTGGAGGCGGTGTAGAGGAGCACGAGGGTCGCGGTGAAGACGGCGGAGCCCACGATCCGCCAGGGGTCCCCCGTGTGGGACGCCAGGACGATCAGGACGGCGCCTCCCCCCACGGCCGCTGCCACCCCCACCCCGTGGGTGAGGGCATTGGCCCTTTCCTCCCTGCTCAGGCCACTCCGCTCCCTTGGCACATCCCTTCCTTCGGCTACCGCAGCGACACCTCCGTCCGAGCCAGCAGCGCCGCGGTGGCGGAGGTCATCTCGTTGAAGAACCCAAGGAACTGGGCCGATTCCGGCGTGTCGTAATCCCCCAGGTTCATGGCCCACCGATAACCTATCGGTTGGTACCAGAGCTCCGCCACGACTTTGAAGGGAGCCCGGGCGCTCCCGACCGGCAGGGAGTAGCGCACCGCGTCCGACCCGCCCACGAAGTCGCCGTCCGAGGCCGCCGCTCCGTGCACCGCCACGTCCGGGCTCGCGCTGGCCTTGTCGAACCCCCTGGGAAGGAGCCGGTTGTCCTTGATGTACCGGGCACCGAACAGGAGCCCGGTGGTCACCTTCCCGGCATAGTCCACCATGATGTCCTCATAGATCTGGACCTGGTCGGGGCTGGTGATGCTGGCGTAGTGGGGCTCGAAGCGGGTCGCGTCCTGGTCGTTGTCGTTCCCCTGGATCATCCCGCTGGGCTGCACCGCACCGGACTCGAACACAGCCAGCCCCCCAGCGTCCTCCACCCTCAGGTGGAGCCAGGCCCGCCGGGAGGGATAGGCCGAGGGGAGCTTGTGCCCAGCCAGGTTCGTCACCTTCACCACCACGTCCACGCGGCCGTCGGCCACCTTCATCTCCGTCACCGCCAGCTCGGCAGTGGCGTCGGCCAGGTGCTTCGCCGTGGCCAGCGCGGTGGCCTCCAGGTCCTGGGGCAGGGCCTGCACGTTCATCCGGGCTCGGTGCTTGTTCAGGATCCGGGGCATGAGGAAGTTGCCCCCCCGGAAGATGTGCTGGTTCACCTCGCTCCGGGGGTTGGGAAGCACGCTGGTGACCGAGACCTCACCCGGGATCATGGGCATGTGGCAGGTCTGGCAGGTCTTCTCCCCCGGGTAGTCGCTCTCCAGCCACTCGAGGTAGGGGGTCTGCTCCGGGAGCTCACCCACCTCGTTGCCGTTCGGGTCCAGGGCGTGGGTGAAGAGTGTGTGGCAGTTGGCGCAGAACTCCGCCGACTGGATGTGGGCCGCCTTGCGGGGCTCCAGCTCCGAGGCCGAGCGCATCAGACGGGTCCGCCCCGCGTCCACGTCGAAGGGGCCGAAGGCCGGCCGGCTTCCCATGGGGGTGTTCACGTCGATGACGTATCCCCCGGTGAAACCCTCCCGGGTACCCAGCTTCTGGTTCTGGATCTGGTGGCAGACGGAGCAGGAGACTCCGTCCTGGGCCAGAACCGTATGGGGCCCACCCTCCCCGAGCACCGGGAAGTTGAGGAAAGCCCGGGGGTGCTCACCCATCACCACGCTGGTGGTCCGGGCCATGGGGAGGTGGCAGACGGTGCACTTGTCCTCGATGGCGTCCACCGCGGCCGGGTGGTCCAAGCTCTCCCGCCTCACCCCCGCCATCCAGTAGGGGTCACGCCCGGCGTTCCCCATCATGGAGGAACGCCAGTTGAAGCCGATGGAGACGTCCGCTCCGTTGGGGCCGGTGAGCTGGTTGTGGCAGGCCATGCACTGGTCCGCCGTGTGGAAGAGGAGGGGCGCGGCGTTGCTCTGGGCCTCAGCCGGCATCGGCGTACCCAGCCCCACCGCGGCAGGGGAGACTGCCGCAAACACGAAGAGGAACGCTCGAAAGTCCATTGTCGTCGCCATGGCTCACCACCCCTCGAAGAAGCCGCCATCGAACCAGTCCCAGAGGAGGAGGAACATGATCTGGGGCTCCCTCCCCTCGGTCTCCGTCAGGGGGAGACGCACCCCGACGTTCGCCATGATGTGCTGGCGCTGGTTCAGCGTGAAGTGCAGTTCCGGCATGATGTCCCACACGGCCGTGCCGCCCTCCAGTTCCTTCGCCCCCAGGAACTCCACCATGGGGGAAAAGGCCCGCCCCCACTCACCCCCGGCGGTGAAGGTCTTCCCCAGGGCCACCCGGAAGAGCCCCTCGTTCTCCCCCTTGTCCGTGTTGGCCGGGAGCTCCACCCCCGTCTGCACCTGGACGAAGGCGTCGAAGGGGAGGATCTGCCCCAGGGTGAGGAAGGGCTCGAACACCGTGTACCCCTTCCCGAAGTCCTCGCTCTCGTCCCCCGTGGGTAGGATGGTCTCGAAGGTGAAGCTGGTGATGGTCCCCATGCCCAGGTCGTGGAAGAGGACCCTCTTGACGGCGATGGCCACGTCGCCCATCCCCCCCGCCCAATCCCCCACGGTGCCCCCAGCGTCGGTGACCTCATGCCAGCCGAAGGGCACCACCAGCTCGATCTGGGTCTGGGACCCGAAGCGCTTCTCGTAGATCAGCTTGTTCATCACCGAGCCGGCGTCCTCGGTCCCCAGGGTGGTCTTCACCAACACCTCGTCCTCGGGAAAGGCCTTCTCCGTTCCCAGGGCCAGGGGGAGGTTGAATTCTCCCCGGGGCCAGCTCTTGTCCTCGTACAGCGTCTGGACGTAGGCCAGAATCAGGTCGATCTCCTCCCGGGTGAGGGCGTCCCCGAAGGCGGGCATGAGGCGGTCGAACCCACGCAAGGGCCCACCATAGGTCACCACCCCGGCCCAGTCCGCCGCCGGTTCCCGGGAGGCGAAGCTGCTTTCGGTGAAGTCCGGGGGCTGGATGGGAAGTCCCACCGCCGGGGCCTGGGCCCCGGTCCCGTCGGCGCCGTGGCAGGTGGCGCAGGAGGTGAGGAAGAGCTCCCGGCCCCCGGGCTCGGGGGCAACCTGGGACAGGACGGGGGTGACAGATGGTCCTATCAGGGCGAGGAACGCCAGGAGGGCAATCCGACGGAAAGGTCCAGCGGGCATAGGGTTCTCCTTCCCCGGGGAGGGTGGATGGTGGATCGAGGTCCGGCGTCCCTCCCCCGTTCCCCCAACTCTACTGCAACGGGCAGGCCATGGACAAACCGCGATAGGGCTATGTATGCGCCGCCAGCGTGGCCGCGGGTGGCGGGAGCCAGGGCCTATCCCACGCCGCCGGGTCGTTCCCCGAGCCCGCCCAGCCGCGCCTCGATCTCCCCCACCCGCTCCCGGGCCTCCGGGAACCCCACCAGGAATGCTCCCATGGGCTGGAGGAGGGAAAAGAGCATCCGGGCCTTGTCCAGGGAATCCCGGGCGCGATCGGCTTCGCCCGAAAGCTCCGCCTCCAGTCCGTCCAGGTAGAGCGTCTCGGCCAGGAGCCAGCAGCGGCCCGGCTCGATCTCGCCGGTGGGAGCGATGAGCATGCGGAGCGTGTCGGGGGTGGCGGCGCGGGCCAGCTCCAGCTCCATCCCCCCCTGTCGGGATACCTGCTGGAGGCGAGCGTGGATGACCTGCGAGGGCGTCACCCTCCCCAGGATCAGGTTCCGGATCGCCACAAGGAGCTCCCCCAGGGTCTCGATCTGCCGAAGGAGGTAGTC
>JBFYZD010000260.1:0-3540 GCA_041309685.1 Gemmatimonadales bacterium | reverse complement strand
CGGGGGGAGCCCCTCCCTCACGCCCCCGGAAGCTGGTCCTCCCTCGGCCAGGCGAGAACCATCGCCACGATGGCCAGACCGGCCACGGCCATCCCCCCGGCCGGCCTTCCGGTGAGGAGGGCCCCCACCAGGGCCGCGAAGGCACCCCCCTCCCGCAGAGCGAAGGCGATGAGGGTCACCAGCCGGTGCCAGGCCAGGAAGCCCTCCTCCGGGGCGCCTCGAGGGGGAGGCCTGAAGAACCGGGGAAGGAAATGGGCCTTCAGGAGGGCCACCAGAGCGACCAGGTTCAGAAGGCTCCCGAGGTAGGCGGGAATCCCCTCCGGAGGGGTGTAGGTCCCTGTGCTCAGCAGGAACCACACCACTCCCGCGAAGATCACCACCCCCCCGAGGATGGCCAGGCACAGGAGGTTGAGCAGCCGGAAGTGTGCCGTGACCGCTTTCGATGGATTTCTCATGTTCCTGCCCTCCCTCCGGCGTTTCAGATGGCCTTGCCCGCTCCACCATCGGGTGAAGCTCGGGGATCCACAAGAAGAACCCCTCCAGGGCGCCTCCCCGGAGGGGTTACGGAGCTTCCGCCCCCCTTCTTCCCGGGTGCGATGCGGCCTAGAGCTCCCGGACCGCCCTCACCAGATCCTGCATGGACGGCTTGGCGCTCCCGAAGAACATCATGGTCTTGTCCATGTAGAAGAGCGGGTTGTCGATGCCGGCGAACCCGGGGCTGAGACTCCTCTTCATGACGATGACGTGCCTGGCCTTGTCCACGTCCAGGATGGGCATCCCGGCGATGACGCTGTCGGGGTTGCGGGCGTCGGGGTTGACCACGTCGTTGGCGCCCACGATCAGCGCCACGTCCGTGTTGGGGAACTGGTCGTTGATGTCCTCCAGGTCGTAGAGCTGGGTGTAGGGGACGTCGGCTTCGGCCAGGAGTACGTTCATGTGGCCGGGCATGCGCCCGGCGACCGGGTGCACGGCGAACTTCACGTCCACGCCCCGTTCCTCCAGGAGGTCGCAGAGCTTCTTGAGGTCGTGTTGGGCCTGGGCCACCGCCAGCCCGTAACCCGGGACCACCACCACCGATTGACAGTAGCCGAGGATCGTAGCGGCACCGTCCGCGTCCACGGACCGGGCCGTCTTGTCCCCCGCCCCGATTGAGGCGGCGGTGGCCCCCTCCGTCCCGAAGCCGCCGAACATCACGTTGGCCAGGGACCGGTTCATGGCTTTGCACATCAGGTTGGTGAGGATCAGCCCTGAAGCCCCCACCAGCGCCCCGGCGATGATGAGGATCATGTTGTTCAGGATGAAGCCCGCCGCCGAGGCCGCCAGGCCGGAGTAGGAGTTCAGGAGGGAAATGGCGACCGGCATGTCGGCCCCGCCGATGGCGTTCACCAGGAGGATGCCCAGGATTAGCGCGGCGGCCGTGAAGGCGAGGAAGAGGGTGAGGTCGGCATCCTGGAGGACCAGGTACGCACCGGAACCCAGGATGCCCAGGAAGAGGAGCGCGGTGAACCCCTGGATGAGCTTGTTGGTCACCGGGTTTCCGGTAATCCAACCGGCGAGCTTCCCGAAGGCCACGATGCTCCCGGAGAAGGTCACCGCCCCGATGAGCATGCCCAGCATGATCGTGGAGCCCTCCCCCAGGGCCAGGTCCGGAGTGGTGGCCTTCTGGTAATGCATGAACTCCGCAAAGGCCACCAGGGCCGAGGCTCCGCCACCGAACCCGTTGAAAAGCCCTACCATCTCCGGCATCGACGTCATCTTCACCGTACGGGCCGCGAAGGCCCCGATGAGGGATCCCAGGATGATCCCGATGGCGATCCAGGTCCAGGTGATGGCGGGATACTGGGCCAGCGTCACCACGATGGCGATGAGCATGGCGCCCGACGCCATGATGTTCCCCTTCCGGGCCGTGGCCGGGGAGGAGAGCTGTTTGAGGCCTACGACGAACAGGAGAGCCGAGAGGAGGTAGGCCAGATGCTCAAGCAGTATCACGAAAATACCTCGTTCTTGTGTTCAGGGTCATGAAGTGGAGGACCGGATCAGGGTCGCCCTACTTCTTCTTGAACATCTCGAGCATCCGGTCAGTCACCATGAATCCGCCCACCACGTTGATGGTGGCGAAGACGATGGAGACGAGTCCCAGGATGACGATGAGGCGGTCGCTGGCCCACTCCACCCTGGACGACACGATCAGCGCCCCGATGAGGGCGATGCCGGAAATGGCGTTGGCCCCGGACATGAGGGGCGTATGGAGGGTCGGGGGCACTTTCGTGATCACCTCCTTCCCGGCGAGGGTCGCCAGGACGAAGACGTAGAGGCCCACCAGCATCTCACCCATGAATCACTCCTGCGAAGAAGGACTGGATCGTTTTCGAATCGGGCCTTGGCTCAGGCCAGAGCCTCTCTGGTGGGCCCGTGCCGGACCTCACCCTGGAAGGTCACGCAGACCCCCGCCAGGACCTCGTTGGCCCAATTCAGGTTCAGCTTCCCCTCCTTGTCCACCATCTCCATCACGAAGGTGACGAGGTTCTTCGAGAACATCTGGCTGGCGTGGAAAGGCATGGCGGCCGGGAGGTTGACCGGTCCGAGAATCTGGACCCCCCCGTGAACGACCGTCTCCCCCGCCCTGGTGAGCTCGCAGTTACAGCCGCTCTCCGCGGCCAGGTCCACGATGGCGGCACCGGGCTTCATGCTTTCCACCATGGCCCTGGTGATGAGGAGAGGCGCCTTCCTCCCGGGGATCTGGGCGGTGGTCACCACCACGTCGGCATCCTTGATGGATCGGCCGATGAGCTCCATCTCTCGCTCGTGTTGATCCCTGGACAGCTCCTTGGCGTAACCCCCTTCGTCCTCCATGTCCTGGGACAGCTCCATCTCCAGGAACTTGGCCCCCAGGCTCTGCACCTGCTCCTTCACCGCGGGGCGGACGTCGAAGGCCTCCATCTGGGCCCCCAGGCGCCGGAAGGTCGCCAGGGCTTGGAGCCCGGCCACGCCGGCCCCGAGAACCAGGGCATGGGCAGGCCGGATGGTCCCGGCGGCGGTGGTGAGCATGGGGAGGAACTTCCCGATGGCGTTGGCCCCCATGAGGACGGCCTTGTATCCCGCCACGGTGGCCTGAGAGGAGAGGATGTCCATGGTCTGGGCCCGGGTGATCCTGGGCATGAGTTCCATGGCCATGCTGGTAACGCCCGCGCTTGTCAGCGCCCTCACCACCTCCAGATTCGCCAACGGCTGGAGAGACGCCACCAGAATCTGGTCCTTGGCCAGGAAACCCACCTCTTCCACGGTGGGAGTGAGGACCTTGAGAACGATCTCGGCTCCCGCAACTGCGGAGGCCGCGTTGGGGGCGACCGTGGCGCCTTCCGCTTCGTATTGGAGATCGGGAAACCCGGCCCGCAGACCGGCGTGGGTCTCCACTACCACCTCAAGCCCCTTCTTCTTGAGGAACTTCACGCCTTCGGGCACGAGGCCCACGCGGGTCTCGTTTGCCCTGATTTCCTTCAGGACCGCAACCTTCATGCGTCAACTCCGGAATGGGGAGTA
>JBFYZD010000259.1:0-2917 GCA_041309685.1 Gemmatimonadales bacterium | reverse complement strand
GGGGCCAGGTCCAAGCCCAGGTCACGCCAACACCGCTTCGAACAAAGGTTGGGCCCAAATCGCCGCTCCCTTCCTCTTGACACCTTCTTCCGATCCGAACCGCGCCACCCTGGCCTGGAACGAAACAGGCGGGGCCCTGAAAGCTGGGAGAGTCATGGTCACGGGATCGTCGAGAAACTATGTACTGAATAGGGATGGGATGGCGGTTTGTCAAGCATCTCTTCCGAGACTTCCGAACATGCGTTCGAGAAAGGCGGCATGCCCGGACCGCGGGAAGCGGAGATCAGGAGTAGCCCGGGCCCCCGGACCCGGCCCCACGGGACGCCGGAGGATCCGTTCACCTGGCCCGGTGTAGGAGGGTGCGGCACGGGAGTTGCCCTGGGACAGGGGGTGCGCGGAGGGCTCCCTCGAACCCTCTCCCAGCCATCCTCTTTCGGTGCGGGCTCGTCGACACGGCCCCGGGGGAATCATGCCCGAACGCCCCTCCAGGACCGCGGTCCTTCCGGTCCTCAAACCCTTCCAGCTCTTCCTTCTGGCGCTGGGGTTCTTCTCCTTCGGTGCCCTGGGCGCCTTCTGGGGGGCCTGGCGGAACCTCTGCTCCGACTGCCCGTCGATCGCCCGGATCAGCACCTGGGAGCCGGAGCAGACGAGCAAGCTCCTGAGCCACGACGGCCGGCTCGTCGCGGAGATCGGCCTGGAGCGCCGAACCCCGGTGGCGATCCAGGCACTCCCGGAGCACGTGCCCCAGGCCTTCATCGCCATCGAGGACAAGCGGTTCTACCACCATCATGGGTTCAGCATCCGGGGCATCCTCCGGGCCGCAGTGGTGCGCCTCCCCGGTGTGGGTAGCCTCCTGAACCGCCGGGCCGGAGGGGGGAGCACGATCACCCAACAGCTGGCCCGGAACATGTTCTCCCAGACCATCGGCTTCGAGAGGAGCCTCACCCGGAAGCTGAAGGAGCTTCAGGTGGCCCTTGCGCTGGAGGACACGTACTCGAAGGACCAGATCCTGGAAGCCTACATCAACCAGATCAACTATGACCGGGGCTGGTACGGGATCCAGACGGCGGCCCGGAACTACTTCGGGAAGAACGCCACGGAGCTGAACCCGGCCGAGGCCGCCATGCTGGCGGCGATCCCCAACCGCCCGGCCTACTACAACCCCCTGCGGAACCCCGACCATGCCCGCGGGCGCCGGAATCTGGTGCTGGACCTCATGGCCCGGCAGGGGTACCTCCCGGAGGAGGAGGCGGCGGAGTGGAAGGCATGGCCGCTGCCCGAGGGACAGGCGGAGGCCCGGGAGGGCGAAGCGCCCTACTTCCAGGAGTGGGTCCGCCAGATGCTGGATGACCGCTTCGGAGACCAACTCTACACCGGCGGGCTGGTCGTCTACACCACCCTCGACCTGGACATGCAGCGGGCGGCTGAGATCTCCATGGACGAAGGGTGGGCGGCCATCGAGAGCAGGCCGGGGTTCAAGCACCCCCTCTACCAGGAGTACGCCGACCGGACCGACCCCTTCGAGAGCGCCGAGACCCCCTACCTCCAGGGGATGTTCGTGGCTCTGGATCCCCAGACCGGGGCCGTGAGGGCCATGATCGGGGGGCGGGATTTCCGCCACTCCAAGTTCAATCGGGCCACCCAGGCGCTACGGCAGGCGGGGTCTTCCTTCAAGCCCTTCGTCTACACTTCCGCGCTGCTGAGCGGGATTCCCGCCTCCCACATCGTCGTGGACGCGCCGGTGGTCCTCCCCCAGGTGAGCGGCGAGGAATGGAAGCCCGAGAACTTCGACGAGGAATTCCTGGGACCCATCACCATCCGGGAGGGCCTGAGGAAGTCCGTCAACATGATCGCCATCAAGCTGGGAATGGAGGTAGGGCTGGAAACGGTGGCCCAGACCGCCCATCGCATGGGGATCCGGACGGAGGTCGAACGCTACGAGTCCACGGCCATCGGTGCCGCGGAGGTCATCCCCATCCAGCTCGCGGAAGCCTACGCGGCCCTGGCCACCCTGGGAACCCGGGTCCGGCCTCAATCCATTCTCCGGGTCCTGAGCCCGGACGGGGCGGTCCTCTGGGAGCCCCAGCCGGAGCGGACCCAGGTCCTGGACTCCCTTACCGCCCGGGTCATGGTCTCCATGCTGGAGGACGTGGTGCTGCTGGGGACCGGCGCCAACACCCGGACCGTGGGAGGGCTCTCCTACGACGTCCCAGCGGCGGGCAAGACCGGGACGACCAACGACGGCACCAACACCTGGTTCATGGGGTTCACGCCGAACCTCATGGCCGGCGTCTGGTTCGGGATGGACCGCCCTGTGAACATCTGGCCCAAGGCCACGGGGGGGCAGGACGCCGCACCGGTGTGGGGCGCCTTCATGCGGAGGGTCTACCAGGGGGACGGAACGCGGGCCTTTGCCGACTCGGTCTTCCGGGCCCGGGGATACCAGGCCAACCCCGAGCCCTCCGACCTCATCCCCGGGGAGCCGGAATCCGCCCAGGACGCCCCCCCCCCGGTCCGCACCCGGGGCTTCCTCCTCCCCATCCCCTCCCCCTGGCCCATTCTCCCGGGGTTGCTGACCCGGCAGGTGGATTCGAAGACGGGGCTGCTGGCCTCCCGGTGGTGCCCGGAGGAGGATTCCTACACCGAGCTCTACCTCCCAGGGACCGAGCCCAAGGAGCTCTGCGACCGAAGCATGATCCGCAGGCGTCCTCCCTGGCCATGAGGCCGGTCCCTCCCGGCCGCATCGAAGGCCCGGACCCGCCGTGACCACACCCCCGGCCCCGGAGGGCGTTCTCTTCCTTTTCGAGTCCGCCACCCTCGTCCTCTGGGCGGAGGAGGTGGCGGGAGAAGGAGGGATCGGTGTGGAGGTGGTTCCGGCCCCCCCCGGTGCGAAGGGCCCATGCGGGCTGGCACTCCG
>JBFYZD010000258.1:0-11851 GCA_041309685.1 Gemmatimonadales bacterium | reverse complement strand
GGGGGGGGGGGGGGGGGCGGGCCGCCGCGGGGCCCCCCCGGCCCGGGGGGGGCCCCGGGGGCCCCGCCCGGGCGGGGGGGGGGGGGGAGGGGTCATCCGGGCTGGGCCTCCCCACCTGGGTCACCCTGGCGAGGGGGTACGCCGCGGCCCTCCTGGCGGGATGGATCCTGCTTCCGGCTCCGGCCGCCCCGGGGTGGTGGGTGGCGGTGGTGCTGTTCCTGGTTGCGGCCCTGGGGGATATCCTGGACGGCTGGCTGGCCCGGCGCCGGGGGCAGGTGACGGAAGTGGGGCGCCGCCTGGACGGGGTCGTGGACGCCCTGGCCATGCTGGTGGGGATCGGAGTGGCGGTGGCGTGGGGCCGCCTCCCCGCCCCCTTCCTCCTCCTGGGCGCGGCTCCCTACCTCTTCCAGATCTTCCTGGCGGTGTTGCGGCGCCGCGGGCGCCCCCCCATCTCCCTCCCCTACCGCCTCTCCCGCCGACTGGCGGGGGCCGCCCTGTTCGGGTGGGTCGCCTTTGCGTTGTCGCCGTTGCCCTACCCGGCCTGGAGAGGGATGGGGCACGCTCTGGTGGCGGCCCTGGTGGCGGGGTCGTTCCTTCGGGACGGGTGGACGAGCGTCGAGGGCGACCCGGCTGGGGCGCTGGGAGGGCCGGGCTCGTGACGGACCTGGCCATCGTCCTGGGCTTCGTGATCCTGTCCCTGGTGGTGGGTCTGCGGGCACGGTGCCGGGCCTCGCAGAGCCTGGAGGAGTACTTCCTGGCGGGGAGGGACCTCCCCGGATGGCAGGCCGGGCTCAGCATGGCCGCCACCCAGTACGCTGCCGACACCCCTCTCCTGGCCACGGGACTCCTGGCCACCGGCGGGGTGTTCCTCCTGTGGCGCTTCTGGATCTACGGCTTCGGGTACCTGCTCCTGGCGCTGGTCTTCGCCGAGCTCTGGCGCCGCTCCGGGGTCCTCACCGACGCCGAGCTCACGGAGGTGCGCTACTCGGGGCCCGGGGTCCTGGCCCTCCGGACCCTCAAGGCGGTCTACTTCGGCACCCTGGTGAACGGCTTCTTCCTGGCCATGGTCCTGCTGGCCGGGGTGAGGATCGCCGAGGTCTTCCTCCCCTGGCACCGGTGGCTCTCCCCCGCCGTGCACGGGGCGGCCGTGTCCCTTGCCCAGCTCACCCATCTGTCCCTGGGAGCCGGGACCGCCGGCCTTCCGCCGGAAGTGGCCTCCGCCAACGCCCTCCTGAGCCTGGTCCTTATCCTGGCCTTCGTCCTCCTCTACTCCACCCTGGGGGGACTCCGGGGCGTGGTGGTCACCGATGTGATCCAGTTCGCCTTCCTCATGGTGGGTACACTGGCCTACGCGGTGGCGGTGGTGCGGGCCGCCGGGGGTCCGGAGGGGATGGGCGCTTCCCTGGGCGCCCTCTACGGGGAGGCGGGGAGCCGTGAGATGCTGGCCTTCTTCCCGCCGGGGCGGGACGTCCTCTTCCCCTTTCTGGCCGTCATCGGGCTCCAGGGGCTCTTCTGGATCGGGAGCGACGGGACCGGCTATCTGGCCCAGCGGTCCATGGCGTGCCGAACCGACAGGGATTCCCGCATCGCCGGCGTCCTCCTCACCTGGGTCCAGATCCTGGGGCGGAGCCTCCTCTGGCTCGTCATCGGCCTCGGCCTCCTGGTCCTCTACCCCTTCACCCCCGCCGAGGCCGCCGACCCGGGGTTCGCCGCAGCCCGCGAGCTCACCTTCGTGACGGGGATCGGCGAGCTCCTCCCCCCGGGGGTGAGGGGGCTGATGTTGGCTGGGCTCCTGGCGGCCCTCGCCTCCACTGTGGACACCCATCTGAACTGGGGGGCGTCCTACTGGAGTCATGACCTCTACCGCCGCTTCCTTTGCCACCACTGGCTTCGGCGGGAGCCCGGTGACCGGGAGTTGGTGGTGGTGGCCCGTCTCTCGAACCTGGTCGTACTGGCCCTGGCCCTCCTCTTCATGGTGGGGCTGGGCTCCATCCAGGCCACCTGGTTCGTCTCTCTGCTCTTCGGGGCGGGGATCGGGGGCGTCCTGATGCTCCGGTGGCTCTGGCATCGCATCAACCTCTGGTCGGAGGTGGCGGCGCTGGCCGTGTCCCTGGGGGCGGCTCCCTTCCTCCTGGCGACGGTGGAGGAGGAGTGGGCCCGGCTGGCCTGGATGGTGGCCCTGAGCACCGGGGCCGCCGTCCTGGCGGCCTGGCTGGCCCCGGCCACCCGGCCCGAGGTCCTGGACGGCTTCGCGAAACGGGAACGTCCTCCCGGGTGGTGGTCCGGGGAGGGGGGGGAGCGCTCCCTTCGGGCGCTCCGGGAGCGCCTCCGCCTGGCTGCCCTCGTCGCCGCGTCCCTCTTTCTGGTCCTGGCCGGGAGTGTACGCCTCCTCGCACCGCTTCCCGGGGGGAGCGGATCCTGGCCGTGGTGGGCTCTGGTGGGGGGCGCTCTCCTGGTTCCCCTCTGGTGGAGGGGGCTCCGGGCGCTATCCGACTCCTAGTCCCCTCCCCCGGAGTCCACGTGCCGGAACGCCGAGCCCACGAAGCGCACGAAGATGAAGCCCACCTGGCAGATATTGGCGATCAGGGCGGTGACGTAGAGGGCGGGAGCGCTCCCGGTGGCCACCCCGAACACGACGGCCAGCAGGCTGGCCTGCTCGAAGAGCTCCAGGGTGGAAACCAGACCCACGGCCAGGCGATCGGGCGGGAAGGTCCCCCGCACCGGCTGGTAGGAGCCGATGAAGCCGGCGATGATCCCGTTGTCGAGGAGGAGAAAGAGCAGGGCCGCCAGGCGCCAGGTGAGGGCGGGCTCCAGACCGTACCCGTCCAGCCCCACGGGGATGAGGGCCGCGGCCACCCCACCCACGCTGCTGGAGATGACCAGCCGGAGCCGGAGGAGGTCGTGGGCCGCGTCGGCCGGCTGATCGGCGCCTCTGCGGATGACGCTCACCAGGGCGGCGAACCCGGCGAAGGCCGCGGCGATCTCGGCCATGGACAGGAGCGTGTCTGTGTTTTCCAGCATGGGATCCTCCAGGTGGGGGCCCGAGCGCTTCCTGGCCTCTGTGGATCGATGTCGGGCGTTACTCCGTCTACCGCACCACGATCCCCTCCAACCCCAACCGCCCCACCTCGGCGTTGAAGGCCGCTACCTCCGTCTCGAGAAGGGCGTCCAGCCGGTCCCGCACCCCCGACCACATCCGGTCCAGGTCGGCTTTGCGCTCCATCGCCCCGGCGGTGGGGCGCCCCTCCGTGCCCCCGGCGCCGTACCCACCCCCGCTGTTCAGGTGGTAGAGGAGGGTGGAGTACTCCTGCTGGAGCCCGGCCCCGCGGGGGCGCCGGACCGCGGTGGGAACGGTGGGATCGTCGGTGGCCGTGATCTCGGCCTCCAGGCTCGCCAGGCGGGCGGCCAGGGAGTCGGAGAGGGTTGGGAGGCGGCCCGCGTCCCGGTTCGCCGCCCGGGCCCGGGCCACGATGGCGACGGCCTGCTCCCGGGCGCCGCGGGCGCCCTGGAGGGCGGCCCGGATGGCGGCGGCGGTGTCGGCCACCGCCAGGCTCACCCGGAACTGCTCGTCGTAGTCGGCCTGGGTGATCTCTGGAGTCTTCGGATCGGCCAGGACCCGGAAGCTCCGCTCCGCCGAGCCTCCTTCCCAGGTTAGGCGTACCCGGTACTCCCCGGGGGGCGCCTTCACCCCGCCCCGCTCCTGGTAGCGGAGCGGCCAGGCCAGGCGGTGGAAGCCGGGGGTGGCGGGGAGGGCGTCCCCCCGCCAGCGCGCCGCCACCTGCCCGGCGGCGTCCTGGACCTCCAGCGTCATCTCGGACCGCTCGCGGCCGGCGGCGATGGCGTAGCTCAGCAGCGCCCCCTCCGGGAGGGGATCGGGCTGGTCCAGGTCCATCTCCGTCATGGGGGGGCTGGCCCGCCCCCGTGCCACGTCCCGGGGGGTGAAGAGGCGCGCCGGCCCGGCGGAGGCCGGGGCCGCCGCCAGCTCCCTCAAGGGCGTCAGGTCGTCCAGCACCCAGAAGCTCCGCCCCTGGGTGGCCACCGCCAGGTCGCCCCGGTGGACCTTCAGGTCCATGACGGGGGTGGCGGGGAGGTTCATCTGGAGCGGCTGCCAGCGGACCCCGTCGTCGAAGGAGACGAAGAGGCCGAACTCGGTGCCGGCGTAGAGGAGACCGGGACGCACGTCGTCCTCCCGCACCACCCGCACCCAGTGATCGGCCGGGATTCCGTTCCCGCCGTCGGTGAGGAGCGTCCAGGTCGCACCGTAGTCCTCGGTGCGGAAGAGGTAGGGCCGCGGGTCGTCCATCCGGTAGCGGTGCACCGCCAGGAAGGCTCGCCCCGGCGCGTGGGGCGACACCTCGATGCGGTTCACCGTGCCCCAGCGGGGCATCCCCGGGGGGGTGACGTCGGCCCAGGTGGCGGCGTCGTCCCGGGTGAGGTGCACCCGCCCGTCGTCCGAGCCCACCCAGATCGTCCCCCTTTCGTGGGGCGAGGGCGCCACGGCGAAGAGGGTGCCGAACATCTCCACTCCGGTATGGTCGGCATGGATGGGGATCCCCGGGTATTCCTGGTGCTCCGGGGTGTCGGTGGTGAGGTCCGGGGAGATGGTCTCCCAGGTCATCCCGCCGTCCCGCGTGCGGTGCAGGTACTGGGAGGCGTGGTAGACGGTGTTGGGATCATGGGGGTCCATGACGATGGGGGCGATCCACTGGAAGCGGTTCCTGAGATCCCTCGGTGCCCGGCTCTGGCTCTCGGGATACAGGTTCACGTTCCTGCGGGAGTCCTTCGACACCACCATCCGGTTGATCACGCCGCCGTAGCACCCGCTCCAGATCACGTCCGGGTCGTCGGGGTCGAAGGCGATGGGGCCCACCTCGCACCCGGCGGCGTACGCCCAGTCCTCCTGGGGGCGCAGGTTGTTGCTCCGGCGCCAGGCGGGGACGCTGAGGGTGGTGTTGTCCTGCTGGGAGCCGAAGAGGCGGTAGGGATCGCCGTTGTCCACCATGACGTCGTACAGCTCGGCGGTGGGCTGGTTGTAGACCGTGGAGAAGGTACGGCCGCCGTTCAGCGTCACCTCGGCCCCGCCGTCGTCCCCCACCGCGAAGATCTCCGGGTGGAGGGGGTTGATCCACAGGGCGTGGACGTCCCCGTGGTGCACGGGGATCTGCTCGAAGGTCCGGCCCCCGTCGGTGGAGCGCTGGAACCCCACGTTCAGGGAATAGACGGTGTTCTCGTCGGCCGGGTCGGCCACCACGTGGTGGTAGTAGAAGGCCCGCCCCGTGACGCGGCCGTCGTTGGTGAGGAGGCTCCAGGTGGCGCCGGCGTCGTCGGAGCGCCAGAGCCCGTTGCCGGGCTCCGCCTCCACCATGGCCCACACCCGGTCGGGGTTCGCCCCCGAGACGCTCACCGTCACCTTCCCCACGATTCCCTGGGGAAGCCCCCCGCCCAGCTTCGTCCAGCTATCGCCGGCGTCGGTGCTCTTGTAGAGCCCGCCCTCGGGCCCGCCGGAGATGAGCGTCCAGGGCTTGCGCTCCGCCCGCCACATCCCGGCATAGAGGACGCGCGGGTTGGTGGGGTCCATGGCCAGGGAGGCGGCCCCGGTGGAGTCGTTCAGGAAGAGGACCTGCTCCCAGGTGGCGCCCCCGTCCCGGGTGCGGTAGACCCCCCGCTCGGGGTTCTTCCCGAAGACGTGCCCCAGCGCCGCCACGTACGCCACGTCCGGGTCCCGGGGATGGACCACCAGGGAGCCGATGGCGCCGGACTCGGGGAGGCCGGCGAAGCTCCAGGTACGCCCACCGTCCAACGACCGCCACACCCCCCGTCCCACGGAGATGTTGCCCCGGATGCACGCCGAGCCGGTACCCACCCAGATCACGTTGGGGTCGGAGTCCGCCACGGAGATGGCCCCGATGTTCCCCACGGTGATCTGCCCGTCGGTGAGGGGGAACCAGTGGTGGCCGGCGTCGTCGGTCTTCCAGACCCCGCCCCCCGTGGTTCCCTGGAAGAAGACGTGGGGTTGGCCGGCGACGCCGGCGACGGCGGTGACCCGGCCTCCCCGGAAGGGACCCACCATGCGGTACTCCATCCCCGCGAAGAGGGAAGGGTCCACGGCAGGGGCGGCCTGGGACTGTGCCGGGCCGGGGGCGAGAAAGACCAGGAGGGTCGTGGCGGCGAGGGAGGTGCTGGACGACTGGAGGACCGTGCGCATGAGCGTGCCCCGGGTTGGGTTGGCGACCTGGGGTCCCAACATGCCGCGCCGGGGACGCCCGCGACAGGGGCTTCCGAACGATCCCGGGGGTTGGCCCGGCCTGGCGAAACCGGTCCCGGAAGCGGATCTTGTGCTCGGTTTCCCGTGGGCCGGGGCCTCCGCCGAGGCTCGGCCCGCGCGCACTCACTCCACCCCGGGAGTCGTCCCATGCGACGCATGTTCGCGGTCCTGTCCCTGGCCCTGCTGGTGAGCGCCTGCGCCAGCGCCCCGCCCGCCCCGCCCCCGCCCCCGCCCTTCAGCCCCGTGGGCGTCTACGACTGCATGATCCTGGGGGAGGGCTTCGAGATGCCGGCCACCATGACCGTGGTGGCGGCCGCGGGGGGGTATTCCGGGACCATCGACAGCGAGATGGGATCGGCCCCCATGACCGCCGTCGCGGTGGAGGGCATGGTGATGACCTTCGCGGTGGACCCGGGCGGCATGCTGGTGCACTTCCGGGTCACCTTCGAGGGGCCCAGCTTCACCGGCGGCTTCGAGGCCGACGGCATGATGGGATCCATCAGCGGCTCGAAGCGCTGAACGAGGGGCGGTGAGGAGGGGGGCGGGCCGGGCCCGTCCCCCCCCCCACTTCCCCACTCGGCCTACCTCCCCCCCGCCCTCCGGGCCGGCCTGGGGAAGGGGGGCACGGTCACCTCCCGCCTCCCCTGCTCCGCCAGCAGCCGGAGCGCCTCCTGCACGCCGCGCTCCAGTTGGGGATCCCTTCCCTGGGCCACCGTCCTCGCGTCCAGAAGGACCTCGATGTCCGGTGCGACCCCCTCGTTCTCCGCGACGAAACGGTTGTTGATGGGGTCGAAGACGGCGTTGTCCGGCGCCGTGATGTACCCGCCGTCCACCAGGGGGTAGTGAACGGAGGATTTCACGAGCCCGCCCCAGGTGCGGGCACCGATGAGGGGGCCCACCCGCTGCTGCCGGAAGGCCCAGGGGAAGTAATCCCCCCCGGACCCGGCCTGTTCGTTGATGAGGAGGACCTTCGGGCCCAGGACCCCCTGGGGGAGGATCAGGGGCTTCCCGTCCGGGACCTCGTTGGTGAGGGCGGCCCGTAGCGTCCGGGTCATGTAGTCCACCATGTAGTCGTCCAGGAGGCCGCCCCCGTTGAAGCGCTCGTCGATGACCGCTCCTTCCTTGTCCTGCTGGGCGAAGAAATAGCGGTTGAAGGAGACGAATCCCGGACCGCCGGTGTTGGGTACCCACACGTAGGCCAGGCGGCCGCCCGAGAGCCGGTCCACCTCGCGGCGATTGTCCTCCACCCAGGCCTGCTGCCTCAGGGTGGCCTCGGAGGGCAGCGGCTGCACCGTCTCCGTCCAGGCCCCCTCCATGGAGGGGCGGTTGTTCAGGTGAAGGAGGGTCTGGCGGCCGGCGGTGCCGTCCAGGAGGCGGTAGGGATCCTGGGCGGCGGTGAGCTCCGCCCCGTCGATCCCCACCAGGTAATCCCCCTCCGCGGCCCGGATCCCGGGACGGTCCAGAGGGGCCGAGAGCCCCGGATTCCAGCTCTCCATGGTGAAGATCCGCTGGATGCGCCAGCGCCCCTCGTGGGCCTCGAAATCGGCCCCCAGGAGGCCGATCTGGTGGGTGTCCACTTCCGGGTAATCCCCGCCCCCCACGAAGCTGTGCCCCACCGAGAGCTCCCCGTTCACCTGGTCCAGGATGTAGTTGAGGTCGTCCCGGTGCCGGACGTGCTCCACCAGCGGGCGGTATCGCCCCCTCACGGCGTCCCAGTCGTTGCCGTGCATTCCGGGGTCGTAGAAGAAGTCCCGCTCGTAGCGCCAGGCCTCGTCGAAGATCTGCCGCCACTCCTCCGCGGGGTCCAACCGCATGCGGAGCTCGACCGGGACGGCCCCGCTTCCCGGCTCGGGCGGATGCTCCGTCCCCACTACGCTCCACCTCCCGTCGGCCTGGAAGAGCACCTTGGAGCCATCACTGGAAACGGACGCCTGGGAGACCGCGGTGGCGAAGACCTCGGCTTCCCGCTCCTCGAGGGAGAACCGGTGGAGGGTCATCCCCGGCTGGTTGTCCACCCTCTCCCCGATGAACACGGTGCCCTTCGGGCCCGCCAGCGCCATCCCGTAGCTCCTGACCGGCATGGGGAGGGCGATGATGCGCCGCTGGATGCCCTCGAGGTCGATGCGGACATCCTCGGCGGCGGGCGCGTCCTCCGTCTCGCCTTCCCCCTTCTCGCCCTTCGGCTCCGCTTCACCCTCCTCCTTCTTCTTCACCTCCTCCTCGTCGCTCTCCAGGGGAAAGGGGGTGGGGTCGTCGGAGCGCAGGATCATGACGTAGGCGGCATAGGTGGGATCCGCGGTGATGGCGCTGGTGTTCGCCCACCCCGAGCCCAGGGCCAGGTCGGTGCTGGCCAGGAAGTACAGGTGCCGGCCGTCCCGGTCCCAGGCCGGGGAGGTGGCGTCGGCCAGGGGACCCGTGAGCGCGTGGGTCTCCCCGGACTCCACGGACCAGGCCACGATGCGCCGGAAGCTGTTGGAGAAGCTCCTGGCGTAGGCCAGCCACCTGGAGTCGGGGGACCAGACGAGCCCCATCCCTCCCCGCTCCAGGTTGTTTCCTGCGATGTCCGCGGTCCGGATGTCGCCGGACTCCACCTCCACCACCCGGATCCTCACGTCGTCGTCCACGAAGGCGATGTGGGCTCCGTCGGGGGACCAGGCGGGCTCCCACGCCATCCGGGAGATCCCCAGGGCGATGCGCCGGGGCTCGGAGAGCCCGTCCTGCTCGCCGATGAGGAGCTCGTAGCCGTCCCCGTCATCCCTGAACCAGGCCACCCTTCCCCCGTCCGGGGACCACACGGGCGCCCGGTCCGCCGCTCCGGAGCTACGGGTGAGGTTCCTGGAATCGCCCTTCTCCACGGGCACGGTGAAGATCTCTCCCCGGGCCTCGAAGAGAGCCCGCTTCCCGGTGGCGGAAAGGGAAGGGGAGGTGGCGTCCTCGCTCACCTCCTCCCAGCGGGGCTCCGCCCAGGGAAAGTCCCCCCGGACGGTGATGTCCAACCGTCGGGTACGCCCCGTGGCGGGATCCAGGAGGTGGACCCACCCATCCTGCTCCAGCACCAGTCCCCCGGGGCCGCCGGAGAGGGTCTTGGCGTCCACGTCGGTGAAGCGGGTGACCTGCTCCAGCGCCTGTGTGGCGGGATCGAAGGACCAGACGTTCATGGTCCAATCCCGGTCGGAGAGGAAGTAGATCCTCCCGTCCTGCCAGACGGGCTCGAGGTCGGTGGAGCGGTCGGGGTTGGGGAGCCGGAGCTCGTCCAGGTCGTCCAGGTCCAGGATCACCAGGGGGGTGTTCTGTCCCCCCCGATAGCTCCGCCACTCCCCGTCCCACCGGTCCACCCGGTCCACCACCAACCGCCGGCCGTCCGCGGAGAAGGCGCCATCGTTCCCCCAGGGGGCCGGGATGAGGGTGGAGGGTCCACCCTCCCGGCTCACCGTCCAGAGGCGGTTGTACCCCGAAGGGGCCGTTCCCCGGCTGGTGCCGTAGAGGACCCGCTGTCCGTCGGGGCTCCACCCCCGCACGAAGGAGGGGGCCGGGTACCAGGACAGGCGGGTGGGCTCGCCCCCGTCCACCCCCACCAGGTAGACCGAGGGCACGCCGGAGCGGTCCGAGGTGAAGGCGATCCAACGGCCGTCGGGTGAGAAGTGGGGGTGGCTCTCCACCGCCGGGGTGGAGGTAAGGCGCCGGGCCAGCCCCCCGTCCCGGGACGCGACCCAGAGATCGGCGCCGTGGATGAAGGCCACCTGGTCCTGACTCAGGGTGGGCTGCCGGAGGAGCCGGGTTCCCTGGGCGGTGAGGGGCGGCGCGGTGAGGAGAAGGAGCAAGGACGCAAGAAGGAAGCGGTGGAGCATGCGGGCCTCCAGGGAGTGAGGGGGGGTCGGGGAACGTCGGGGAGAGGTACGCTTCCGGCAAGAGCCGGGTTTCAGGAGGGAGCCTTCCCCGCCCCCCCACCTCTCACCGCACCACCACCGACTCGGCGTGGATCTCCACCGGAGCGGCGAGGGCGTCCAACGGGCTGAACTCCCAGACCAGCGTCTCCCCGTCCCTTTCCCGGGCGTTCGTCCCGGTCACGCGTCCCGGCATGCGCAGGCGGAAGCGGAGCTCGGTGTTGGCCGCCAGGTTCATCCCCGGCACGGTCTCCTCCAGGAAGGTCGTCAGGTCCTCGCTATCCCCGAAGGACTCCGGGGAGAAGACCTCCCTCATGGAGCTTTCCGTGGCCCGGGGGTAGCGGATCCGGATGATCCTGGCCCCGTGGCGGAGCGTCTCCTCCGCGGCCCGCGCCCTCAGGCTCTCTTCGTCGGAATCGTCCGAGAACAGACCCTCCTCCACCGCCACCCACAGGCGAGCCCGGGCGAAGCCCACGATCTCCCCCCTTTCCTGGGGAGTCAGGGCCGGGTACACGGCCTCCAGGCTCCGCTGGAAGCTGCGGAGGAGCCCTTCCACCACCACGTCGACCCCGTTCTCCCAGGAGAAGGTCTCCCGGTAGACGTAGGCGGTGCTTCCGTCGCTCACCCTGGCGGTGGTGACCCGGATCGTGTTCCGCAGCCGGACCTCCCCCAACGAGACCTGCCCCACGGTGGCCCGGGCCCGGGAGGAGGGAGCCGCCTCGATCCGCACCCGGCCGCTCTGGCCGGACCAGCCCGCCAGATCCTTCACCGCGGTCGCCCTCCGGAACACGTGGACCGAATCCCCCGACTCGTCCACCCCGGCCTCGTGGGACCATCCGTGCTCCGGCCCGGCTTGCATCAACTCCAGGAAGACGGACGGCGCCATCTCCAGATCCTCGTTCTTCCCCACTTCCATCCTCTCCTGGCGCACTCCGCTTCCGTCGGGGTTCAGGGTGGTCTCGATGGTGTACTCCACGCATCCTCCCAGCCCCAGGAGGGGGGTGAGCAGGCTCCCGAGGGCGAGCCAACGATTTCCGGCGATCCAGGACATGGGTCGTTCCTCCATGAAGGAAGGAGTCAGCTGAGCAGGTCCCTGATCCGGGACGCGGGGAGCGTCCGGTCCGGGTCCAGGTCCAGGGATTCAAGGAACCTCAGGAGGTCCCGGGCGCGGATCCCTCCCCCCCTGGGAAGGCCGGTCGCGCCCGCCCTCCACACCGCCGGGGCCCGGAGGCGGGCGGCGCCCAGGAGGGCTTCGGCCTGGGAGGGGGAGAGGACGGTGGGGTTCCCGGGCAGGCTCAGAAGAAGGGAGCGGAGGCCGGCCAGGGTGACCTCCTCCTCCCGGCCAAGAGCGTCGAGCCAACCCCCGCCCGGGGAGAAGGCCCGGATCCCGTTCCCTCCCGAGGGAGTCCCGGGGCCCTCCACGAGGGCGATGCGGGCCTCCTGGTCCAGGAGCTGCCGGGCCAGGACCTCCGCCCGGGCCCGGCTCTGCAGGAGCAGCACCCAGAGGAACCCGCTGGCCAGAAGGAGCGCCACCGAGGCCGCCGCCAGCGCCGGCACCAGAGGGGCCCGGTGGCGCCGCCCAGGGTCTCGCTGCCGGGCCGCCGCTGTCCCGGCCGCCAGCCCGCTCCGGACCCCGGGCCAGATCCCGGCCAGGAGCTCCGCGGGCACCGCCTCCTCCAGCTCGCCCAGGGTGGGGGAGGCG
>JBFYZD010000257.1:0-9040 GCA_041309685.1 Gemmatimonadales bacterium | reverse complement strand
GGGGGGGGGGGTGGGGGGGGGGGGGGGGCGCTGGGAACGGGGAGCGCCGGCGTGAGCGGGGACTATCCCGGCTACACCCTGGATCAGATCGGGTGGACCTCGGTCCGGCCGGGCCCCGACGGCCAGGGCTTCGGCTTCAACCTCTCCCTGCGCCAGTTCACGGAGCTCAGGAACCTCCTGGAGGCGGGGAGAAGGGTGGTTCTGAAGGCCCGGGTCCAGACCCGGACCGTCCCGGGACGGATGAACGTCGTCTCGGCCGCCATCCCCGGCACCGACCCCGCCGCCGGGGAGCTCATGATCGTCTCCCACCTCTTCGAACGGCCTCCCACCCCGGGGGGATCGGACAACTGCACGGGCGTGGCGGTCACCCTCGAGATCGCCCGGACGCTGGCTGAGCTCATCCGCCGGGGTGAGCTGCCCCAGCCCCGCCGGACCATCCGTTTCCTCTGGGTGCCGGAGATCTCCGGGTCCCGGGCCTTCATGTACGCGAACCCGGAGCTGGAAGACCGCATCCTGGCGGCCATGAACTTCGACATGCCCGGGGAGGACCTGGAGGAGACGGATACCTACCTCCGGATGAAGATGACCCCGGACTCCCGGCCTTCGTACCTGAACGACCTCATCGCCGACCTCTTCCGGTTCGTGGACCAGACGGAGATCCGCACCCAGACCGGGAACAACGCCCCCTTCAACTACCGCCTGGTCCCCTTCATCAGCTCCAGCGACCACATGGTCTTCCTGGACGCCGGGATTCCGGCGATGCAGTTCAACCACTGGCCGGACAACTTCTACCACTCCAGCGCGGACGTGGCGGAGCGCACCGATCCCACCGAGATGAAGCGGACTGGGTTCATGGGGGCGGCCTCGTTCTACTACCTGGCCACCGCCGGCGAGCGGGAAGCCATGAACCTGGCCTGGGAGGCCGCCGCCAACGGGGAGAAATGGATGGCGGAGGTCGCCCGGCAGGCCGCCCGCCTCCTGGACGTCGGCTCCGGGGAGATCCACCAGCGGTATGCCGCGGCCCGCAACAAGGTCTACGGCGCCTACCAGCGGGGACGGGGGAGCGTGGCCTCGGTGGAGGATCTATCGCCGTCCCTGGAGGTGTCCGGGCTGGTGGGCTTCCTCACGGGTTCCCTGGGGCGGGCTCGGGACATCCAGTACGGGAAGCTGGAAGCGGTCTATCTCGGCCGCTGCGATGAGCTGGGGGTGGAGTCCTCGGGACCCCGGTCGGCTCCCGGGGAGGACCGGTACGACCGCATGGTCCCCCGGCAGCTCCACAACTTCTACACGGACGAATACCGGGAGGCCTCCTCCCGGCTCCGCGAGTTCCTCCCCCAGGGGCTTCGGCTCCCGGGGCTGGCCACCACCGAGATCCCCTGGTTCGTGGACGGCGAGCGGAGCGTAGCGGAGATCTGGCGGCTGGTCCGGGCGGAGTACGGGAACGTCACCACGAGCAACGGGGAGTGGAAGTTCGCCTACGTGGTGACGCCCGAGACCGCCGACATTGCCCTGGAGGACGTGGCGGCCTACCTGGAAGCCATGAGGCAGGCGGGGATGGTGGAGGTGGTGGAACGATAGGGGCCGGAGTGGCGGTGGCCTCCCGCATTGGCGCCGCGGCCGGGGAACTCCCCGCCCGCCTGCCGGTACTGGGGTGCGGATCCTGCGTTCCTCCCCGAGAACACAACCCCAAGGAGCCACCATGCGCAAGCTCGCAACCGTGGGTCTTCTCTCGGGAGCGCTGATGGCGGGCGGGGCGGCCCCGGCGGCCGCCCAGGAGGCCTTCCTGGCCGTGGGCGAGATGGCCCCGGACATCCAGGTGACGGGCGCCACCCGGTACGGCGTCCTGGCCCAGCCCGTCCGTCTCAGCGACTTCCGCGGCGAGACCGTGGTACTGGCCTTCTTCTTCCGTGCCAGGACGCCTGGCTGAACGGTTCAGATGCAAGCGTACCGTGATCAGTACGCAAGCCTTTTCCGTGACGGCCGTGACGTCGTCCTCATGGGCATCTCCAGCGACTCCGCCGGGGATCTGGCCGCCTGGGCCAGGGACGACGACTTCCAGTTCCTCTTTGGAAGCGACCCCACCAGCGCCGGCTACGCCGCTTTCGGGGGAAATCCCCGGGACAACGGTACGGTCGGGAGCCGGGCCGTCATCGTGGTGGACCCCCAGGGGCGCATCGCCCACGTGGTGCCCCGCTTCAACCAGGTGGACCCGGCGGCCTACGAGGAGCTCAAGGCCGCCATCGACCGGGTGACCCCGGAAGGGGACGGGGGGATGTAGGAGAGGTCGGGGGGGGCTCAGGCTCCCCCCACCACCTTCTCCATTGCCCCCACCAGGTCCTGGCCCCGCCCCACCCCCGTGTACGCCACCTTCCCCGCCCCGTCCAGGATGACCACGATGGAGGTGGTGGCGGCGTTGAAGGCTCTCACCGCCTCTCCCTTCCCGTCCCAGAGGTAGGGATACCCCGGCTGGTGCTCCTCCAGGTGGCGCTTCACCCGCCTCTGGTTCTGGGAGACGGCCACGGCCACGGCCACCACGTTCACCTGGTCTCCCCACCGCTCCCGGATCCGGGCGAGCTGGGGGAGGAGCGCCTCGCAGTTCTCGCACCAGGAGGCCCAGAACTCGATGAGGGTGGGCTTCCCCTCCTCCACGAAGTCCAGGAGTTGGACCGCCTGGCCGTCCAGGTCCTCCAGCGCCGCGGCCGGGGCGGGGGTGCCGAGGGGGAGCGAGACCTCCTGGGCGGCGCCCCTCATGGGAAGGAGGGCGGCGGAGCAGAGGAGGAAGGCGCCGATTCCCGGTATCGCGACCTGACGGTCCTTCATGGACGTTCTCACAGGTTGTATCCCGCTTTCACGAAGTAGTACTGGGCCACCGCCAGCATCAGGAGCCCGGCGCCCTTCTTCATCCACACCATCCACTTCCCGGAGCGGGGCAGGACCGCCAGGGCCCCGGAGAAGAGCCCCACCACCACCAGGAGCGCCGTCATCCCCAGGGAGAAGACGAAGAGGTAGAGGAAGCCCATGAGGCCGGCCTGCGTGGCCGCCACCCAGGTCAGGACCACGGCGAAGGCCGGGGCGCCGCAGGGGGCCGCCACCACCCCGGAGGTGGCGCCCAGAATGAAGACCCCCCCGTACGATCCCCCTTCCCGGGCGCCGGCCCAGCTCATGAGCCTCCGGGGCACCGGGACCGGAAACACCTCCAGCATGAAGAGCCCGAAGAGGAGGAGGAGGTTTCCGATGGCCAGCAGCGCCCAGGGCGAGGCGCTCACGGCCCCGAAAAGCTCTCCGGAAAGGCCCGCCAGGAGCCCCAGCAAGGCGTAGAGGGTGGCCATTCCCACGGCGTACGTCAGGGTCAACCCCAGGGTCCGCCACCGCCCCTGGTCCGGACGGGCCGTGCCCGAGATCACCGAGACGGTGATGGGGATCATGGGATAGATGCAGGGGGTGAGGCTGGTGAGCACCCCGGCGCCGAAGAGGGTCGCCAGGGCCAGGAGGGGGCTGCCGGAGAGGGTCTCGGCCAGACCCCCGCCGGCCTGGGACTGAAGGATCGCGGTCCAAAGGGGAGCGGGGGGAACGTAGGTCATGGAGCGAGGAGACCCCAACTGCTGCCGGAGGTTCCTGGCGGAGGGCGCGGTTATCCCGGAAGGGTGGGAATGTCCCCGCCGAAGACCTGGGCCCGGATGAACCAGCGCCGTCCCGTCTGGACGTATACGGTCAGGAGGCCTCCCGACTCACGGTGGGGGGAGGAGCCCGCCCGAAGCCACTCCATGGAGTAGCTCCCTGCGACCATGGCCATCTGCCCGCTGGCGTCCAAATCCGTCATTCCGGCCTCCACCGACCCGATCCTGGGGAGGGTTTCCTCCCAGAAGGCCTGGATGGCTTCCCTCCCCTTGATGGGGAGCCCGTCCGGGGGGATGAGGACGGCATCGGAGGTGTAGCGGGCCATGAGGGACTGCAGGCTGTCCCCCCGGACCTCCTCCATCCATTCCCGCCGCACGCTGTCCACCCCGTCCAGGATGTTGGAGAGGAATTCGGCCTTGACCGCGGCCCGGCTGGGGGTCCGCATTCCCGGGACGGTTTGCCCCAGGGCGAACAGGGGGTGAGCCAGGAGGATCAGGAGAGGAAGGAGGCGGGCTGCGAGCCGGAGGGCGGCGTTCCGGAATCGGAACATGATGGGATTCTCATCTTGCGTTGGGGGAGGACAGCAGGGATTGAAGGACCCCCGCGAATCGGAACGCCGGGTCATGGAGCGGCCCTCTCCTGCTGGTCCGGCCTTTCGTCCTTGTGGGCATGGCTCCGGGCCGACCCCTTGGGAAAGAAGAACGCCACCCCCACGCCCAGGAGCGCCATCCCCGCCATCACCAGATAGATGGAGGTGAGCCCGCCCTCCAGCGCCGTCACCAGCTCCCGCAGGGCATCGGGGGGGATGGTGGCTCGAAGCTCCGGGTTCAACGCGAGGTTGGGATCCACCCCCGTGCCCAGCACATCGGCCAGGTGAACGTTCAGCATGGCTCCCAGGGCGGCCACGGCGACCGCTCCCCCGATGGACCGGAAGAACTGGACCGAGCTGGTGGCCACCCCCCGCCGATTCCATGGGACCGCGTTCTGGACGGCCAGGAGATAGGGGGTGGAGATGAATCCCAACCCCAACCCCAGAAGGAACATGGCGGCCATCACCGGGGCCTTCCCCAGGGCGGGATCGGCACCGGCCAGGACCAGGCACCCGAGCGTCCCCAGGGCCGTGCCCGAGAGGAGGAAGGGCCGGTAGCCCCACCTCACCAGGAGCCACCCGGAGGTGGTGCTGGCGATGGGCCACCCCATGGACATGGGTGCCAGGGTGATGCCGGCGTCCACGGCGGAGCCCCCGAGGACGCCTTGGGTGAACATGGGAACGAAGGCCGCGGCGCAGAAGAGCATCGTTCCCATCAGGACCCCCCCGACGCTGGCCAGGGCGATGACCCGGTTCTGGAAGAGATCCAGGGGGAGCATGGGCTCCGGCGCCCGCTTCTCCTGCCAGAGGAAGAGGAGGAGGCCGCCCCCCGCCGCCACGATCATGCTCAGCGTGCGCGCGTCCCCCCAGCCCCAGCGCTCGGTGCCCTCCAGAAGGGCCAGGAGGAGGACGGCCACGGAGACGGTGAGGCTGAGAGTCCCCAGGTAGTCCAGGCGGTGCTCCCGCCGCGGGGACTTTTCCCTCAGGAACAGGCCCAGCATCCCCACCGAGATCAGGCCGAAGGGGATGTTGATGTAGAACACCCAACGCCAGGACAGGAAGTCGGTGATGAGACCTCCCGCCGCCGGGCCCACCAGGCTGGACACGGCCCAGACCCCGGAGAAGACCCCCTGCATCCGCCCCCGCTCCTCCAGGTTGTAGATGTCCCCCACCAGGGTGCTGGCCACGGGCATCACGCCCCCGGCTCCCAACCCCTGGACCGCCCGGAAGAGGATGAGCTGGGGAAAGCTCTGTGCCAGTCCGCAGAGGGCCGACCCCCCCAGGAAGAGGGCCACGGCCACGGTGAAGATGCGCCGGCGGCCGAAGAGGTCCGCCAGCTTTCCGTACATGGGGACGGTGGTGGTGGATGCCAGGAGGTAGGCGCTGAACACCCAGCTGTACCGCGCCACGCCCCCCAGCTCCGCCACCACCGTGGGCATGGCCGTTCCCACCGCCGTGGACTCCAGGGCGGCCAGAACCATGCCCAGGGCCAGGGCAACGGTGACGAGTCTGCGGTTGGTTCCAGGCTCCATGGCCTCCTCGGGGTCCCCCGGCCGCCGTCCTTTCCTGCCCGTGTTCGGGGGGGTCGACACGCATGGGGAGGGATTTACCGGAAGAAGGGAAGGGGGGCAAGGCGGATGGCGCCTCTCCGGTGGCGAGGGGTCGCCCGGGTTCCTATCATCCCCTGGAGGTTCGCGGGGGCGATGCGGTCCTGAAGGAGGAACGCCATTGAATCACGGTCCTGGCACGCCGGGGCGGATGGGGTCCCGTTTCGGCGTGCCCCTCCTGGTAGCGGCATTCCTCTGGTGGTTGCCGGCGCCGGAGGGGGTGGAGCCTGCCGCGATGCACCTCCTCGCCCTCTTTATCGCCACCATCGCGGGGATCGTCCTCAAGCCCCTCCCGATGGGGGGCGTGGCCATGGTGGGGATCGCCGCCACGGCGGCCACGGGGACGCTGGAGGTGGGGCCTGCCCTCTCGGGCTTCGGCAACCCGGTCATCTGGCTCATCGTCCTGGCCTTCTTCCTCTCCCGGGGGTTCGTGAAGACGGGGTTGGGGGCTCGGGTGGCGTATCACTTCATGGCCGTCCTGGGCCGGCGTACGCTGGGGTTGGGTTACGGGCTGGTGGCCACCGACCTGGTGCTGGCCCCGGCCATCCCCTCCAACACCGCCCGGGCCGGGGGGGTGGTCTTCCCCGTCCTCCGCTCCGTGGCGGAGGCGTACGGCAGCCGGCCCGACGACGGGACGGCCCGGCGCCTGGGATCGTTCCTTACGGTGGTGGCCTTCCAGGGCACCGTGATCACCTCCGCCATGTTCCTCACCGCCATGGCCGCCAACCCCCTGGCGGCGGAGCTGGCTTCCGCCCAAGGCATCTCCATCACCTGGGTGGGGTGGGCGGTCGCGGCGGTGGTCCCGGGGGCCTGCAGCCTGGTCCTCGTCCCCTGGCTCCTCTACCTCCTCCATCCGCCGGAGATCAGGGAGACGCCGGCGGCCGCGGCGCTCGCCAGGACGCGGCTGGACGCCATGGGTGCGGTGAAGCGGGACGAATGGGTGATGGTGGCCTGCTTCGTCCTCCTCCTGGGGCTCTGGATCCTGGCCGGACCCCTGGGAATCCACGCCACCGCCACGGCCCTGGTGGGGCTGGCCCTTCTCCTCCTCACCGGTGTTCTGTCGTGGGACGACGTGCTCCATGAGAGGGGAGCCTGGGACACCCTGGTCTGGTTCTCCGCCCTGGTGATGATGGCCACCCACCTCACGGAGCTGGGGCTCATCCCCTGGTTCAGCGAAACGGTGGGAGGGAGGTTCGGGGGCGGGGGGTGGCTGGGGAGCTTCCTGGCGCTGAGCCTCATCTACTTCTACTCCCACTACTTCTTCGCCTCCAACACGGCCCACGTCAGCGCCATGTACGCTCCCTTCCTGGGGGTGGCCCTGGCCCTGGGCACCCCGCCCATGCTGGCGGCGCTGGTGCTGGCCTTCTTCAGCAACCTCTTCAGCAGCATGACCCACTACGGCACCGGTCCCGCGCCCGTGCTCTTCGGCTCCGGGTACGTGGAGGTGGGGGAGTGGTGGAGGCTGGGTCTCCTGGTGAGCCTGGCGAACCTGGGGATCTGGCTGGGGGTGGGGAGCGTGTGGTGGGGGGTGTTGGGACTGTGGTGAGGTGACCGCGCGGGCCGGAACGCCGACGGAAGCGGCGCGCCGATGCGGATCAACCGCAGCCCTTCGGGGTGGACGGCGGCGCCCATCTCATCGGTATGGACCCGGGTGCGAAGCCCCCGAAACGCCCGCTCGCATTCCTCGATGGCCTCCCAGCGCTCCCCCTACCCCCCCAGCGCCCGGTCCAGGTCGGCCATGAGGTCCTCCACGTCCTCCAGCCCCACGGAGAACCGGATGAGGGTGTCGCTGATCCCGCTCCGGGCCCGTTCCTCGGGCGTGAGCCCTCCGTGGGAGGTGACGGCCGGACGCACCACCAGCGACTCCGCGCCCCCCAGGGAGGCGGCGTGGGCCGGGAGGGTGAGGGTGTTCATGAAGGCGTCGGCGTCCGCCACGCCCCCCTTCATCTCGAAGGAGAGCATCCCGCCGAAGCCGTCGAGGAGGCGGGCGGCCCGCGCGTGCTGGGGGTGGCTCTTCAGGCCGGGGTAGTTGACCTGCACCACCTTCGGGTGGGCTTCCAGGAACTCCGCCAGACGCTGGGCGGTGGCGTTCTGCTCCCGCACCCTCACGGGGAGGGTCTTGAGCCCCCGCTCCAGGAGGAAGCAGGTGTGGGTGTCCATGACGCCCCCCAGGAGGTCCAGGGTGAGCTTGATCCCATGGACCCGCTCCGCCGAGCCCGCCACCACCCCGGCGATGATGTCGGTGTGGCCGTTCATGTACTTGGTGGCGCTCTCCATCACCAGGTCGAACCCGTGCTCCGCAGGGCGGTAGTTCACGGGACTGGCGAAGGTGTTGTCGATGATGGAGACCAGGCCGTGCTCCCGGGCGAAGGCCACCACTGCCTCCAGGTCCGCCACCTGGATGAGCGGGTTGGTGAGGGTCTCCACGTAGACGGCCCGGGTGTTGGGTTGAAGGAGGGCTTGCCAGCTCTCGGGCGCCTGGGGATCCATGGCCGTGTGGGAGACGCTCCAGCGGGGGAAGTATCTGGAGAGGAAGCTCCCCGTGCCCCCGTACAGGCAGTCCTGGACCAGGATATGGTCCCCGGCGGACAGCACCGTGAGGAGCGTCGCGGAGATGGACGCCATTCCGCTCGCGGTGACCAGGGCGGCCTCGGAGCCTTCCAGGGCGGCGATCCGCTTTCCCAGGACCAGGTGGTTCGGGCTGTTGCTCAGGCGCATGTAACCGATGTCGTGGTAGTCCTCCCCGGCGAACTCGTAGGTGCTGGACTGGAAGATGGGGGTGGCCACGGATCCCTTGACCCGGGGGTGGAGGGCGCCGGCGTGGATGGCCTGGGTGGAGCGTCCGGTCCTGGAAGTCATGGTCGGTTCCTGTCGGATGGTGATGTCCTGGAGCCAGGGCGCGGGATGGGCCTTCCCCCGCGCCGTCCTCCAATCTGTCCCGGACCGTGCCGTGCGCAACCGGGGCTCGACGCCTGAAGCAACCTCGGGCCCACGGACGTACTAAGGAATATGGAAAAGAAACCTCACGCCTCCGTGCTCGTCCCCGCAGCCCTTCTCCTCTTCCCGCTCTCCTCTCCCGCCCTGGCCCAGGCGCCCGTTTCCGGGTGGCAGGCCGCGGGCCCCTACCCCCTGGAGCGGGTGAATCGGGACCCCTACCCCAACTTCTACTCCGTCTTCCTGGCCGAGTGGAAGCCGGTGCAGCCGGACTCGGCCGGAAGGGTGGATC
>JBFYZD010000256.1:0-11343 GCA_041309685.1 Gemmatimonadales bacterium | reverse complement strand
TGCTTTCTGACCGATCATTCCGGAAACTTCTCTTCATGCCCAGGCGCAAACAGTTCGACCCCGCGCTGGCCCTCCGGCAGGCCATGGAGCTCTTCTGGGAGCGGGGGTACGAGGCCACCTCCATCCAGGACCTCCTGGACCGGATGGGGATCAACCGCTTCAGCCTCTACGACACCTACGGGGGGAAGCGGGAGCTCTTCGACGCGGTGATGGCGCGGTATCTGAAGGAGGAGGCAGGGCCGGCCATCCAGACGTTGGCCACGGGAAGGGAGGGCCTTTCCGACGTGCGTCGCTATTTCCACACGCTCCTGACGCGGATCACCGGGCCCGGAGGGTGGTGGGGTTGCCTGATGGTGAACACGGCGGTGGAGCTGGCCCCCCGGGACCGGGGCGCCGCCGACCGGTTCAAGACCTACCTGGAAGGGATGGAGGAGGGGTTCTACCAGGCGCTGGTCCGGGCCCGCAAGGCGGGGGAGGTGGCCAGCGTGGTCCCGGCTCGCCAGCTTGCCCGCTTCCTGGCCGGCGTGGTGCTGAGCCTCAACGTGCTGGCCCGGACCCGGGCCCCGGGACCGGAGCTCCGGCGCCAGGTGGAGATGGCTCTTTCGGTGATGGAAACGGGGCCGCCCACACCGTGAGCGGCCCCACCCTCGGCCAAGGGTCCGGGGGGCTCTTCTCCTACCGCCCCCACCAGTAGCTCACCTTCAGGGCAAAGACGTTCTCCGGCGGCAGGTTCATGAGAGCGTCCGCGTCGTCGGCAAAGCGGAACTCCCCGCTGGGATCGAACCCCGAGCGCTGCTGCTGCCACACCAGGTACACCGTGGAGCCCGGGCGGTACTCCCATCGCAGGACGGCGTTGCCCCGCAGCGACCGGACGCTGAAGTCCGGGTTGCCCAGGGTGAACGCCGAAGCCGGGCCGCTCCCGTCCGGATCGATCCGGTATCCGCCGGTGATGGCGGTGACGGTGCCCGCCTCCTCCCCGTACACGTCGAAGTCCCAGGTTCCGGGCTGGTGCATCTCCTTGAAGCGCTCGTAGTCGCCGCTGGCCAGGAAGGGCTGGGCAAAGAGCTGGAGGCTGAGGCGGGGCGTGAAGGTCCAACTCACCCGGGTGCTCATGGAGAGGGTGGTCTGGTCCAGGTCGCTGAACACGTAGCGGCGGCCATAGGTGCGCTCGGCGGCAGCGTCCGTCACGGCCCGCACGTATTGGGCCACGGCGTGGACCCGGTTATGGCTCGGGCTCAGGCTCACCTCCATGGCCGAGGAGGGGCGGAACGTGACTCCCACGCCGGCGTTCGTCCCCCACCCCCCCCGCGTGTTCCAGGAGTAGTTGGCGTTCAAGCTCAGGGTATAGGGCTTGCGCTGGTCGGTGGCGATCCACTGGGAGATGTTCCCCCCGGCCGGGGACCGGCTCATGGGGCCGCCACGGGTGAGGGCATCGGAGTCCACCTCCGGCCGCAGGCTGAGGGCGGTGGAGGACTGCCAGAAGTTGGCCCACTGCTGAACGCTTCCCAGAAACACGCTGGCGCTCATGAGATCGCCGGCGAAGTTCCAGCGCAGGTCGGGGACCAGGTCCACCTGGTAGAAGCGGGTCACGCGGTTGGGCACCAGGCTCAGGTACTGGAGGGGCGCCGCCACCCCCCACCGGTCCACCTGCGTCTCGAACCCCAGGTCGTTGGCTTCGAACCCCGGACTCTTGGCCTCGAGCGACACCCCGCCCCGCCAGTGGTCGCCCGAGCGCCGCCCGGCCGCCAGGGAGCCGCGCCACCCGGAGAGGCTGCTGCGGGTGAGATCCAGCTCGGTGTGATCGGCGTCGGGACGCTGGAAGTAGCGGGCGCTGGCGAGCTGCGTTAGAAGGAGCGCCTCCTCGCTCCCTCGCACGTGGCTCCCGGTCAGCGTCCCGGTGAGGAACCACTCGCGGTTGTTCCACATGTGGTTGAAATCGAGGCCGGCGACGTAGGCACCGGAGTGGAGCGTGCTCTCAAGCGGCGCGGTGGAGAGGTCCCGGTTCACGGCGGTGAAGATCCCGCCCAGGGCGGAGTTGCCGTCGCGGAAGTCCCGGCGGGTCCTCCCCACCAGGTAGTTGGTGAAGGGCTCCAGGACGGCGGTCCCCCGCGCTCCGTCCGCGGCCAGATACCGTCCTTCCTCCTCCAACGTGGCCGCCTCCAGCAGCCCCACCGACCAGTCCCCCAGGCGCCCGCTCACCTTCATGGCCCCGGCGATGGTGGACTGGGCGGGCACGTCGGTGAAGGCCGCGTCCACGTCCGCGAAGCGCCCCTGGGGCGCCCGCCCGATGCGCCGGGAGTAGAAGAGGTCCCCCAGGTTGCCCCCCCCCATTGCCGGTCCCGGGAAGCCGTAGCGGAAGATCTCGGATCCTTCCACGAAGAAGGGGCGCTGCTCGGGGAAGTAGGTTTCGTAGGCGGTGAGGTTCACCACCGCCGGGTCCACCTCCACCTGCCCGAAATCGGGGTTGATGGTGGCGTCCAGAGTCATGCTCCCGGTGAGCCCGTACTTGAGGTCGAACCCGGCGTTGTAGAACTGGTCGGCCTGGCTCCGGAAGGGATCGTCCGGGCTCACGTACAGGTGCTCGGAGCGGGCGGTGGCATAGGGGAGGAGCTCCAGGCGCCCCGGCTCCCGTACCTCGCCCAACCCGGTCAGGTGGCCGTAACGGTGCGGCCCGCTGGTCTCGTTGCGGGGGGTGAAGGGGAAGGTGGCCGATTCCTGCTTGCGGGCGATGACCCGGGTGAAGCTGATCCCCCACACCGCGTCCTCGGCACTCTGGAAGCGGAGCTGGTTGAAGGGAATCTTCCATTCGGCCGACCACCCCTCCTCGTCCCGGCTGGCCGCCCCCTCCCACACCGGGTCCCATCCGAAATCGTACTGGCCGTCCGTTCCCAGGGCGGCGTCCTGGTACGCCCCCGATGGGGTGAGGGTGAAGGCGTACGCGGTGTTGTGGTCATGGCGGGAGTCCACGTTCACGATGAAGTAGTCGAAGTCCGACACCACGTCCCGCCGCACGAGAGTGGCGCGGATCTTGTCCGGCTCCCGGTCGAACAACCGGGCACCGATGAAGAGGGCGTCGGGGCCCACCAGGACCCTCACCTCCGTCCGCTCGCTGGCCGGTTCCCCTTCGTCCGGCTCCCGCTGGGTGAAGTCCGTGACGGGCGTCACCGTCTGCCAGATGGCCTCGTCCAGGACCCCGTCGATGTGGACCTGACCCGCGAATGGGGTCGCCATGATCGAAGGGGCCATGGTGGCATGGTCGTAGGTGGGTCCGTTCCCGTTGGATCCCACCCCGTTCGGCCTGGCCATCTGGGCTCCGAGAGCCTCGGGCGAGGCCAGGGAGCAGAGGATGACCAGCAGGAGGAAGACAACGAGGGGCACCGCGAGGAGATTCCCCCAGGAACGACATGCGGGGGTACGAAGGTCAGACATGATCCGGTCCGTGGCTCGGGATGGATTCTCTGGCAGAGGCCGGGTCGCCCGATCTCCACCGCCGGGTCCTGCGAGGCCGCCGGTTGGTGCCTGCCCTTCGGCCGAATGTGGTCACCCAATGAGATGCCACGAGCGACCGTCAGGTTGGCTGTCCTTCGGTCAGGGTTTTGTCAGGAAATGGCGGAGCCCACAGGGCGGGAAAGGAAGGGATGGGCCCGGCGTATGTGCACAAGACGCGGCACCTTTCCTCGCGACGGGAAACGCCGGAGCGGAAAACCGATCCGCCGATGGACCCATCCCACGGAACGTCCCCATGTTCTCCCATCTTCTTCCCATCCTCGTCACGGCCACCCTCCTCCTCCCCACCACACTCCCAGCCCAGGAGATCATCCGGGCCGCCAAGGACGGCCGCCTGGACCGGGTCCAGGCGCTGGTGGCGGCGGACCGGACCCTGGTGCGCTCCACCGACTCCCAGGGCTACACGGCGCTGCGTTGGGCTGGGATCCGGGGGCACGGTGAGGTCTTGAGCTTCCTGATCCAGGCCGGCTCGGACCCCAACAGCGTGGGGGCCGACGGAGGCACGCCGCTCCACGGCGCCGCCCACCACGACGATGCCCGGGGAATGGCCCTGCTCCTGGAGGCGGGGGGAGACCCGGAGTTCCCGAACCAGTGGGGGCGGACCCCCCTCCACGTGGCAGCCCGCCGGGGCTGCCTGGAGGTGGCCCGCCTCCTCCTGGACCGGGGGGCGGACCCCAACGCCACCACCAGAGAGGGTTGGTCCACCCTGAACGACGCCTACCGGGGAGGGCATCCTGAGCTCGTGGAACTCCTGCTCGCCGGGGGGGCCGATCCCACCCTGGCCGACACGGCCGGGCTCCTCCCCGGCGCCGTGACCCTGGTGCGCCCCGAGCCCATCCCCCTCACCCGACGCCAGCTCGACGCCTACCTGGGGCGCTACGACATGCCGAACGGCGGCGGGTTCGAAGTGTGGCGGGTGGGGGACGGGCTGAAGATCCAGGAACACGCCCCCGACGACCTCGTGCCGGTGGCCCCCGACACCTTCTATGCCCGGCAGGAGCCCTGGCGGGTGGTGTTCCATCGCGACGACGCCGGAGCCATCGTCCGCATCGAGGTGGCGTTCCAGCGCCAGACGGTCCAGGGAGAGCGGGTGAAGGACCCCTCGGGAGGCTACGCCTACGTGGGCTCGGGTGCGTGCCTCGCCTGCCACGGCGACGGTCCCGGGAACGGCCCGGCCGGCCACTGGACCGCCAGCCGACACTCCCGGGCCTTCCACACCCTCTCGTCAGATCAGTCCAGAGGATTGGCCGCGGGCCGGGAGGAGTACCAGGACATCCGGGATCCCTCGGCGGAGCAGCGCTGCCTGATGTGCCACCTGACGGCCGCCCAAAACCCCCTGGCCACCTTCACCGAGGGATATGACCGGCGACAGGGGGTGGGGTGCGAGAGCTGCCACGGCGCCGGGTCGGCCTACATCGCTGCCGAGATCATGGGAAGCCGGGAGTCCTTCCTGGCACACGGGGGCCGCGCCCCCACCGAGCAGACCTGCCGGGAGTGCCACCGGGACGCGGCGTTCCGGTTCGTGGACCGCCTGGAGCGCATCAGGCACTGGGGAGGGTGAGGGGGCGGCGTTCTCCGGCTCCTCTTCCGGAGCGGCGAGGTGGTCTCTCCGGGACTCCATGGAGCCCCGGGCCGACCCCTGCCGGGCCCCCTGGCAGAAGGGGCGGGTAGGCCCTAGTCTCGGGATCAGAGCCCGATCCCGCCATCTCTCCGCCGGAGCCCCCACATCCATGAACCCGGCCACCCTGCCCCACCCCTCCCGTCTCCGCGGGTCCCTGGCGGCCCTCGCCTGGACCGCCTTTCTCCTTCTCGCGCCCCATCCGATCCCGGGGCAGGACCTGGGCGGGGCGCTTCGCACCGCCGACCTGGAGGCGCTGCGCTGGCGGGAGCTGGGCCCGGCCATCACCAGCGGCCGGATCGCGGCTTTCGCGGTGCATCCCGCTGACACCCGCGTCATCTATGCGGCCTCGGCCTCGGGGGGGCTGTGGAAGACAGAGAACGCCGGCACCACCTGGCGGCCGGTGTTCGAGAGCGAGGGGAGCGTGTCGCTGGGGGCCGTCGCTCTCGACCCGTCCGACCCCGACATCGTCTGGGTGGGCACCGGCGAGCAGAACAGCGTGCGCAGCTCGTCCTTCGGCGACGGCGTCTACCGATCCGACGACGGAGGGGCCAGCTGGCGGCACATGGGACTGGAGGGGAGCCGCCACGTGGGGCGGATCCTCATCCATCCCGGAAACCCCGACGTGGTCTTCGTGGCGGCGCTGGGCTCGCTCTGGGGCCCGAACCCGGAGCGGGGGCTCTTCCGCACCACCGACGGGGGCAGGACCTGGATGAAGGTGCTGGAGGTGAGCGACCACACCGGGGTGGTGGAGGTGCGCATGGACCCCCGGAACCCCGACGTGCTCCTCGCCGCGGCCTTCCAACGGGAGCGGCGCCAGTGGAGCATGCTGGGGGGCGGGCCCGAGGGCGGCCTCTTCCGGAGCCAGGACGGCGGCGACACGTGGACCCGGGTGGAGGGAGGGTTCCCCACGGGCGAGGTGGGGCGCATCGGGATCGGATTCTGCCCCGGGGCCCCCGGCACCCTCTACGCCAGCGCCGTGGGCCCCGAGGGCGGGATCTTCCGGTCCAACGACGGGGGCACCACCTGGGAGCGGCGCAACGCCGAGATCCAGAGCCACTGGTTCTACGGCGAGCTGGTGTGCGACCCCCAGGACGCCGACCGGCTCTACGTCCCCATGACCCCCCTGAACGTCTCCCAGGACGGAGGACGCACGTTCCGGAGCCTGGTCCGCTCCGCGGTGCACGTCGACCACCACACCCTGTGGGTGAACCCCCGGGACCCCCAGCACCTCATGGTGGGAAACGATGGGGGGATCTACGTCTCCCGGGACCGGGGCGAGAGCTGGCTCTGGCAGTCCAACGTCCCCGTCATGCAGCTCTACGCCGTCTCGGTGGACATGCAGGATCCCTTCTACCACGTCTACGGCGGCACCCAGGACAACGGCTCGTGGGGCGGGCCCGTGGGCACGCGTTTCTCTTCGGGCGTCTCCAACGAGGATTGGACCTTCACGGCGGGCGGGGACGGTTTCCACTCCCAGGTGGACCCCACGGACCCCGACATCATCTACGCCGAGTCCCAGTACGGCGTCCTCCATCGCATGGACCGCAGGACAGGGGAGCGCCGCCGCATCCAGCCATGGCAGCCCCAGGAGGGGGAGAGCCCGGCCTACCGCTGGAACTGGAGCGCTCCGCTGCTCCTCTCCCCCCACGACCCCCGGACCCTGTATTTCGCCGCCAACGTGCTCTTCCGGAGCCGGGACCGGGGGGATTCCTGGGAGGCCATCAGCCCGGACCTCACCCGGCAGATCAGCCGGGACTCCCTGCCCTTGCAGGGGCGCGTCCAGCCCCCCGGCGCCATCGACCTCCACGCCAGCACCGCCCTGTACGGCAACGTCTCCACCCTGGCGGTGTCGTCCCTGCGCCCAGGGTTGGTGGCGGCCGGGACCGACGACGGACTGGTGCAGGTGACACGCGACGACGGAGCCACCTGGCACCGCACCGCCCGCTTCCCCGGCGTCCCGGAGATGACGAAGGTGAGCATGGTGGCGTGGTCCTCCACCAGCGAGGGCACGCTCTTCACCAGCTTCGACGGACACAAGGACAACACCTTCCGCCCCTTCGTGGTCCGAAGCGACGACTACGGAGCCACCTGGCGGGACGTCACCGGCAACCTCCCCGCCTTCGGGCCCTCGCTGAGCGTGGCCGTGCACCCCCGCAACGGCGACCTGGTCTTCGTGGGCACCGAGCTCGGCGCCTTCTTCTCCAACCAGGGAGGTGGAACGTGGCTCCCCCTGGGCCGGGGCCTCCCCACCGTGGCGGTGCACGGCATGGTGGTGCACCCCCGGGAGAACGATCTGGTGCTGGGGACCCACGGCCGGGGCTTCTGGGTGCTGGACGACCTGGGGCTCCTGGAAGAGCTCACTCCGGAGGTCGTGGCGGCGCACAGCCACCTCACCGCGCCGCGGAGGGCCACGCAGATCCGGGACGTGGACCGGGGGCGGGGCTCGGTGGGAGATGGCTACTGGACTGCGGACAACCCACCCAGGGGCGCCGCCCTGGCCTACTGGATCGGGGACGCCGCCGTGGGCCAGGCCGTGGTGGTGGAGATCCTGGACGGCGCCGGACACCTGATCCGGCGGGTGGAGGAGTCCACCGCCACCCGGGGCGCCCATCGGGTGGTCTGGGACCTGCGCCACGAGGCTCCCCTGGGCGCCGACGGCCGGCCGTCGGCGCGGGTGCGCGGGCGGTTCGTGCTCCCGGGCACCTACCAGGTACGCCTCTCCGTGGGGGAACGGATACACGTGCGACCGTTGCAGGTGAGGATGGACCCTGGGCTCCTCGTGGACGACGACGCCCGCCGGGCGCTGGACGCCACGCTCGCTCTCCAGGCCCGCCTCGTGGGCGCGGCCGCCATCTCCGGCGCCGTGGTGGATACCCTGCTGGCGCAGGCGTCGACCGTGCTGGAGACCCTGGCCGCTCGCCCCGGCCCCCCTGGCGCGCTCGTGGAGAGGACCCGCGCTTTCGAGGCGGAAGGCCGCCGCCTGCGCATCCTCCTGGAGGGCCCCGGAGAGCTGGGGGTGGCCCAGCAGGAGACGGTGCTTCCCCTGTCCACCCTCGTGGGCCGCCTCTACAGCACCACCGAGGCGTGGACCGGCCCGCCCACGGCCGACCAGACCCGCCTCACCAGTTGGGCCCACCGCGAGATGGCGGATATTCTGGCCGCGCTGCGGACTTCGCTGGGGGGCGGTCTTCCCGGGCTCCGCCGGGCCCTGGCCGAGGAGGGTATCCCCTGGCCCGCCGGCGCGGTCCCCACCCTTCCCGAGAACCTTCTTCCCCCGTTGCCACGATGAACTGCACTTCTCCGACGATCGGCTCCCTGCTGGCCCTCGCCCTCCTCGCTCCGGCGGCGGGAATCGCCCAGACCTCCCTGGCCTCCCTGGAGTACCGGGAGGGCCACCGTGAGGCCGCCGTGGCCCGGCGGGCCGAGCTCATGCGCCGCATGGAGGGCGGGCTGGCCATCATCACCAGCGCCGACCGCTCCCAACCCAACCTGTACGAGTTCTACACACCCGACACGGAGCACCACGACTTCCTCTTCCTCACGGGGATCTACGAGGCGCCGCCTCCGGGTGGGGTCCTCGTGCTGAACCCGGGAGGGACCACGTACCGGGAGGTCCTCTATACCGACGACGACCCGGAGGAGGCCCGCCGCCTCTCGGGCATCGAGCACGTGTTTCCGCGGGAACGCTTCCTGGAGCACCTGAGCAGCGCGCTGACCGACTACCGCAACCTCCGCATCACGCAGCTCCGCTTCAAGGCGGTGGCCTCGGACCTGGCCCGAGGGTGGGGTGACAACGGGAAGACCGTGTACGTGAACTACCCCCGCTTCAGCAACCTGAACGAGCCCCCCAACCCGCGCCTCGACTTCGTGGGCCGCATGCGGGCAGCCACCTCGGAGTTGGACGTGCGCGACGCCGGAGACCTCCTGGACCCCATGCGCATGGTCCTGGACGACTTCGCCCTGAAGAACCTGCGACGGGCCATCGAGATCACCGGAGAGGGGCTCGCGGAGGGGATGAAGGTGGCGCGGCCGGGGCTCACCACCCTCCAGGTCATGGAGACGGTGGACTACGTGTACCGCCTCCACGGCGCCGACCTCGGCTTCCACACGGGGGTGGCCCTGGCCAGCCGCCTGAACCAGACGCTCCGTTGGGAGAGCACCCGGGAGGAAGAAGCGGCCCGGAAAGGCGACGCCCGCATCGGAGAGGGGGTGCTGGTCCACTTCGATACCGGCGCCCGCATGAACCACTACACCGCCGATGTCCAGCGAACGGTGCCGGCGGGGGACCGCTTCACCGAGGAACAGCGTCGGGTCTATGAGGTGGTGCTGGACGTGCAGAAGAGCGTGATCGCGGCGGTCCGCCCCGGCGTCACCTGGCAGGAGCTCCACGACCTGGCGGTATCCATGCTGCGGAACGCCGGCGGGTGGGACGAGAGCTACACCTACGGGATCGGGCACTTCATCGGGATGGAGGTGCACGAGCACGGGGACTATCTGGCGCCGCTCCGGCCCGGCATGGTCCTGGCCATCGAGCAGGGCGCGATCGTGGACGGCACCCGGGTGGCGCTGGAGGACGACGTGCTGGTCACCGAAGACGGGCAAGAGTGGCTCACCCGCTTCATCCCCATCGAGATCGACGAGGTGGAGGCGCTCCGCCGGGAGGCTCCCCGGGTGAGGCCCGACCTCCTGTTGCGTGCGGGCGGGGGTGGCTGAGGGGCCCCTGCGGTTCCACCCAACCGGTGCCCGAGATCAGGCCAGCGTCTCCGGGACAGCCTCCAGGGGGGGCGGCGGGATCACAGGTAGCGAACCACGAGGTAGACGTGGCAGATGGCCACGCTGACCAGGGTGAGCGCTACCGCCGATCGGGTGTAACGCATGAAGCCGAACTTGACGCCGTTCCGCTCGGCGATCCCCGCCACGGTGATGTTGGCGCTCGCCCCGATGAGGGTACCGTTCCCACCGATGCACGCCCCCAGGGAGAGGGCGACCCAGAGGGGGAGGATGGCCTCCTCTCCGCCGAACCTGGGCGCCAGCCCCAGGAGCATGGGGATCATGGTGGCCACAAAGGGGATGTTGTCCACGACGGCGGAGAGTACGGCCGAGGCCCACAGCACCGCCAGCACCGTGGTGGCGAAATCTCCCCCCGTAGCCTCGATGAGCCTCTCCCCCAGCAGGGAGAGGAGCCCGGCGTGCTCCGCCCCGGCCACGATGACGAAGAGCCCGGCGAAGAAGAGGAGGGTGATCCACTCCAACTCGCTCATGCTGCTGTGCACGTGGTGGGTCTGCTCTTCCGGCGTCCTGCCCCAGCAGTCCAGGAAGAGGAGCACAACGGCCCCCGCCATGGCGATCGTCCCGGGCTCGAGAGCCAGCAACCGGGCGAAGAGGAACGCCAGGATGACCACCGCGAGCACCGCCAGGGAGCGCACCAGGAGTGGACGGTCCTTGATCTCGGCCTTCTCGTCCATGGCCATGACCTTGGCCCGGTCCTCCCGGGAGGCGTGAAGAGGCCGGGCCCAGACAAAGTGACCGATGACGGCCTGGACCAGCATCATGACCAGGACCGCCGGCCCCATGTGGATCAGGAACACGTCCATCCCCAACCCCACCTGGGACCCGATCATGATGTTGGGAGGGTCCCCGATGAGGGTCGCGGTCCCTCCGGTATTGGAAGCCATGACCTGGCTGACGAGGAACGGGTAGGGATCCACCTTGAGAACCCGGGTGACGGCCAGCGTCACCGGAACGATGAGGAGGACCGTGGTCACGTTGTCCAGGAGCATGGAGAACACGGCCGTGACCAGGGCCAGGAGAGCCAGGACCCCGGCAGGGTGGGCTCGGACCCGCTTGGCGGACCAGATGGCGACATACTCGAAGACCCCGGTCCGGCGGGTGATGCCAACGATGAGCATCATGCCCGCCAGGAGCATGAGGGTATTGAAATCCACGCCCTCGATGGCCTGCTCCTGGCTCAGCACTCCCAGGATGATGGCGAGGCAGGCGCCCAGTCCCGCCACCACCGCCCGGTTGATCCGGTCCGCCATGATGGCGGCGTAGGAAAGGACCAGGATGGCGGTAGCGACCCAGAGCGGGTCGAGGCCGAGGATGGAGTTGTCCATGAAGGATGAGCCCCCCTCCGGCGTCCCCGCCTCAAACGTCCAGGGGCAGCGTGTTCGTTTCCTTCATGGGGAGCAGGATGGCCAACCCCACCACCCCCA
>JBFYZD010000255.1:0-5425 GCA_041309685.1 Gemmatimonadales bacterium | reverse complement strand
CTGCTGGGGGTGGTGCTCGGAGTGGGTGGGGCGTTCACGCTCACGCGGCTCATGGCCGGGCTCCTCTTCCAGGTGGAGGCCGGTGACCCGGCCACCTACGGAGGGGTCGCCGGGGTCCTGGTCGCGGCGGCTCTCGTCTCGGCCTGGCTACCGGCGCGAAGAGCGACCAGGGTGGACCCGGTGATCGCGTTCAGGACGGAGTAGGGGCGGGTGCGTTCCACCGGTCCCTTGTGTCGACCCAACAAGAGGATGAACCCATGAGACCGAGAATCGCCGCCGTCGTCTCCTCCCTGGCCCTGCTGGGCGCGTTTCTCGCCCCCGTTCCCGGAGGGGCGCAGCTCCGCTTCATCCCCCAGGGCGGGCTCTACGTTTCGGTGTCCGACCTGGGGACCGTGGATTCGGCCGAAGGGGCCCGGGAGGTGGGGGAGCGGGAAGCCTCCCTCGCGCTCGGCCTGACCCTGGACCTGGCCTCCGCCCATGCCCTGGGCTTTCGCGTCACGGGCCTGTACGGCACCGATTCCGAGGTGCCGGTGGGGGGCGTGGGGTGCACCGGGTCGGCGTGCGAGCTCCGGAGCACCATGCTGGGGCTCTCGGCGAGCCTGGTGCTCAGGGTTCTCCCTGAAGCCTCACCCTTCCGGCCCTACATCCTGGGCGGGGGTGGGCTCAAGCGCTACGACTTCGACTTCGGGTCCGGTTCCCAGCTCGAGGACGCCATCGGCGACGAGTCCAAGGGCGCCGCGGTGTGGGGCGTCGGCTTCGACTGGAACCTGCTGGTCCTGAAGGGGAACCTGGAGCTCACCGACTACGTAAGCGGGTCCATCCTGGAGGATGGGAACTCCCAGCACGACTTCTTCCTCACCGTCGGGTTGATCCTCGGATAGCGGAGCTCAACCCTCCAGCTTCTGCATCAGGCTGGCCAGCGAGGCCGACACCGCCGACGGCGGGGCCTTCACGCCGTGCATCGCCCGCAGCAAGCGCAGGCCCGCGGAGCGCTCCTTCGACGGGGCGGAGCCTGCCTCCTCGTCGGCGGACGCTTCCTCCGCGTCCAGGAGGCCGAAACCCAGCGCGCCTTCGCCCACCGGGACCAGGAGGGTCTCCTTCTCCTTCACCGAAGCGATCATCCGGCCCAGGAGGGTCTGCTCCAGGCCGGAGAGGGCGACCTGCCTGCTCCGGACCCGGGCCAGGATCTCCGACATCCCGCCCGGTTCGCCCTCCAGGAGTCCGGCGGCCTGCTGCATCATCTCCTCCATGGTGAGGGCTCCCTCCTCCGCCGTGGCCGCCGGGGCGGACTCCCGGCCCACCCGGTGGAGGAGGTACGGCTGAGCCGAGGCGACGTTCTGGGCCACCCTCGCGAGCACGCTCTCCCCGGGCACCAGGGAGGGGCGCCGGCGGGCGGCCGATACGATGAGCTCCCAGCTTCGCCGGAGGGTGGGGACGCCCTCCAGCGTGCCCGTCCAGGACGGCCGCCCGGATTCTTCCCCCAGCCGGAGGAGGAGGGCCTGAACGTCGGGGTGGGGCCCCAGAAGCCCGTGGAGGTTGCCGCAGACCTCTTCCAACAGCGTCCACTGGATCGGGCGCTCCATCAGGAGGAGGTGGGCCGCGTAGATCCCGAGGAGGGGATCGTGGAACTTCTCGTGGAGGAGGTGCCCCATCGTCTCCCGGTCCAGCACCTGCCGCCCCTGGGCCAGGGCCTGCCGGGCCAGCTCCGACAACCGGGCGTCGGGGCTGTGGGGGTCGAAGCCCGCGCCCCGGGGGGCCATGAGAAGGGACGCCAGCCTCAGGGAGGGCCTTCGGACCTTCGCCTCCCCACTCCAGAAATCCTCCGTGACCAGGAAGACCTGGGTCTGCCAGCCGAGGGTGGCGGTGGCGAAGAGGTCGTAGGAGCCCAGGGGCCCGGTTTCCACCCGCACGCGGTAGGTCCCGGGGTCCACCTCCAGGTTCAGCCCGGCGAAGCCCGCGCGCTCGTCGGCCTCACCTTCCGCCAGATCCGCGATCTCCTCCCCCGCCAGATTCCTCAGGGTGACGGAGTCCACCTGGAGGGTGGGGCCGCCGCGCTCCTCTTCCCTGAGGAAGAGGAAGAGCTCGCTCCCCGACCCGGCGGCCCGGGTCGCGCTCCGGGAGATGTGGCTGGCGGGAGCACGGTGGTACTCGTGGGTGGTCCGGGTCCCTTCCAGGGGAGCCGCCGAGCGGAACTCCACCGGCTCGGCCTGGAAGGTCACCTCTCCGGCCCCGGGCTCCACCGAGAGCAGCTCGTCGCGCTGGGTGGCGCCGGAGCGGAGGCGGACCTTGTAGAGGCCGGGCTCCACCTCCACCACGATCCTCCCCGCCCCGGATGCGATGCGCTGGAGGCGCCCGTCCACCACGAAGATCTCGGTGCCGGGATCGGAGGCCTGCACGATCAGGCGCACGGGATCAAAGCTGGATCGGGTCATGGGTCGGCACCTCGAAGAGGGTAGGGAGGGGAGCGGATCCGTTGTCTCCCGACAGCCTGGCCTTGTACAGGCCGGGGACGAGCTCCAGGGTGAAGCTGGTGGCCGGAATCGGGCCCCGATGAGCCTCCGTGAAGCTCCCGTCCGACACCACCAGCTCCCTTCCAACCCGGTCCGGCGTCGTGAGGAAGGCGACGGCCTGGCCCGGAACGGTCCGGCGCAGGGCGAAGAGGACGTCCTTCTCAGCGCGGGCGTCGATGACCGGGGGGGACACCTCCATCTCACCGGCGTACTTCTTCATGACGGTGTGGACGTAGTTCTTCACCGCGGTCCCGGTCACCCGGCCCAGTCGGTTGGGCGGCGCCTTCTCCAGCGCCTCCATGACCGCCGCGGTGAAGATGCCCCGGTAGCGGCCGCCCCCCATGTCCCGTTCCCGGGCCACCTCCTTCCACCCCGTGGCGAAGGCGAAGAACACCTTCACCCGGCTGGCGTGGGCGTGGCCGGAGGTCCTGGGAAGATGGGGTGGGGCGATGGCGTGAAAGGTGTTCGTGGAGCGACAGCAGTCGGCCAGGACCAGGATCTCCTGGAAGGCCCAGTTGCGCCGGAACCAGTCGGCGTACGCCTTCACGGCCAGGTGGATGGGGTACATGGGCTCGGCATCGGCCGTGAAGAGAGCCACCGAGTCCATGTCCTGGGTGTCGGCGAAGCCGTGTCCGGCCACGTAGATGAAGAGGCGCTCTCCCACGGGAGGGCTCGCCATGGCCCGGAGGACGAGGGGGCGGAAGAGATTGTCCAGCTCCGTGAGCACGGGGTGGGCCTCCACGGGAGCCGCGGGATCCGGGAAGTCGGTGCTCAGGCACAGGGAGGCGTCGGCGGGGTCCACCCCCCCTCCCTCCGGGGAGGTGACCCAGTCGAAGAACTCCTGGGCGTCGTTGCACGGCCCCTTGAGGGGCGAGATGCCGGGATAGCTCTGGATCCCGACGACGATGGCATGGTCGCTCACGTCCATCCCGTCCTGAGAAGGTGATCGATGCTGTCGAGGGTCGCTGCGTCGTTGTCGAAATCACCGTGGCGGATGGCGGTGGTGTTCTTCCCGGCTCCCTCCCGGGCGACGGACCAGCACACCCGCCCGGGCTCCGCCAGGAACGCCCGGACCGCCTCCACCGAGGGGAAGTCGCGGGCGGGATAGTCGCCGGGGCTCAGGTAGCGTTGCATCCCCACCAGGGGCATGTCGGGTTCGTCCTCCACCACTCCGGCGACGAAGTAGAGGAGGGAATGGGGGTAGAGGACCCGGACCAGGACGTCGGCTCGCTCCCGGTCATCCTTCATGGTGAACATGCGGAAGCTCCGGATGCGCCCGGGCTGATCCTGGAGGACCTTCTGGAACCGGGCGCAGGTGACGGCCGGCGCCAGGAACACCACGTCGAAGGTGAACGCCTCTCCCAGCACGGCGTCGGCCCGTTCCAGGAGCTCGCAGATGAAGACCGCCCCGGTGCTGTGGCCCACCAGGGTGATGCGGGGCGGGGGATCCCCGGCCTGGAGCTTGAGCTCCTCCAGGAAGGCCGAGCCGCCGCACACGCCGGGGTCGTTTCCGAAGGCGTCCCGTGTGTCCCCCTTCATGAGGGACCAGACCTTTCCTCCCACCCGGGCCACGTAGAGCTCGCGCAGGATCTCCTCCACCACGGTGGCGTGCAGCCCATGGTCCCGGCTTTTCACGAAGCGCGTGATGACCCGGGCCGCGATGCCCACGATGGCCTTGATCATCCTGGCGGTGGAGACGATGCCCCGGCTGCCGGGAGCGGGGCGCTCCACGAGGCGGTCCAGGGCGTCGGCATCCATGAGGGTGAGGGAGGAGCCCAGCGCCAGCGCGCCCGGCCCCCGGCCGGCCGCCTCGTCGGCCGCCTCCGCGGGGGTGAGGAGGGCGTTGGAGACCCTCTGGATCTCACTCACCAGGGCGAAATCCGCCGAGAGGTCCTCCTCCAGGGTAGCCCGCTCGAAATCCGTGAGGTAGCCGAGGCCGTCCACCGCGGGCACCTCCCCGGGCAGCGCCTCCGGGGCGCTCTCGTCCAGTGCCCGGGCGATGGCCGCCTCCAGCTCGCCGGGATCCTCCTCCGGGAGGATCTGGCCGCCCCGGCTCCCCTGGTCCTGCTTCAGCTTCCTCCCCACCACGTTCGCCACCCGCGACCAGAGCAGGCGGAAGAGCCTCTCCCGGGAGATCTCTCCCAGGTTGTTGGCCACGGTTTCCAGAAGCCCCGATTCCCAGACGAAGAACACCGGATAGACCCCCGACGACCCGTACACGGGCAGGAGGCGATCGGCCGCCGCGCGCCCCGCGGCCTCGCTCACCAGACCCCCGTGGAAGTGGAGGAGGATCCCCCTGTCACCCGGGTGGGCCAGGGCGGCGCGTACGATCTCCCTCACCGCCTGGCCCGGGGTGTCCCCGGTGAGCTTCCCGTTCTTCAGGTGGATCGCGTGTTCCGGCATCTCTCCTCCCGTGTTGCGGCGTGAGCGGCGCGAGACGCCGGCTATCCCCCGATGCAGCGATCGGCGAACTCCAGATCCTTCAGCAGGCAGCGCATCAGTCCGAGCCCCAGGTAGACCCCGGTTCCGCCCCCGTCCCGGAAGGAGATGAATCCGGCCTGGAGGTAGGCGTTGTCCATGAGGATGTCGCTCCGGAGCACCCCCCCGAACCCCTCCGGCTCCAGGTTGTAGAACCCCGCCGCCCCCACGCTGGTGAGGAGGCCGGGAAGGGAGCGGCGCCGGACCAGCCCCAGCTCCCCGTACCCGGAGAGCTCCCACCCCGCCCCGGAGCTGACCCCTCCGGTGGCCAGGGCGTGGAGGTACCAGAGGGGGGCCTGGTAGGTCAGCACCCCGTCCTCCACCGTGGGGGTCATGCGGTCCAGGGAGATCTGCCCCAGGAACCCCACCGAGACGTTCGGCTTCAGGGCGTCGAAGAACCCGATGTTGGCCACGCCCAGGAGCCGTCTTCCCCTCAC
>JBFYZD010000254.1:0-6502 GCA_041309685.1 Gemmatimonadales bacterium | reverse complement strand
GGGGTGGGACAGGGGAAAGGTGGAAAGGCTCCCCGGCCCGGACGTCCGTTTCCTACCTCACCCTCCTCCTTCCCCTCGGCCCCCGGATCGGGGTGCCTTCCCCGGCGCCCACGTCATGGGGGCGGGTACCCGCCTCTTCCTCCACCGGGAACGCCGACAGGTGCACGAGCTGCCCCTGGTGGACCAGCTCCCCCCCCAGCACCCGCCCCTGGAGCACCCGGTACTCCCCCATCCCCACCGTCTCCGAGGGGACGCGCCGGGCCTCCCGCAGCAGGCCCACGAAGCGGAGGGCCTCCGCCTCGCCCGGGGGGGGGCCGCCCCCGGGGCGGGGCCCTTCCGCCAGGGCATCCATCACGTAGCCCGTGAGGAGACGCCGGTGGAGGGGGGCGTAGAGCGACGGGGCGCCCACCGCGTCCAGCCCCAGGGGTTGGTCGCCCACGAAGGCCAGAAGACCCACCTGCCGGTCCACGGGGGGGAAGGCCTGGATCCACGCCTCCAGGTCGTCCTCCCGGCTTCGGTACATGGCGTCCAGGGCCCCCGTGGGGGAGGATTCCCCCAGCTTGGCCTGGTAGCTCCGGATCTCGTTCCAGACGTCCCCCTGGGCCCCGGCCAGGTCCCGGTGGCTGGAGCGGCCGTGCTCCTCGCTGGCCCGGGCCTCCGCCCGGCGGGCCTTGGAGCGGACCTTCGAGGGGGCGTTGTGGGGCGCCGGCCTGAGCTCGTCGCTCACGAAGTGCCACCGGCCCTGCTCCATGCAGGACACGGGGATGGGGGTGGTGGTGCCGGGGGCCAGGAGAATGGAGCGGCTCGTCATCCGGTTCTGCCGGGCCCCGATGAGCTGCTCCCCGTCCAGGATCAGTACCGCCGTGGTGGCCTTGTTCACCACCTCCAGGGTGGGCACGGTGCCCTGGCCGACCTCCTGGATGGTGAGGAGGCCCGACGCGGCGGCATGGGCCAGGAGGAGGTAGGGAAGGGGCCGCTCCTTTTCGGCAACGACGGGGAAGACGGTGAGGTGGGCGTGGCGCTGTGGGGCGCCGATGGAGGCTTCGAGCATGGGGTCTTCCTCCTTTCATGGTGTCTGGAGAAGGAAGATGGCGGGGGGGTGTGACAGTGGGGCGGAAGGACCGGCCCGGGGGGTTCGATCCCGCCGGAAGAGGGGGTGGGCCTTCCATGACAAGTTGCATCCGGCGGGACGGAAGGTCATGATGTTCCCGCGACCGCGTCGTGCCCGCCCCTGGCGAATCCTCAACGCAGAGGGAAGAGAACCCCATGAAGATGGCTCCCCTGATGATGGTGGCGGCCCTCGGTGTCCCCATGGTGTCGGGATGTGGTGGCGAGGACCGTTCGGATCTCCCACCCATGAGTGGGCAGGAGGCGGCCTCCCCGGCCGATCCGTCCGGGGACGAAGAGGCGCAGATCGGAAGCGGAGAAAGCGCCGACGTCCAGGCCTTCCTCCGGGACTACGAGGCCCTGGTCGACAAGTACTGCGAGTTCGCGGATCGGTTCTCGAAGGCCACCCTGGCGGAGATGGCCCAGTTGGGTGAGGAGATGGCGGCCCAGGGGAGGGAGTTCACCGAGTTCTCCAGTCGGCGGATTGCCCTGGAAGTCGCCTTCTCTGCCCGGACCCAGGAGAGGCTGGATTCGCTCCAGGCGAGGGCCGATGCCTGCACGGAGAAGATCGGCGGATAGGCCGGGATAGCGGGAAGGAAGGGAAAGGCGGGCCCCCTCGCACCGGGAACGGAGACCAGAAGCCCGTGGCATCAAGGGATGAGTCGGGGCGGGAATCCCCCTCCTGGGAAGGCGCCTTCCGCCGCCTGGCGGAGAACGCGCCGGCCGTCCTCTTCCAATTCCGCATGACCCCGGACGGATCCTACTCCCTGCCCTTCATCAGCGAGAGGGTCCAGGCGATGGCCGGGGTTCCCGCCGAGGACGTCATGCGGGACCCGTCCGCCCTCGAGGCCTTCCTCTACCCCGACGACCGGGCGGTCGTCAACCGCACCGTGATGGAGTCGGCGGCCCGGATGGAACCCTTCCATCTGGAGTGCAGGGGGCTCAGGAAGGGGGAGGTGGTCTGGGTGGAGGCGCATGCCGTCCCCGAGCCCCAGCCCGACGGGAGCATCCTCTGGGACGGGATCCTCACCGACATCACCCAACGGAGGCAGGCCGAGGAGGACCTGCGGGAGAGCGAGGAGCGCTATCACACCTTCGTCCAGCGCTCCTCCGAGGGCATCTACCGAGCCGAGTTGGAGACGCCCATCCCGGTGCACCTCCCCGTGGAAGAGCAGGTGGACCTCTTCTACGACTGGACCTGGGTGGCGGAGTGCAACCAGCGCTTCGCCGAGATGTACGGGGCCGATTCGCCGGAGGAGCTGCTGGGCCGGAGGGTCGAGGAGTTCCACGGCGGCCGGAACCACCCTGGGAACCGGGAGCACGTTCGCCGGATGGTGGCCGCCGGCTACCGGGTGACGGGGGAGGAGACGGTGGAGTCCACCCTCACCGGCGAGGTGCGGTACTTCTCCAACAGCATCCTGGGCATCATCGAGGATGGGATGCTGATGCGCATCTGGGGGTCCCAGGCCGACATCACGGAGCAGCGGCGGGCGCGGATCCGCCTGGAGGAGACCGCCCGCCGCATCGCCCGCCAGAACGAGATCATCGCCAGGGCCGCCTCCTCGCCGGCGGCGGGGGAAGGGGACGTGGCGGGCCTCTCCGCCGAGATCACCGAGGCCGTGGCCACCACCTTCGGGATCGAGCGCGTGGGGGTCTGGCTCTTCAACGGGGCCAGAACCGAGCTGGTGTGTCTCGACCTCTTCGAGGGGGGACCCGGGCGGCACTCCGGGGGGGCCGTTCTCACCGCCGAGGAGTTCGCCGAGGAGCTCGAACACCTCCGCAAGGCCAAGTACATCGATGCCGAAGACGCCCTTTCCGATCCCCGATTGGCCGGGTACGTGAAAGGGTACCTCGAGCCGCTGGGGATCACCTCCCTGCTGGACGGGGTGATCCGGGTGGGCGGGGAGACGCTGGGGGTCCTCTGCCTGGAGCGGGTGGGCCGGCCCCACCAGTGGGAGCCCGACGAAATCGCCTTCGCCTGCCAGCTGGCGGACCAGCTCGGCATGGCCATCCAGAGCCGGGAGCGCCGCGCGGCCCAGGCCACCCTCCGGGAGAGCGAGGCCCGCTGGCACTTCGCCCTGGAGGGGGCCGGGGATGGGGTGTGGGACTGGAACGCCGAGACCGGCGAGGTCTTCTTCTCCCCCCGCTGGAAGGCCATGCTGGGGTATGGAGAGGAGGAGATCGGCAACACCTTCTCCGAGTGGCGGGACCGGGTGCACCCCGACGACCTGGAGGCCGCCGAAAAGGAAGTGCGCAGGCACCTGGAGGGGGAGGCCCCGTCCTACGTGAGCGAGCACCGGCTGAGGTGCAAGGACGGGAGCTACAAGTGGATCCTGGACCGGGGCAAGGTCCTGACCCGGGACCGGGAGGGAAGGCCGCAGCGGGTCATCGGGACCCACACCGACATCACCGAGCGCAAGCGGGGGGAGGTGGAGAAGGAGCGGCTCCAGGCCCAGTTCCTCCAGTCCCAGAAGATGGAGTCCGTCGGCCGCCTGGCCGGCGGGGTGGCCCACGACTTCAACAACATGTTGAGCGTCATCCTGGGGCACGCCGAGCTGGCGCTGGCCCGCCTCCACCCCACCGACGCGACGCATGCCGATCTGCTGGAGATCCAGAAGGCCGGCCTCCGCTCGGCCGATCTCACGCGCCAGCTCCTGGCCTTTGCCCGCCTCCAGACCGTGGCTCCCAGGGTCCTGGACCTGAACGACACCGCCGGCGGGATGCTCAAGATGCTGCAGCGCCTCATCGGCGAGGACATCGAGCTGGCCTGGCTCCCGGCCCCGGCTCTCTGGCCGGTGCGCATGGATGCCGCCCAGCTCGACCAGGTCCTGGCCAACCTGTGCGTGAACGCCCGGGACGCCATCGCCGATGGGGGGAGGATCACCATCGAAACGGAGAACGTCTCCTTCGACGAGGCGTTCTGCGCCAACCACTCCGGCTTTCGCCCGGGCGACTTCGTGATGCTGGCCGTGAGCGACGACGGCGCCGGCATGACGAAGGAGGTGCTGGATCACCTCTTCGAGCCCTTCTTCACCACCAAGGAAGTCGGACAGGGGACGGGGCTGGGGCTGGCCACCGTCTACGGCATCGTGAAGCAGAACGACGGGTTCATCAGCGTGTACAGCGAGCCCGGCGTGGGCACGACCTTCAAGATCTACCTGCCCAGGGCTGCGGGGGGCGCCGAGGAGTGCGGGTCAGGCGCCGGGCAGGCCGCCCCGAGAGCCCGGGGGGAGACCGTCCTTCTCGTCGAGGACGAGGCGGCCATCCTGAGGGTGGGAAGGGCCATGCTCCGGCAGCTGGGCTACCAGGTGCTGTCGGCCCTCACCCCCGGGGAGGCCATGGAGGCGGTCCGGTCCCACCCCGGGGAGATCCACCTCCTGGTCACGGACGTGGTGATGCCGGAGATGAACGGCCGGGAGCTGGCGGGCCGGCTGAAGGAGATCAGGCCCGGGATGCGCGTCCTCTTCATCTCCGGGTACACCGCCGACGTCATCGCCCACCACGGGGTGCTGGACGAGGGGGTCCAGTTCATTCAGAAGCCCTTCTCCCTCAAGGATCTGGCGCTCAAGGCGAGGGAGACGCTGAGGGGGTAGGCTCCCACAGGCGGCGCCCCCGGAACGAGGCCCCGGCGCCTAGCGAAGGGCGGGATCGGAGAGGAACCGCTGCACCAGCTCCGCCAGCATCTGGTAGCGTCCGAAGTAGGAACGGGCCACGATGCGCAGGATGAACTGGTCCAGCCTGGGGTTCGCCCGGAGCAGCGCGATGAGCGGCTGCGCCTCGATGAACAGGACCGTGGCGGCTTCGACGCAGACCCCCTGGGTGGTGCAGCGGTCCGAGCCCAGGAGGGGGGAGATGCCGAACAGCTCGCCCCGGGCCACCCGCCGGATCAGGATGCCCGCGTCGCCCGCACCCCCCGGCAGCCGGAGCTCGACCCGGCCGTCCACCAGCACGAAGACATGGGTGGGCTTGCCGCCCAGCTCATGGACGACCTCGCCTTCCGCGAGCGCTCTCGAGGAGGTGAAACGGCTGATCTCCCTCAGCACGTCGGGAGGGAACGACCCGAAGATCTCCTGGCCTCCCAGCACCTTCTCGATGTCCATCTCGATGTCCATGGGGACTCCTTCCGGCGCCTGCGCCGTGGTCCGGCCCGGAGACCCTCCTTCGGTCCGGGGTGTGAGTCCGAGTTACCGCGGCACCTCCCGGTTGTCAAACCGGAAGAACGGCCCTGGGCCCCTCCCGGATTTCGCCGGGCTCCCCCAGGCGGTATCCTGATGAGTCCGGAGGGCCCCCAGGACCGGCCCCGCCGGGCCGCCCAGCCCACCGCCCCCACCCGGAGGACGCCATGAACCAGACGATCATCGACCTCTACGACCGGTTCACCCACGGAGGGATGAGCAGGAGGGAGTTCCTGGACCGGCTGGCCCGCCTGACCGGCGGGTCGGCGGCGGCCATGGCCGTCCTCCCCCTCCTCAGGAACGACTACCGCAGGCAGATCGTCCCCCAGGACCACCCGGATCTGACCATCTCCAAGGGGGAGTGGGAGGCCCAGGGCGTTCTGATGAGCGGGTACCTGGCCCGGCGAAAAGGAGGCGGGAAGCGCCCCGGGGTGATCGTCATCCATGAGAACCGGGGGCTGAACCCCCACATCCAGGACGTGACCCGGCGCTTCGCCCTGGAGGGCTTCCTGGCCCTGGGCGTGGACATGCTCTCCCCCCTGGGGGGCACACCCGCCGACGAGGACCAGGCCCGGACGATGCTCGGGACGCTGGACGCCGGGGAGACCCTCACCCGCATGGCCGCGGCGGTGCCCTTCCTGGCCGGCCACCCCGAGTGCACGGGGAAGGTGGGGGCGGTGGGGTTCTGCTGGGGCGGGGGCTACGCCAACCGCCTGGCGGCCGCCGGCACCTCCCTGAATGCCAGCGCCCCGTACTACGGGAGCCAGATTCCCGCGGAGGAGGTCCCGAGGATCACCGCTCCCCTCTGCCTGCACTATGCGGGGCTGGACACCCGGATCAACGCGGGCATTCCCGCCTACGAGGCGGCGCTGAAGGCGAACGGCAAGCCCTACGAGATCTACCTCTACGAGGGGGCGAACCACGCCTTCAACAACGACACCAACGAGGCGCGCTACCACAAGGAAGCGGCCGAGCTGGCCTGGAGCCGCACGGTGGATTTCTTCCGGAGGCATCTGGGAGGCTGAGGGGCCCTCCCCCCCAGGATCTGAAACCCCTCCGGTGACGGGACCGTAGACTACAATGTAGTCGGGTAGCCCACCGTCCCTCACCCACCGGATATCATGCCCACCTCTCCCCTTGGCGAGTTCGAGCAGTTGGTTCTCCTGGCCATCCTCCAGCAGGGGGAGACGGCCTTCGGCCTGGAGGTCCGGGGCGAGATC
>JBFYZD010000253.1:0-11446 GCA_041309685.1 Gemmatimonadales bacterium | reverse complement strand
CTGGAAGAGGTGGTTGACCCAGGGGAAGGGATAGGGGTTCAAGGGATAGGTGCTCGCCCAGACCGAAGAGCAGCCGGTGCTGTTGGTCATGGCCATGTGGGAGCGGCCGCGGCCGCCGGGTCCCTCGGTGTATCGCCAGCGGAGCTCCTTCAGCTCCTTCATCGACTTGTGGTAGCGGCGGATCAGGGCCTCCTTCTCCGCGTCCACCTCAAGTTCGGCGTGTCCCCCCTTCACCAGGTCGTCCAGATCCAGATTGACGTCGGCGGACAGTAGACCTCTGATCTTCTGCTCGAGCCCGGCGATGAGGGTGTCCAGCTTCTTTACGAACCTCTCCGCCCGGGGCTGCATGACCCCCTCGATGGTGGAGACCAGGATGTGCACGGCCGTCTTCTCCCCGCATCCCATGCAGGCTCCATCCCCGCCGGCCATGGTCCGGTAGTTCCCCTTCTTGAGAAGGAGGGTGGGCAGGATCCCCAGTCCGTGCTCCAGGTCGGAGATATTGACGTACCGGTCGTTGGTGTCCGGGAGGCGTTCCCACATCTTCCAGTTCCGCCGGAGCTTGTCCACCACCGCCTCGTCCTGGCGGACGGTGATGAGGGCGTGCTCCGGGCAAACCTCGACGCAGATGTTGCACCCCTTGCAGGCTTCGGGATTGACCGTGATGGACAACAGCCCACCCGTCCCCTTCTCCTTGTTCTCCGGGAGCTCGAAGAAGGGCGTGGTTCTGGCCAGGGGAAAGTCGGCCACCACGGCGTAGACGGCAGCGAACTCCCCGTCCACCGCCTTCTGCCGCTCGGCGTCCCAGCCGAGCTTGGAGGTGACGTTCCTATAGGCCTGCGAGAGGATGTCAGCGAAGTTGTGGAAGGGCACGCCCTTGAGGAGCTTGTGCGCCTCGCGGGCCACGTTCTTTGAGATGGACATGAACCGGTCCAGGGAGGTCCCGTTCATGGCCGTCAGGATGGCGGCGTCCAGGACCTCCTCCACCGTGTTCACCACCCCGGGGATGGCGGCGTCGGGGCACTGGGTCCAGCACTGGGCGCACCCGGTGCACTTCTCGGCGATGAAGTCGGGGACCTCGAAGCGGACGCCCGTCATGTCCCGGACCACCGAGGTGGAGGCCGGAATGGCGCTCATGGCAGCGAAGGGATCGGCGATGCCGTCCTGGCCGGTGCTGGCACAGAAGGCGCAGACCTGCTCCCAGAAGCGGCCCTGGTTCCCCATGCCCCATTCCTGGTTGGGAGCGTCCAGCAGGGAGGGGATCGCCCCTACGCCCCCCTCGGCGCCGACAGCTTCCTTCACACCCTCCTCCACCGGGACGGCGAAGAGCTCGTCATACCCCCGGCGAATGACCCGGAGGTTGTCCTCCACCACCCGCTGCCCGAGCTTTCCGAACTTCTTGTTGAGCTGGTCCAGGATTCCCGCCCAGAGCGTCTCCTCCGTGAGCCCTTCCCGCTCCATGAGGGGGGAGGCCCTGAAGAAGGCTCCCATGAAGGCGGCGCCCTGCATGCGGTAGCGCAGCTCGGGATCGCCCGCCTCCTCGGCGGCGATCTTGAAGCCGTCCAGCCCGTAGACCTTGATGTTCTTCTGGCGGATCTTCTCCTGCCCTTCGGTCGGGAAGGAGGCCCAGAGCTGCTCCGGCGTCATCTCGCTCTGGATGATGAGGATCCCGCCCTCCTTCATCCCCGCTAGGGGATCGGTGCTCCGGTAGACGTTGGGATCGGGCGAGAGGACCACGTCCACATGCCGGAGCTCGGCGTTCAGGCGGATCTCACCCCGGGAAAGCGTGGCGTAGAAACTGGTGGGCTGCCCCTTCTTCTCCGAACCGTACTTCGGGTTGGCCTGGACGTTGAGCCCCGCCAGCTCGAAGGCGGTGAGGGCCAGGTTCTTCCCCGTGGTAATGGCCCCCCACCCCCCTACCGAGTGGATGCGGAGGGAGACGGTGCCCTCGGGCATGAGATCCAGGTTCCCTACCGGCTCAAGGGTGAGGTCCGCCAGGTGGGGATAGGACTCCAGGAGCTGCTCCTGCCAGATCTGGAGCTTCGGGTAACGAGTGTCCTTCCGGACGAAGTCCAACCCCAGATAGAACAGCCGCTGTTTCTTCCCGTCGGGAAGCATGTTGTTCACGGCGGCGATGACGTCCCCGGGCTGGAGATCCCGGCTTCCCATGCCGAAGGAGCCGGAGTAGAAGTCCGGCACCTCGTCGGGGCGGATCTCCGCCAGGCCGGGGTAGGGAAGGGTGGTGCCGGAGGCCCGGAAGTTCTCAACCCCCTTCCCCATGGCGGCCCGGATCTCCCGAAGGAGAGGCGGATCCACGGCCAGGGGCTGGTCGAGGCGCTCCAGGACGGCCACCCCCTTCTTCCCCTTGAGCATCTTCGTGATCAGGTCTGCGGGGAAGGGGCGGAACATGGTGAGGTTGAGCACCCCTACCTTCATCCCCTTCTCTTCCCGGAGGTAATCCGCCACGGCCTCGCAGTTGGGGACCACCGAACCCTGGCCCACAAGGACGTACTCTGCGTCCTCGGTGCGGTAGCCCAGGATCCGGGCGTACCGGCGGCCGGTGAGACGGTAATACTCCTCCATGGCCTGGTCGGTGAGACCGGCCACGTGATCGAAATAGAAGGGTCTCTGGGCAGCCACCCCCTGGGCGTAGGAGTCCTGGTTCTGCACGACCCCGATCATGGCGGGGAAGTCCAGATCGTAGACCTCCGGGATCCGCCGCCGCTTCTCCCCGAAAACCATCCTCTGGGCCGGAGTGGGGGAATCGATGATGTCGGCCGGGTCGCCCAGGTACTCCTTGATGAGCTCCCGCTCCGGCATCCGCATGGACTCGATGACGTGGCTGGTGAGGAAGCCGTCCTGAGCCACGATGGCAGGGTTGAGGGACAACTCCGCTACACGGTGGGCGATGAGGTTCAGGTCCGCGACCTCCTGGACGTTCTTCCCGAAGAGCTGGAAGAAGCCCGTGTCGTCCACCGCGTGGTAGTCGTCATGGCCGGCGTGGATGTTCAGCGCCTGCTTGGTCATGGCCCGGGCGGCCATGTTCAGCACGTAGGTGAGCCGTTTCCCAGCAGCCGCGTAGAGGGACTCGTGCATGTAGGCGATCCCCTGGCCACTGGAGAAGTTCGTGGCCCTGAGACCCGTCATGCTCATCCCCGCAGTGACGGCCGCCGCGGCATGCTCCCCCTCAGGCTCGAAGAAGAGGAGTCTCCGGCCGTTGGCGTTGGTGTAGCCCAGGGCCACCGCCTGGGCCCATCCCTCCCCCATCTGGGTGGAGGGCGTGATGGGGTAGGCACCGGCGGCCTCGCTGGCGTTGGTCTCCACCCAGACGACGGCGGCGCTCCCATCCATGGCCTCGGGAATCCCCGGATATTTGAAGGACTTCTGTCCGTCGTTGCTCTTCGGGCTGGTCATCCTGCTTTGCTCCCTGCGAGTTCACGGGCGGGGGCGAATTGGGCCCCCTCCACCCAGACGATGGCCCCGGTGGGGCACCGGGCCGTGGCAACCGGGTTGGCCGTCTCGATCCTGCCGTAGTCGATGACGGCCAGCCCCTTCCTTATCTCGATGAGGCCCGGAGCGGCGTCCTGGACACATCGTCCGCACGCCGTGCAGGCCACCGCACACACCTCCTCCGCCGCATCCCCCTCCAACAGGTTCTTGCACTGGACGATGAGCTTGTGATCCAGCGGCATGATGGTGAACAGGTCCAGCGGGCAGGCGTCGACACAGTCGCCGCAGGCCGTGCACTTTTCGGGATCCACCACCGGGAGCCCGAAGGCGTTCATGGTGATGGCGTCGAAGTCGCATGCCACGGCGCAGTCCGACAGCCCCACGCACCCCCAGGTGCACCCTTTTCCCCCACCCGTCACCGCCACCGCGGCCGCACAACTGTCCACCCCGTGGTAACGGGCCCTCCGCGTCGCCACGTCGGAGCCCCCTGCGCAGAGGAGGCGAGCCACCCGCTTGTTGGCGGCACCGGCCTCCACCCCCAGGAGGGCGGCCACGTCCTCCCGGTCCGCGTCCCCCATCACCGTGCATCCCGCCGGGGCGACCACTCCCAGCACAACCGCTTCGGCGAAGGCTCGGCACCCCGCATAACCACAGGCACCGCAGTTCGCGCCCGGCAGTGCCTCCGCCACCGCGTCGATGCGGGGATCCTCCCAGACCTTCAGCTTGGCGTTGGCCAGGGCGATGAGGCTCCCGAACACCAGCCCCACACCACCCAGGATGGCCACCGAGGTCAGGATCAACGTCACGTCCATGGCTTCCCTTTTCCCTGTCCTTCTCCCCGACGCCCCACCGGGCTAGATCTTTGCCTGATGGATGAGCCACGCTGCCAGCTGGCCGGCCTCGTCCATGACGAGTCCCTCCTGTGGCTTATCGCCGTTCTTCGGTGCCATGACCACCACCGGGGTGGACAAGGCCGCGAGCTGCCGGAGTTCCTCCACCTGCTGGAACGCCGAGATCGCTCCCAGGGCCCTCCTGGGCTCCTTCTCGGGGAGGAACTTCACATCCAGTCGTTGGCCGAGAGACTTGCCACCGGGGGCATGAACGAACCTGGCGGCTCCCTCGGGCATGAGGGCGGCGATCCCGGCACCGGGGGTGGCCGAGAGGGCCGCCAGGTCGGCGGGATCATCCGTCTGGATCACCACCACGTCCGGCGTGATCAGGCGCACCAGAGGTGCCGGCGCGGCGGGGCCGTTCACCACGAGGATGATCTTCTGGTTTCCCTCCAGGAGCTCTCCCAGGGAGGCGGCCCGGAGATCCTGGCCCTCCACTTCCACCACCAGAGGCGGGGAGCACCCCTTCTCGGCCCGATTCCACCTGGCGGGCGGAAAGGCTGCCATGGGATCCTCCACGCCTTCCGGTTCCGGAATCCCCGAGAGGATGGCCTCCACGGCCCGGGCTGCTCCGAAGGCGCTGCCGGCCTTCGCCAATCCCTCCAGAATGGTGCCACGGAGGTAGCCGTCCAGCCCGCACTTCGCCGTGAACAGCCCGTCGCCGGCCTTCTTCATGTCCCGGAGCGTGTCCAGCGCTTGCTGAATCCGAGCGCCCTGCCGCTTCTTCAGCTTCGCCTTTCCCGCGGCGAAGGGGGCGAGGCGCTCGAAGTCGATGCGACCGGTGGCGAAGGGTCCCATTTCATGGGCCAGCTTCTCGTCGGGTTTGTCCCCGGCCTCCATCTCCCGGTCCAGGATACCCCTGACCTCCTCCGCCGAAAGGGCAACGGCTGAGAGGAAGGACTCCCTGTTCGCGGACAGGGCCTTCAGGGCCTGGGTGATCCGATCGTCAGACGGCATAGCGGTCGAACTCCTGCTCAAGAACCTGGAGCTTTTCATCCGCGGTGAGCTTCGGCAGCGCCCGGGTTTCCTCGTAGCGGGGCCGGGTCTCGTCCTTGAAGAAGATGCCGAGGCGGATCAGCGACTGGTCTTCGGCGAAGCGGCGGGCCGCATCGAGGTCGTTGGGATCGTGACGCACCCGGTTCTTGTAGATCCCCGCCAGCTCCTTCGCCTCTATCCCGTCCGGGTGCACCAGGAACTCCATGGCGTCCGGGTGGGTGACCGCCTTCTCGAAGAGCTTGGGAAGATAGGCGGGGCACCGTTGCACGATGCGGACGAAGGAGAACCCCTTGTGGTGGAACGCCGCTTTCAGGGTCGCGAAAAGATGGGCCGGTACCCACTCCGCCGTCTGGGCCACGAAGGAGGCGTTGGTCACGCCCAGACTGACCTGGATGGGGTTCATGGGGGGGAGCCAGCTCCCCTGGGGCTGGGTGTTGCTCTTCACCCCCTGGGGAGTGGTCGGAGAGGTCTGCATCTTGGTCAGACCGTAGATGTTGTTGTCCAACAGGAGGGCGACCATGTTCATGTTGTAGCGTAGCGCATGCACCCAGTGGCCCGCCCCGATGGACACGCAGTCTCCGTCCCCCATCACAGCAAAAACGTTCAACTCGGGCCGGGTGAGCTTCACCCCGGTGGCGACAGGGAGGGCTCGGCCGTGGATCCCGTGGAACCCGTAGGTCTTCACGTAGTGGGGAAAACGGCTGGAGCACCCGATGCCGGAGACGAAGACGGTCTCCTCGGGGTTGAGTTGCTCCTCCGCCAGGAGGCGCAGCACCGCGGTCAGAACGGAGTGGTCTCCGCACCCGGGGCACCACCGGGCGAGAACTCCCTCGTATTCCGCCATGGTGTAGACGTGGTCCTCCCCCTCGGCGAGATGGAGAAGGGAACAGGCGCTGCTCACGAAACACCTCCTTTGGGCATCATTTCTCGAATCGCCTGATGGATCGCCCCGGGCTTCAAGGGCTCACCCAGCACCCGGGTCCAGCAGTCCACGTCCACCAGGGTCGACGCCCTGAGGATCCAGGCCAACTGGCCGTAGCGGCGGTTCTCTTCGGTGATGTAGGGCTGACCCACCTCGTCGCTGTAGTTGATCTCCACGGTCATGACCTTCCTGAACCGGCTGAAGATCTCCTTGAGGCCCGGCTCCAGGGGGGAGAGGAAGGTCAGGTGGAGGTTGGAGACCTTCAGCCCCTCCTCCCGCGCCCGGTCCACGGCCTCCTCGATGGCCCCCTTGGTGGTCCCCCAGCCCACCACCAGGAGGTCTCCCTCCTCGGGGCCGTTCACCTGGGGGGGCTTCAGAGTGGACTGGAAGACCGCAAGCTTGCGACTCCGCATGGTCATGCTGCGCTGCACCACGTCGGTGGTGTAGGCCACCCTGCTGCTCTCGTCATGGGCAAGGGTGGTGACGGTATGCAACCCCCCAGGGGTTCCCGGGATGAACCGCCGGGAAAGGCCCGTCTGGGGATCCCAGTCATAAGGCCTCAGTCCCGGTGGCACCGGGGAAAGATCCGGCGGAGGCGCCAGCCAGGAGGGATCCAGGGCGGGGCGGGGGTAGGGGGAGACTCCGGTGGCCATGTTGGCGTCCGTCAGAACCATGACCACCATGCGGAAGGTCTCGGCGATCTTCCGGGCCGTGATCATGGAGTAGAAACACTCCTCGATGGTGGCGGGAGCCATGACCACATGGGGGGCGTCGCCGGGCTGGCCGTAGATGGCTGCCAGGAGATCCGACTGCTCCACCTTGGTGGGGAGGCCGGTGCTGGGTCCACCCCGCTGCACGTCCACCAGGACCAGGGGGATCTCGGTCATCACGGCAAGGCCGATGAACTCCGTCTTCAGGGCCAATCCGGGCCCCGAGGTGATGGTGAAAGCCACCTTGCCGGACCAGGACGATGCGATGGCGACTCCCGCTGCGGCGATCTCGTCCTCAGCCTGGTGCAGGAGCCCTCCGAACTTCAGGAAAATCTCCCCCAGGTGGTGGGAGACGGAGGTGGCGGGCGTGATGGGGTACATGGCCGCCAGGTCCATCCCGGCGGCCACCCCACCCATGGCGATCGCCTCGTTTCCGTTCATCACCACATGGGGACGGGTGTCTCCAGTCGGCGGAATCTCAAACCCGAACCCCAGGTTCTCCTCGGCCCAGGCATGGCCCGCCAGCAGGAGCTCCACGTTCCGGAGGTAGACCTCTTCGGACTTCTTTCTGAAGGCGTGGGCGATCTGGTCCTTGGCCAGCTCCAGATCCCGATCGTAGAGGTAACAGAGCATGCCCAACATGAACATGTTCTTACCCCGACGAGGGTCGGGTACGAGCTTGAGACATTCCTCCTGCATGGGGACCTCGATGAGCCGGTAGCTCTTCCCCGAGATCTCCTTCATGGCGTCGGACCACTGTTTCCGGATATCCTCGTCCCCGTGGTCCTTCCACATGTTCTCGATGAGGACGATGGCGTCGTCCTCAAGCGCATCCAGGCGGTGCCTGGCCAGGAGGACCTGCTCGTTCAGCGCCACGCAGAGGCCGGCCCGGTCACCCCAGTTGGTCACGGGGATGGACCCCAATCGGATCCGGTTCCCGCTGGCCCCGGCCGGCATCCGGGGTGGAGGCTGGATCTCGGCGGGGATGATCTCCACCGTCCAGACCCCGTTGCCCATCTTGGCCGACACCGCCCCGAAGATCTGGGCGCACTTCTGCGCGCCCTCCCCCGGATCCGAGACGATCTCCACGGTATGCAGCTTGTGCCGCGTGACCTTCTTCTCCTTCCGGGGAGCCTTCTTCTCAGAAGCATCGGCCCCAACCACGGGGAGCTTCGTCTCCATGATCTACCCTCTTCAGCTTTGAGCGCAGGCCCCTGGGCACCGAGCCGGTCCCAGGGGCGGACAACCCCAGGAATCCCCTAGCGTAATCCGTGCCAAGGGGCAGAAGCCACCTGGAGCCCTCAAAGGTAGGTGGGAGAAGGTGGATCCGCACCGCCCCCATCTGGGTTTCTTCGAGGGGGGAGCCCGCCCGTGACAATTTGTCCCCTTATCGGACGTGGGATAAAGTCGATGTGCTTGAAGGGTGCCGAGCTGGATGCATCAGGCTCCGGGCATCGCCTCCCTCCTTCCCCTCGGCACGCTCCCTGGCGCCGGCGCATGGGCGGTCTGATCTTCACCAGGAACCAGCGTCGCCCACCGGTCGGAAGGAAAGGAGGGTCGTTGAGCCATCATTCGTTCTGCCGGGCCTTCGCCCCGGGGTCCATCGGGAACCTGGCCTGCGGCTTCGATGTCCTCGGGTTGGCCCTTGAGGGTCCGGGAGATGAGGTCCTTGCCCGGCGGACCCCGGAGGCGGGCTTGCGATTAGCCCCCATCCACGGAGACGGCGGCCGGCTTCCAATGGAGGTGGACCGGAACACCGCCGGCGCGGCCGCCCGGGCCCTCCTGATCGAGGCCGGAATCTCCCTGGAATCGACCGGGGTGGAGCTGGAGATCACCAAGGGACTTCCCCTCGCGGCGGGGATGGGGGGGAGCGCCGCCAGCGCCGTGGCGGCGGTGGTTGCGGTGGACGGGCTTCTGGGGCTGAAGCTGGACAGCGGGACCCTTCTTCGATGTGCCCTTGCCGGGGAGGCAGTAGCCTCCGGGTCCGCTCACCCGGACAACGCCGCACCCTCCCTTCTAGGGGGGCTGGTCCTGGTGCCTGTCTGGAAGCCTCTCCGGGCCATCGAGCTGGAGGTGCCCCGGGAGCTGGTGGCGGTCCACGTCCACCCCCACATGGAGGTGGAGACGGCCTCGGCCCGGAGGGTGCTGGGATCCACCGTCCCCCTGGAGGCCGCCGTGGCCCAGTGGGGAAACACGGCCGCCCTGGTGGCGGGGCTCTTCCGCGAAGACTGGGGAATCATCGCTCGGGCGGTGGAGGACCGGGTCGCGGAACCCCTCAGGGCTCCGGCCGTCCCGGGATTCCATGAGGTGAAGGCCGCCGCCCTGGACGCCGGAGCTCTCGCCGCCAGCCTTTCGGGGAGCGGCCCCTCCCTCTTCGCGCTCTGCCGGGGCGAGGAGAGCGCCAGGGCGGTGGGAGCCGCCATGGTGGAGGCCTTCCGGGCCACCGCCGGCCTGGAGGCGGATCTCCTGGTCTCCCCGGGGCGAGCCCCAGGGGCCCGGATCCTGGAGGAGGAGAGCTGATGCCCTTCATCAGCACCCGGGGGGAAGCACCAGCGGCCACCCTGCGGGAAGCCCTCTTCCGAGGGTTGGCCCCCGACGGCGGTCTCTACCAGCCCCACCCCATCCCCATCCTGGATCCCGAGGAGCGGACCCACCTCCTGGGGCTCCCCTGGCCCGAGATGGCCACCCACCTATCGGGGCGACTCCTCTCCGAGGCTCTGGACCCCGCCACCCTGGGGGAGATGGTCCCCAGGGCCCTGAACTTCCCCATCCCGCTGGTCCCCCTCCGGGAGAGGGTCTTCATCCTGGAGCTCTTCCGGGGGCCCACCCTGGCCTTCAAGGACGTGGGGGCCCGGTTCATGGCGGCTCTGACGGGGCATTTCCACCGGGAGGGCAACCCTCCCCTCACCATCCTCACCGCCACCTCGGGGGACACCGGGGGAGCCGTGGCCCAGGCCTTCCTGGGACTCCCGGGGATCCGGGTGGTGGTCCTCTTCCCCGACGGGCAGGTCACCCCCCGTCAGGAGCGGCAGTTCTCCACCCTCGGGGGGAACGTCACGGCCGTGGCGGTCCAGGGCGATTTCGACGCCTGCCAGGCGTTGGCCAAAGGGGCCTTCCAGGACCTTCAGCTCAGGGAGGAGGTGGCCCTCACCTCCGCCAACTCCATCAACGTGGGTCGCTTTCTTCCGCAGAGCTTCTACTACTGGCACGCCCGGGCCCAGCTGTGCCGGGCCGGGGCAGGGGAAGACCTGCTCTTCGCCGTCCCGTCCGGGAATTTCGGAAACCTGGCGGCGGGGCTCCTGGCCAAGGCCATGGGCCTCCCGGAGGTACGCTTCCTGGCCGCCACCAACCTGAACGACGAGGTCCCCCTCTACCTCCGGACAGGGGTCTTCACCCCTCGCCCCTCTCTCCGGACCCTTTCCACGGCAATGGACGTGGGAAACCCGAGCAACTTCCATCGCATCATCCACCTCTACGACGGCCGATTGGACCGGATCCGGGCCCACGTGGCAGGCCACAGCGTCACGGACGCCGAGACTCGGGCCGCCATCCGACGCGTGTGGGAGGAGACGGGGTATGTCCTGGACCCCCACTCGGCGGTGGGGATGAAGGCCATGGAACAGGAATTGGAAGGACGGCCCGGCGCCGTGGGCATCCTCCTGGCCACGGCCCACCCGGCCAAGTTCGCCGAGGTGGTGGAGCCCATTCTGGGCGAGACGCTCCCGGTCCCTGAGGAGTTGGCCCGATGCCTGGAGAAGCAACGGATCGTCGTGCCCCTGGAGCCAAGGGCCGAGGCGCTGAGGGACCTGCTGCTGAGGGGATGACGGCGGCTACAGGAAATAAGCGACGAGGCGGTTGGCCAGGAAGGCCCCCCCGTAGGCCAGGAGTCCCATGTAGGTGAACTGGAGGATCGGGATCTTCCAACCCCCCGTCTCCCTCCGGACCATCGCCACCGTGGACATGCACTGCATGGCGAAGGCGAAGAACACCAGGAGAGCCACCGCCCCGGGGAGATCCAGATCCTGCCTCAAGGCCTCCTGGAGCCCGAGGGATCCCTCCTCCCCCTCGATTCCATAGAGGGTCCCCAGGGTGCCCACGATGACCTCCCGGGCCGCCAGGGAGGTCACCAATCCCACCCCGATCTTCCAGTCGAAACCCAGAGGCGCGATCACGGGCTCGATGGTCCGGCCCAGCGTCCCCGCCAGGCTTTCGTCGATGGCCGGAGGCTGCCCGTTCTCCACCGGAAGGTTGGCCAGGATCCATAGGGCAACCGCCACGGACAGGATCACCGTTCCGGCCCGGCGGAGGAATATCTTCGAGCGGTCCAGGAGCCGCAGGCCGAGGGATTCGAAGGTCGGCCACCGGTAGGGGGGAAGCTCCAGGACGAAGGGGGTCCGGTCGCTTTTCAACACAGTGGATTTCAGCACCCGGGCCGTCGCCAGGGCATCGACGAAACCCAGGACGTAGAGGCCCAGCAGGGC
>JBFYZD010000252.1:0-3979 GCA_041309685.1 Gemmatimonadales bacterium | reverse complement strand
CCGGGACTACCTGGACGGCCTGCCGGATTGGGACAAGCGGCCCCCGCCCCCCGACCTCCCCGAAGCCGTGGTGCGGGCCTCCTCCGAACGCTACCTGGAGATCTTCCGGCGCCTCACGGGGAGCGAGTTGGGAGCCTACGACCCCCCTCGCTTCCGGTGACCCGGGGAAGGCCCCTCCCATGATCCGCCTGGCCCCGGAGGGTTGGCCCCTCGTCCTCACCGGGTTGGTCCTGAGCCTCGCCCTGGGCGGAGCGGGGATCTGGGGGAGCGCCCTGCTGGGAGCCCAGCCCGGCCCCCTCTGGCGGTCCGCTCTCCTGGCCGGGGCCGGGATCCTGGGCGTCCTCACCCTGTTCACCCTCTACTTCTTCCGGGACCCTGTGCGCATACCCCCACCGGGGGAAGAGCTGGTCCTGGCCCCGGGGGACGGTCGCGTCATCCAGATCCTGCGCGTCCCGGAGCCGGACTTCCTCGGGGGGGAGGCCACCCGCATCTCCATCTTCCTCTCCATCTTCAACGTCCACCTCCAGCGGGCCCCCATCTCGGGAGAGGTGGCCTTCCGGAGCTACCACCCCGGGAAGTACCTGGCGGCATGGAACCCCAAGGCCAGCGAGGAGAACGAACGGGCCTCCCTGGGCATCGTCTCGGGGCCCCACCGGGTGCTGGTGCGCCAGATCGCCGGGCTGATCGCCCGCAGGGTGGTGACGGACCAGGAGGAGGGTGACTCGGTGGCCCGGGGGGATCGGATCGGCCTCATCCGTTTCGGGTCCCGGGTGGACCTCTTCCTCCCTCCCGAATGGGAGGTGACCTGCAAGGAGGGGGACACCGCCAGGGGAGGGTTGACCGTGCTGGCCCGGATGCCGAAGGAACGCAAGGGAGACTCGGGATGAACCACAGGACCCCGGAGATGGACGCCCGCCCCCGCCGGAGGCCGCCGCTTCAACAGGGGATCATCATCCTTCCGTCGGCCTTCACCCTGGGCAACCTCTTCTTCGGGGTGTACGCCCTGGTGGCCGCGGCCCGGGGGGACCTCATCTGGGCGGGGTGGTACATCGTCTTCGCGGCCTTCCTGGACTTCGCCGACGGACGCATTGCCCGCTTCACCCGGACCGGCTCCAACTTCGGCGCCGAGCTGGACTCCCTGGTGGACGCCATCTCCTTCGGGGTGGCCCCGGCCTTCATCCTCTATCAGCTCTACCTGACGGAATCGCCCTGGGGGTGGATCCTCTCCTTCGTCTTCGTCACGGCCATGGTGGTACGCCTGGCCCGGTTCAACGTGGAGCAGGGGGGGGAGGCCAAGACCCACTTCCACGGCCTCCCCTCCCCCACGGCGGGGATGATCCTGGCCACCTTCCACCCCTTCAGCGAGACGGCCTTCTTCCAGGCCCAGTTGGCGGACCTCCCCTGGCCCCAGATCATGGTGCTGCTGACCGTGGTCGTGTCGGTCCTCATGGTGAGCCACGTGCCCTATGCCCTGGTCCCCCGCATCGGCTTCCGTACGGCCCGCGGGCTCTTCAACACGGCCGTGGTCATTGGCGGCCTCTTCCTGGCCATCACCGTACCCCGCTACTACTTCTTCCCGGCCCTGGTCCTCTACACCCTCTGGGGACTGCTGAAGTCGGTGTTGCTGGGCCTCTGGGAGCGCCTCCCGGAGAGGGATCCCCTCCTGGACGGCGAGGAGGACGGGGAGGACGAGTCCCAGGCGGAGGTCCGCACGCTGGACTACCGGGAGGTGGCCCCGGAGCGCTTCCGCAAGAAACGCCGGAGGAGCAGGCCCCGGAGCCGGCCCGCCCCCCAGGTCCAGGATCCGAGGAGGGAAGGCGATGAGGGCTGAGGACATCCGGCTGCACCTGATGGAGGAAGCCCCCCGGGACGAGTGCGGGGTGGTGGGGATCACCGGGGTGGAGGGCGCCGCGGAGGCGGCCTTCCTGGCACTCTACGCCCTCCAGCACCGGGGGCAGGAGTCGGCGGGGATCTGCGCGGTGGACGGAGGGGTCGCCCGCCTCCACAAGCGACTGGGGCTGGCCTCGGAGGTCTTCAACGCCGAGGTCCTGAAAGGACTTCCGGGCGACACCGCGGTGGGCCACGTCCGCTACTCCACGGCGGGAGGGGGCCACCTGGCCAACGCCCAGCCCATCATGGTCCGCTACGCCCACGGGGACCTGGCCATCGCCCACAACGGGAACCTCACCAACGCCCGGGACGTCCGGAACCGGCTGGTCCAGGACGGGGCGATCTTCCAGACCGACTCCGACTCGGAGGTCGTCATCCACCTCATGGCCCGGTCCCGGCACGACTCGGTGGAAGGGCAGATCGACGAGGCCCTGACCTACCTGGAAGGGGCGTTCTCCCTCCTCATCGCCGTGGGGAACACCCTCTACGCCGCCCGGGACCCGCGGGGGTTCCGCCCCCTGGTCCTGGGGCGGAAGGGGGAGGGGTTCATGGTAGCCAGCGAGACCTGCGCCCTGGACATCGTCGGAGCCGAGCTCCTCCGCGACATCTATCCCGGAGAGGTCCTGAAGCTCCAGGGGAAGGAGATCACCCCCCTCCGGAACCTCCAGGCGGCCATCCAACAGGCCCCCTGCATCTTCGAGCTGGTGTACTTCGCCCGCCCCGACTCCCGGGTCTTCGGCGTCAGCGTGGACCGGGCCAGGCGGGCCTTCGGCCGGCAGCTGGCCCGGGAGCACCCGGTGGAGGCGGACGCCGTGGTGGCGGTCCCGGACAGCGCCAACTCGGCGGCCCTGGGCTACAGCGAGGAGAGCGGCCTCCCCTTCGAGCTCGGGCTCCTGAGGAACCACTACGTGGGGCGGACCTTCATCCGTCCCTCCCAGGCGGATCGGGACTTCAGCGCCAGGGTGAAGTACGCCCCCGTCCGGGAGGCCCTCCAGGGACGGCGGGTGGTGGTGGTGGACGATTCCCTGGTCCGGGGCACAACTTCCGGGAGCCTCGTGAACATCATCCGGGAGGCGGGAGCCTTGGAGGTGCATCTCCGCATCGCCAGCCCCCCGGTCCGGTCTCCCTGCTACTACGGAATCGACATGCCCACCAAGGAGGAGCTCATGGGCGCCCGCTTCTCGGTGCCCGAGATCGAGAAGCAACTGGGGGTGGACTCCCTGGGCTACCTCTCCCTGGAGGGGATGGAGGAGGCCGTCCGGGAGTCGGGCCCCTTCTGCAACGCCTGCTTCTCGGGGAACTACCCGGCCCCCCTGGTGGACCTGGAGAAGGGGCTTCTGAAGCCGGGAGAGAAGAGGTGCTGTTGAGGCAGGAAGGGACCGCCCCCGGCCTCACACGGGAGCGGCTCGCCGCCCTTCCCAAAGCCGAGCTCCACGTCCACCTGGACGGCAGCCTCCGGCCCGCCACCATGCTGGAGCTGGCGGGGGAGCTGGGGGTGGGGCTCCCCGCCGCCCGACCCGACGCCCTGGCCGGGGCGATGAGGGCCGCCCACTCCCGGGATCTGGCCCAGTACCTGGAGAAGTTCGCCGTCACCCTCTCCCTCCTGCAACACCCCGAAGCGCTGGAGCGGGCGGCCTACGAGCTGGCGCTGGACGCAGCCGCGGAGAACGTGCGCTACCTGGAGGTACGCTACTCCCCGGCTCTCCACACGCGGGAGGGGATGACCCTCGAGGAGGCGGTGGAAGCGCCCCTGAGGGGCCTCAGCCGGGCCGAGGGAGAGGTGGGGATCCGCACCGGCCTCATCGTCTGCGCCATCCGGAGCCTCGACCCCTCCATCTCGGTGGAGCTCGCGGAGCTGGCGGTGGCCTTCCGGGACCGGGGGGTGGTGGCCTTCGACCTGGCGGGCGGGGAGAGGGGGAACCCGGCCCGAGCCCACCGGGAGGCGTTCGATTTCGCCGCCCGCAACAACCTGGCCATCACGGTTCATGCGGGAGAAGGGGCCGGAGCCGCTTCCATCGCCCAGGCGCTGCACGAGTGCCACGCCCGCAGGATCGGCCACGGCACCCGCCTCCAGGAAGACCCCGCCCTG
>JBFYZD010000251.1:0-4825 GCA_041309685.1 Gemmatimonadales bacterium | reverse complement strand
AGGTCCCCGCAGGAGCCGTTGGGGAGCTTGGGCACGCAGCTCGTGTTGGTGCCGTTGGCGTCGGTGGCGTTCAGCCCCGCCGCGGTCCGGGTCTGGTTGATGAGGGTGGCGGCGCCCGCCTTGTTGTTGGTGCGGAAGAGCCCCTCGGCCTTCAGAAGGCGCATCTCCGTCACCTTGATCTCGGGCTGGAAGAACTGCTCCTCCTGCCAGTATTCCCAGCCCCGGAAGGGCTTGTACCAGGACCACCGCCACACCCCCCGCTCCGGCCGCTTCCAGGTGTCACCGGCCGGGGTCGCGGTGGCGATGTGGATCACCTCACCCTGGGCGGTGCGCTGGGCCGCCACGGTGCTCCCCTGGGGGAAACGCGTGTCCGGGGTGATGATGAGCACGTCGGAGCCGTCGGCGAACTTGGTGTTCTTGGCGTCCAGGCTCAGGGCCAGCCACTTCTGGTAGTTCCCAGACTGGTCCGCCATTCCCCAGATGAAGTACGCCGCACTGGTCCACCCCGGGTAGGTCACATACCCCAGGACGTCCCACGACCACCCGTTGTAGTCGTCGTAGTACAGGACCAGGTCCTCCGTGACCCCGGCGTCCACGTCGGCGATGACGGCGGCCCAGTTCACCGCCGCCCTCTCCGCCGGGGTCCGGGCCACGGCCGCGCGGAAGCGGGCCTTGAAGGACTTGGCGATCTTCGCCAGCTGCTGGTTGGTGATGTCCGCCTGCATCCAGGCGTTGGGGAGGGTGAAGCTGGTCGCCGCCGCCAGGGTGGCGGCCTCGTCCAGGTAGGCCAGCGCGGCCGTCATGAGCTCATTGTAGTCCATGGGCTCCTGGGGCTGGCTGAGGTCCGTGGTCTCGTCCACAACGAAGCCCCGGTCGAAGATCACGGCGACGGTGGCGTGGGCGATCCCCAGGACGAACTTCCCGTACGCCCGGGCCCGGGCCACGTTCGCGGCACCGATCTCCTCGGCGATTTCCGGATTATCGAGGGCCTTCAGGCCATCCGCCACCGCGGCGATGGCCCGGTAGGAGTAGTACCAGGGACGGACGAAGTAGGAGTAGTTGGAATCGGCGACGCTGTTGACGATGGAGACCCGAGGAATGCGGGCGTAGACCTCCATTCCGGCGTTGGCCCAGGGGGCGTTGTGCTGGAAGGCGGCGTTGCTCAGGAACATCCCGGGGCCGGAGTAGGAGTAGACCCCCCTGAACCAGGAGTTGTAGCTCCCGGAGATGAGGGCCTCCACGTCCCCGGCGGTGGCCAGGGCGCGCTCGGCGTCGGCGTCGTTCAGGTTGATCACTTCCAGGTCGGCGCAGGCCACCCCTCCGAAAAGGAGCAGCGAGCCGACCAGGAGATTCTTGATTGGGCTTCTCATGGATCGGCTCCTTTAGAAAATGAACTCGAGGGATGCGGAGTAGGTGCGGAAGTTCGGATACCGGTACCCGTCAACCCGGGCGATGGCCGCCGATCCCGTGTCGCCTCCGTCCGATCCAGTCTCCGGGTCATAGCCCCGGTAGTCGGACCAGGTGAAGAGGTTCCTTCCGGTGAGGTTCACCCCGACGCTGCTGAACCGGTTCAGTCCGGGGACCCTGTCCAGGGCGTCCTGGGCGAGGCGGTAGGTGAAGGCCACCTCCCGGATCTTGGTATAGGTGGCGTCCTCGGTGAAGATGCTGCTGATCCCCAGGCCGCTCACGGCGTACCAGGCGGCGTAGTACCCGATGGGCTTCGCCTGCTCCAGGGGGATTCCCCTCTGGTCGTAGATGCCGGTGAGGTTCTTGAAGGTCCCCCACTGCAGCGGCTGGTTGTACACGTCGAACTTCGCGCTGTGGTTCACCAGGACGTAGAGGTTCAGCCCCTTCCAATTCAGGTTGGTGGAGAGACCGACGTTGTAGTCCGGAATGCTGTTGCCGACCCGGCAATACTTGGTCTGCTCGCCCGTCGTCCGGTCGATGCAGAACCCGGCGAAGGGTGTGCCCCAGGCCAGAGTCGCACCGCCCACCGCCGGCCCGCTGGTCCCCCACTTGGGGCTACTGAAGCTGCCGCCGGGCCCGACCCACACGAGGAAGCCGTCGTCGTTGACCTGGAAGTCATCGCAGGCCATGCCCGTGGGAAGGTGGGCGCAACTGGTGGCGGCCTGGATCCCGTAGAAGTCGCCTACGTTCTCACCCTCGCGGGCATAGAAGACCTGGTCCAGCCCCTGGCCACCCACGCCGTAGGTGAAGGGAGGAACGCTCAGCTCGGTGATGGTGGAGTTGGTGCGGTCATAGAGCACCTTGGCGCTCCAGCTGAAGTCGGGGCGCTCGATGAGCCGGAAGTCCATGGTGAGCTCGTACGTCTTGCTCTCCAGCGTCCCGGCGTTCCGCCACTGGTTCTGGAAACCGGTGAAGGCCGGCTGGGGAACCGGGAGGATCTGATCCTCCGTGGTGGTCTGGGCGTACGTGGCCCCCACGATGACCTTATAGTTGAAGAGGCCCATGTCGAAGCCCACTTCCTGCTCCGTGGAGAACTCCGGCTTGAGGTCGTTGTTCCCCAGGTTCACCGGGGAGATGCGGCCGCCCGACACGCTGTACGTCTCGTACTGGGCCTCGAAGCCCGGCCGGCCCCCGGCCGTGCCGATGGAGTAACGGAACTTGAGCTCGTCGATGGCCTCCACGTTGAACCAGTCCTCCTGGCTCATCCGCCAGGCCCCGGCCATGCGGTAGTACCACTGGCGCCGTTCGTCGGCCCCGAAGAGGGAGCTTCCGTCATTCCGGATCAGGGCGTCCACCACGTACTTGTCGTACATGTCGAAGTTCGTGATGAGGAAGTACCCGTCGGCCCGGACGGTGCTGGTGTAGGAGCCGTTGCTGACGTTGTCCTGGTTGACGTTGTTCAGCGTGGGCACGCCGGCCACGGCGAAGGTCCACCCCGTGGTGCTGAAGTTCTCATTGTCCGTACCCTCGTAGAGGTAGCGGACCTGGGTGGAGTTCCGGATCTGGTCGGTGATGTCCCACCGCGTGGACGCCGTGAGGCTGGCGTTCACCGACTCGGTCTTGCTCCGGTACTTGTACAGGCGCCCGTCGTTGTAGCCCAGGCTGGGGTTGGCGGTCCGGTACCCCTTGGGATAGAAGGTCTCATCGTCCCGGTCCGCCCTGTCGAAGCTCATGTTGGCGTCGATCTTCAGCCACTCGTTGGGAGAGTAGCGGGCGGTGGCGGCCCCCAGGAAGCGGCTCCGCCACTGGAACTGTTCGATCGTCCTCAGGGTGTAGAGCGGGTTCGGGCTCTCGTTGTCCGTGGGGTTCATGGTGAGGACCATCTCGCCGGGCGCGAACGGATCCTCGGCCAGGAGGTCCACCCCGGCGGGGACGCGGGTAAGGTCGAAGAGCGGCCCGTCGGTGTTCCCCTGCTTGGAGCGGGAGTACAGGACGCTGGTCTGGAGGTTGAGGTTCTCCACCACGGCCTGGTCCACGTTCACCCGGAAATTGGTGCGCGAGAAGCCGGGCTCGTACTGGAGGATCCCCCCCTGGTTGAGGTTGCTGGCGGACACCAGGAAGTTGGTCCTGCCGGAGCGCCCCTCGGCGGTGATGGAGTTCTGCAGGAGCTTGCCCCCGGTGAAGAACCGCTCGATCTGGTTGTAGATCTGCCCGGGCCACTCGTTGCTCTGGTAGGTGTTCCACTGGGTGGCCGGGTTCGTCCCGGCCCCCTGCCCCGCCAGGAGCAGCCCCGAGCACTCCAGCCAGTCGCACCCCGCCCCGTTGGCCTGGAGGAACTGCCTCCCGTCCGGGGTGAGCTTGAACTCGTGGGCCTCCGTGAGGAGGTCCTCCGGGGCCTTGCTGAGCTGGCTCTGGCCGTATTCCGAGCGGAAGCTGTAGCGCACCTGGTCGTCGGCGATCTCAGCGCCGCGGTTGGTGCGGATCTGGATGACGCCGTTCCCCGCCCGCGAGCCGTACAGGGACGCCGCCGCGGCGCCCTTCACGACCTCGATGCTCTGGATGTCCAGGGCGTCCAGGTCGAGCATGCCGCCGTTCAGGATCACGCCGTCCACGATGTAGAGGGGTTCCTGGCTCCGGCCGGTGGCGTCCAGGCTCTTCACCCCCCGAAGGAGGATGGCGGGCGCGGCGCCGGGCCGGCCGCTCCCCTGCACCACCTGCACCCCGGCGACCTTCCCCTGGATGCTCTGGGCGGCGTTCATGCTGGGAACCGGGAGGTCCGCCACCCGGATCTGGGCCACTTCGAAGGGAAGCTTGGTCCGCTGGGTGGCCCCCGCCACCCCGGTCACCACGATCTCCGAGAGGGAGATCGCCTCGGGATCCATGCGCAGATCCACCACGACGGCCTGTCCGGCCACGACGTCCACCACCTGGGTCCGGGTCCCGAAGCCCAGGAGCTCGGCCCGGAGGACGTACTGCCCTACCGGGACGTTGATGATGAGAAACCGTCCGGTGGCCTGCGTGAGCCCGCCCAGGCGGGTCTCCTCCTGCCCGACCCGCTCCAGGCTCATCTGGACGGCGTCGAGCGGCTCACCGGTTAGGGCACTCAGGATGGTGCCTGTGACCGATCCGGTCTGGGCAGCGGCGGGGGCTGCCGCCCAAAGACCTACGGCCAGGAAGGCAAGAGTTGGTAGGTACCTACCCCAGACTCTCATAGGGTGCCTCCTATTGGGGATTGAACGCGCCTGGAGTGGTCGGCTCCAGGCAGGAAAAAAAGAGGTGCGGGGACGCACGCCCCCGCACCTCCGCTTTCAACCGGGCCCCCGAGGGGGCCTGGTCCAAGCCCAAGTCACGCCAACGCCGCTTCGAACGAAGGTTGGGCCCAAATCGCCGCTCCCTTCCTCTTGACACCTTCTTCCGA
>JBFYZD010000250.1:0-3574 GCA_041309685.1 Gemmatimonadales bacterium | reverse complement strand
GGGGGGGTGGGCTCGAGGGTCCCCGCCACCGCCCCACTCCACCCCTCCAGACCCGGCACCGTGGCCGGATCGAGGCTCACCTCGGCCCCCGTGATGGGCTGGATCCCCTTCTCCCGGGCGGCCCGGGCGAACTCCATGGAGCCGTAGAGCCCGTTGTGGTCCGTGAGCGCCAGGGCGGGATACCCCAGCTCCACGGCCCTCAGGGCCAGCTCCTCCGGGTGGGAGGCGCCGTCCAGGAAGGAGAAGCCCGAGTGGGCGTGGAGCTCGACGTAGGGGGAGGGCATGGCGCTCCGGTAACGCATTCCGTCCTACTTACCGAACAAAACCCGAAACCAAGATGCACCCGCAGGGGTCCGGGGCGCAAGGGAGGGGAGAGGGGGGGGGTGGCCCGGCGCCTCTCCGATGCGGATTATTCCTCCATGCGCCCCCTCCTCCTGGCCACCCTCGCGAATCTCCTGCTCGCCTGCGCCGGCGAGCCCCCGGACCTCCCCCCCATGCCCGTGGTCCCCTCCCCGGAGCAGCTCCGCTACCAGGAGATGGAGATGGCGGGGTTCGTCCACTTCTCCATGAACACCTTCACCGACCGGGAGTGGGGCTTCGGGGACGAGCCGCCGGCGCTCTTCGCCCCCGAGGCGCTGGACGCGGACCAGTGGGCCCGGGTGGCGGCCGAGGTGGGGATGGGGGAGCTCATCCTCACGGCCAAGCACCACGACGGATTCTGCCTCTGGCCCACCGCCACCACCACCCACTCCGTGGCCGCCAGCCCCTGGCGGGAGGGGAGGGGAGACCTGGTGCGGGAGTTCGTGGACGCCGCGCGCAGGCACGGAGTGAAGGCGGGGCTCTACCTCTCTCCCTGGGACCGGAACCATCCGGACTACGGCGGGCCCGCCTACCTGGAGGCCTACCGGGCGCAGCTCCGGGAGCTTCTGACCGGGTACGGGGCGATCACCGAAATCTGGGTGGACGGGGCCAACGGAGGTACGGGCTACTACGGCGGTGCCAACGAGGAGCGCAGGATCGACCGCCGGAGCTACTACCGCTGGCCCGAGACCATGGCGCTGGTGAAGTCGCTCCAGCCCTCCACCCTCCTCTTCTCCGACGCCGGGCCCGACATCCGCTGGATCGGGAACGAGCGGGGGTTCGCCGGGGAGACGAACTGGTCCACGATCAAGACCGGGGGGATCGTCATCGGGGAGGCGGATACGGAGTACCTCAACCAGGGGGATCCGGCCGGGACGGAATGGGTGGTTCCCCTCTGTGACACCTCCATCCGCCCGGGGTGGTTCCATCACCCGGCGGAGGACGACAGGGTCAAGTCCCCCCGGGAGTTGGTGGACCTGTACTACCGGTCCGTGGGGAGGAACTGCGTCCTCCTCCTGAACGTTCCCCCGGACCGGCGGGGGCTCTTCCACGGGAACGACGTCGGGGCGCTACGGGAGATGCGCCGCATCCTGGACGAGACCTTCTCCGTGGATCTCACGGACGGCGCCGAGGCCGCCGCCAGCAACACCCGCCTGGGGCACCGGAGGTTCTCTCCCGCGAAGCTGGTGGACGGTGACCCCGCCTCCTACTGGGCGACGGACGACGGGGTGACCACCGCCACCCTGGAGATCCGGCTGGACGAGGTGCGGACCTTCGACCGCCTTCTCCTCCAGGAACCCGTCCGCCTGGGCCAGCGCATCGCCGCCTTCGTGGTGGAAGCCCGGGTGGACGCGGCGTGGGTGGAGATCTCCCGGGGGACCACCGTGGGCTACAAGCGGCTCCTCCGCTTCTCCCCGGTGCGGGCGGACGCGGTGCGCGTCCGCCTCGAGGAGGCGCTGGGGCCGCCGGCGCTCGCGGCGGTGGGGGTCTACAAAGCCGCCGCCGGGGAGGGGTCCCTCGACCGGGACGGAGATCCTTGACCGGAGGAGATGGGGACCACAGCATGAGGATACGGCTCTGCCAGGCCGACCCACCTGCCCCACCCGGAGGCATCATGAACGACGATCCCCTGAACCGCTTCCTCCAGAAGCTTGCCGAGAGCCCGGAGCTGCGTGCCGAGTTCGTTGAGCTGGCGGCCCGCCACGGGGCGGGCCCCCGGCGTCGGCTGGGAGGCCCGGGTGCTGCGGACCCATCGGTCGGGCCGACCGGCCCCTACCTCCGGTACACCACCTTCCCGCCCACGAGGGTGTAGTCCACCAGGGCCTGCATGATCTCCTCCTGCGGGCCGGTCATGAAGTCCCGGTCGTAGATCACCATGTCGGCCAGGTAGCCGGCCTTGAGCATCCCCTTGCGGTCCTCCATGAACTGGGCGTAGGCCGATCCCAGCGTGTAGAGCTCGATGGCTTCCTCGGCGGTGAGCTTCTGATCGGGGAACCACCCGTCACCGGGCTCGCCCATGCGGTCCTTCCGGGTGACGGCGGCGTAGATCCCCTCCAGGGGCGGGAGCGGCTCCACCGAGTAGTCCGTGCCGAAGGCGATCTTCGCTCCCGCGTTCAGGAGACGCCGCCAGGCGTACGCCCCCCGACTCCGCTCCAGGCCGATCCGCTTCTCGGCGAAGCGCTTGTCGGTGATGCAGTGGGTGGGCTGCATGGAGGCGATGACCCCCAGCTCCCCGAAGCGGGGGATGTCGGCGTCGGTGAGGACCTGGGCGTGTTCGCTCCGGTGGCGGCTGTCCCGGATCCCGTTCACCTCCCGGGCCTTCTGGTAGGCGTTCAGGATCCAGTGGTTGGCCTCGTCGCCGATGGCGTGGATGCCGATCTGGAACCCCATGGCGTCGGACGCCAGGACCCGGGCTTCCAGCTCCTCGTAGGTCATCTGCGGGAGACCCCGGGTCCCGGGCTCGTCCTCGTAGGGCTGGAAGAACATGGCCGTCCCGGAGCCCAGGGTTCCGTCCATGAACCCCTTCAGGTATCCGAACCGTATCCAGCTCCCCGACGGGGGATACTGCTGGCGGAGCTCGTCGTAACGGGCCAGGCGCTCCGGGTCGTCGGTGAGGCTTCCGGCCACGTCCACCCGCACGGTGAGCCTCCCCTCGTCCATCATCCGCTGGTACGTCTCCGCGCTCCCACCCCCGGGGTGCTGGATGCTGGTGACCCCCAGGCTCCGGGTGAGCTCCAGCATCTGTTCCCACCCCTGGTCCCTCAGGGCCGCCTGCTCCTCGGGGGTGCGCTCCACCGGGACGGCGTTGTACCTCAGGAGGCTCCGGGCCGCCTCCTTGAAGATCCCGGTGGGCTCTCCCGTCGCCGGGTCCTTCTGGATCTCCCCCCCCGGAGGATCGGGGGTGTCCCTGGTGATCCCGCTGGCCCGGAGGACGTAGCTGTTCACCAGGGTGGAGTGGCCGTCGGCCCGGCTGAGGGAGACGGGGTTGTCGGGGGCCACCTCGTCCAGGAGCTCCTTCGTGGGCCACTCCTTGTCGGTGAACATCTCGTGCTCCCAGTGGCCGCCCCGGATCAGCACGCCGGGCTCGACCTGCGCCACCCGTTCCCGAACCCGTTCGGTGATGACGTTCCTGTCGGTGATGTAGCGCAGCTCGATGTACTCGGGATCCAGGGGGCCGTAATGGGCGTGGGCGTCGTTGAAGCCCGGGATCATG
>JBFYZD010000249.1:0-6955 GCA_041309685.1 Gemmatimonadales bacterium | reverse complement strand
TCCATGGTCCGAAACCGATTCGTCAACCTGGATCTCGCCAAGCAGGAGGCCATCCTCCGGGCCGCCGCCGAGGAGTTCGCCGAGAAGGGGTTCGAGGCCGCCTCCATCAACCGGATCATCGAACGGTCCGGGATGAGCAAGGGCTCGGTGTACTACTACTTCGAGGACAAAGCCGATCTCTTCGCCACGGTGATGGAGCGGGCGAGCCGCCGGATCATGGAGGAGATCGGCTGGTTCTCCCTGGAGGTCCTGGGGCCCCACGAGTTCTGGGACGCCATGCTGGAGCTCACCCACCGCTCCGTGGAGCTCGCCCGGAGGGAAGAATGGTGGGTCCGCCTCTCCCGCTCCTTCCACCGCCTCCGGCACGAGCCCGGCGCGGGGCCGGCGGTGGAGCGGGTCCAGGAGCTCATGCGGGGGTGGTGGAGGACCATCATCGGCCGGGGGCAAGCGCTCAAGGTCATCCGGGACGACCTCCCCCTGGACCTCCTGGTGGAGATCGCCCGCGGCGCCGACGAGGGGGGGGATCGTTGGATGACGGAGCATTGGGAGGAGCTTTCCCGGGGCGGCCTCGCGGAGATCGTGGACGCCCGGGTGGACCTCCTCCGGGACATGTTGGCCAAGGAGAATCAAGGATGGGAGAATTGACGCGGTCCCTGGGGGCCGTCCTGGCCCTGGCCCTGCTGGGAGGGGCACTCCCCTCCCCCGCTGCTTCCCAGCTCCTCATCCCGGACGTGAACCGGGTCATGGACCATATCGATGACCTGTACCGAGCCGAGTCCTCCCACTCCCTCATGCGGATGACGGTGGCCCGGGAACGGGGCACCCGGACCCTGGAGATGGAGGCCTGGTCTCGGGGAGAGGACGAAGCCCTCATCGTCATCCGGGCCCCGGCCCGGGAGGCCGGGGCCGCCACCCTCCGGACGGAGGAGGGGCTCTGGAACTACGCCCCCCGGGCGGACCGCCTGATCCGGATCCCCAGCGGCCTGCTCTCCGAGAGCTGGATGGGGAGCCACTTCACCAACGACGACCTCATGCGTGAGACCAGCTACCTGGACGACTATGACGCCTCCATCTCCCGGGAGGAGAGGGACGGGGCCACCTACCTGAAAGCCACCCTCACCCCCAGGCCCGACGCCCCGGTGGTCTACTCCCAGCTCGTGTTCCTCATCACCCCCCAGGACTGGATCCCGGTGCGGGCCGAGTATTACGACGAGGGAGAGGTGATCCGGACCATGATCTTCGAGGACCTCCGCACCGTCGGCGGGAAGAAGATCCCCATGCGCATGATCCTCCGTCCCGAGGACGACTCCGGGGAGGAGACCGTCGTGGAGTACCTGGAGCTGGAGCTGAACGTCCCCGTGGAGGAGGAGCTCTTCAGCCGGCAGGGGCTCCGAAGGGTGGCCAAGGGATAGCACGAAGGGGTGCCGGCCCAGGGTGGCCTCCCCTATCGCCCGCCGCCGGCACCTCCCCAACCCGCGCCGAGGGAGATCCGCGTGATCTCAGCCAAGATCGGACTCAGGAACCTGGCCCGGAACCGGTGGCGAAGCGGCCTCACCCTGGGAGGCATCGCCCTCTCGGTGGCCTTCATGGTGTGGATCCTGGGGTTCATGGAGGGGTGGCTCCAGGAGATGATCCAGGGCGCCACCTCGGTGGCCACCGGCCAGGTCCAGGTCAGCACCCGGGCCTTCGTGGACAACCCCCGGGTCTACCGCAGCTTCCCGGTGGACCGGGAGCTGTTGGAGAGGATCCTGGGAGTGGAGGGGGTGGAAGCGGCCTCGCCCCGGGTCACCCTGAACGGCCTGGTGGGGCACGAGCGGAAATCCCAGGTGGCCCGGATCCTGGGGGTGGACCCGGTGCTGGAGGGACGCGCCACCCCGGTCCCGGAGGGAGTGGAAGAGGGGCGGTGGCTCTCCGGGACCCCTCCCCCCTACCCCGCCCCCCGGGAGGTCGTCCTGGGGGCGGACATGGCACGGCAGCTCGGCGTGGGACCCGGGGACGAGCTGGTGGTCTTCGCGGAGGCAGCCGACGGGTCCCTGGGAAACGATCTCCTGGAGGTGGTGGGGACGGTCCGGACCGGCAACTCGGTGGTGGACCGCCTGACGGTCTACATGCACCTGGAGGACGCCCGCTTCCTGGGGGCGCTGGAGGGGCAGGCCCACGAGATCCTGGTCAAGGGCCACTCCCTCCTCCGGGCCCAGGAGACCGCCGGGGCCGTGGCGGCCGCCCTGGGGGCCGGGCCCGCCGAGGGGGAGGGAGCGCTTCTGGTCCGCCCCTGGCAGGAGATCCTGCCCAGCATCCATAAGATGCTCACCCTCAGCCGCCAGTCCAACTGGATGATGTACCTGCTGGTCTACCTGGTGGCCGCGGTGGGGATCGTGAACACCCAGCGCATGAGCGCCCTGGAGCGGCGGCGGGAGTTCGGTGTGCTGTTGGCCATCGGCATGCGGCCCCGGCGGATGTTCCGCATGGTTCTCACCGAGTCCCTGGTGCTGGGGACGCTGGGGGGCCTCCTGGGGACGGCCCTGGGGGCCCTGGTCACCTGGTACCACGCCACCGCAGGGCTGGACATGGCCCTCTTCACCGAGCACGGCGGGTTCACCTTCATGGGGGTGGCGTTCTCCGGGAAGATGTACACCACCCTCACCGCCACGGCAGCGATGCAGCCCGTGCTGGTGATGATCCTGGTGGCCTTCCTGGCCGGCCTCTGGCCGGCGGCGACGTCGGCGCGCCTGGACCCGGCTCCCACCATCGCGGGGAGGCAATGATGCTCCTGCGCATGGCGTGGCGGAACCTGTGGCGCCACCGCACCCGCACGCTGATCATGACCTCGGCGGTGGCCTTCTCCTACGGGCTCTGTCTCTTCTCCATGGGGACGGGGGACGACGGCCACCGGCAGATGTTGGATGCGGCCACCGAAGGGGCCGGGGGCGACGTCCTGGTCCATGCCGCCGGGTACTGGGACAGCAGGTCGAGCGACCTGGTCATCGCCCGGGGGAGCGAGGTCCTCGGGGCGGTGGAGTCGGCGCCGGGGGTCCGAGCGGCGATGCCCCGCTACCTCGTCAACGGGCTGGTAAGCAGCGCCTCCGGCACGCGAGCCCTTCTGCTCGAGGGGATCGACCCCCGGAAGGAGAGGGCGCTCAAGGACTACGCCGAAGACGTGGAGGCCGGGGTCTACCTGGACCAGACCGACCGTGACGATCCCATCATCCTGGGGGCGGTCATCGCCCGGAAGCTGGAGCTGGAACTCGGAGACCGCGTCGTCCTGACAGCCTCCCGGCCCGACGGTGAGGTCACCCGGGCCCTCTTCCACCTCACGGGGATCCTCGAGACGGGGTTCAGGGAGGTGGACGAGATGGTGGGGCTCACCACCCTGGCGGCGGCCCAGGAGGCGTTGGGGGCGGAGGGCTCCCTCTCCCAGGTGGGGGTGGTCATGGAGGAGGGGCTGGATTCCCGGACCGTGGCCGCCGCCGTCCGGACAGCCCTGGGAGCCCATGGCGGGGATCTGGAGGTCCTCCCCTGGCAGGAGGCCGTGCCGGAGATGGTGGGCTTCATCCAGATCGACGACGCGTTCCTCTACATCTACCTGGTGGTGATCTTCGCCATCGTGGCCTTCGCCATCGCCAACACCTTCCTCATGGCCGTCATGGAGCGGGTGCGGGAGTTCGGCCTGTTGAACGCCCTGGGGCTGAGGGGAGGCGGCGTGGCCCGCCTCCTCCTCACCGAGACCATCCTGATGACGGCCCTGGCCATGACCGTCGGCTTCCTCCTGGGATATGCCGGGCACCTGGCGGCGAGCCACTGGGGCATTCCGGTGGCCCTGTGGGGGGTGGAGGATATGGAGCTGTCCGGGGTGGATTTCTCCAGCCTGGTCATGCGGAGCGTGATCACCCCCGGGAAATGGTTGGGAGCCTCCATCCTGGTGGCTCTCGTGACCCTGGGCAGCGCCCTCTATCCGGCCTGGCGGGCATCCCGCCTGGCCCCGGCCGAAGCCATGCGATTCTTCGGGTAGCCCCGGAGAGGAAACGAGCGATGAACGAGGAAGAGCGAAAGGGGACGGGGGGGGCGAACTCCCCGGCGACCTGGAAGGACGGGGCCCTGATCCGCCTGCGGCAGGTGACCCGGGTCTACCGGGATGGGGCCCAGGAGGTCCTGGCCCTCAGGGGGGTGGACCTGGACTTGGGGGAGGGGGAGTTCACCGCCCTTGCCGGACCTTCCGGCTCCGGGAAGACCACCCTCCTGAACATCATCGGGGCGCTGGACCACCCCACTTCGGGGCGGATCGAGGTGGCGGGAACGGACGTGGCCCGGTTGGACAGGGGGGAGGCGGCGGACTGGAGGCTCGAGAAGGTGGGCTTCATCTTCCAGGCCTACAACCTGGTCCCGGTGCTCACGGCCTTCGAGAACGCCGAGTTCACCCTCCTCCTCCGGGGGATGCCCGCCGCCAGGCGCAGGGACATCGTCAGACCCCTCCTGGAGCGCGTGGGCCTCGGGGACATGATGGACCGCAAGCCCCACGAGCTCAGCGGAGGGCAGCAACAGCGGGTGGCGGTGGTCCGGGCCCTGGCCACCAGCCCCGCGTTGATCCTGGCCGACGAGCCCACGGCCAATCTGGACTCGGAGACCTCGGCGGAGCTCCTGGACCTGATGCTGGTGCTGAACCACGAGCTGAAGACGACCTTCCTCTTCTCCACCCACGACCCTGTGGTCATCGGGCGGGCCCGGCGGGTGGTGCGGCTCCTGGACGGCCGGGTGAACGGGTCCCTCAAGGCCGCCGGCGACTGAGGGCACCCCCGTGCGCCCCCGCCCGGTTGCCGCCCTGGTGCTGGTCGCGAGCCTCCTCTCCGGAGGTGGGGCCACGGGTCAGCTCACCCTACGGGGAGAGGGGGAGCGGAGCCTGGAGCTGGGGGGGTACGTCCGGACCCTCTCGGGGATCTACCGCCTGGGATACGACCTCCCGGGCAGGGACCGGACCTCCGGGTTCAACGCCGAGGTGGTCCGGCTGAAGTGGACTCTTCGCTTCGGTCCCTCGGCCATCCTGGAGGTCCACGACCGGATCCAGGCCCAGGTTTCGTCCTCCGCCTCGGGGTTCGGAGAGTCCCTCGCCGGGCTCGGAGTAAGCGTGGTTCCGGGCCGCTCGCTGGACCTCGCCACGACGCTCGTGAAGGAGGACCGGCTTCGGGTCTGGCATGACGTGGACCGCTTGTCCCTCACGGTCTACACCGGGGCCGGGGACGTGACCGTGGGGCGCCAGGCCATCACCTGGGGGATCTCGAACCTCTTTCCCGTGGCGGATCTCTGGGCCCAGTTCAGCCCCTTCGAGCTGGACACGGAGGAGAAGCCCGGCATCGACGCGGTGCGGGTCCTGAGCTATCCAGCCCAGGGGTGGGAGGTGGACGCGGTGGTGGCGGACCGGGGCTCGAGCCGGGAGCTGTCGGCGGGGATCCGGGCCACCCGCACCCTCGCCTGGGCCGACCTCTACGGCGCCGCGGGGAAGTTCTGGAACGAGGCCATGGTCATGGGCGGAGTGTCGGCTCCCCTGGGAAGCTGGAAGCTCCGAGGGGAGGGGGTGCTTCCCTATGACCTGGACGGGGAGGACATCAAGCTCCCCCGCGTCACGCTGGGGGTGGACCGGCTGGGTGGGGAGACCATGCTCTCGGGGGAGTACCACTTCAACGGAATCGGGGCCGGGGAGGCGGCCCGGTACGGAGAGGTCCTCCAGGATCCGAGGTTCGCCCGGGGAGAGAGTTATTACCTGGGCCGGCACTACCTGGGGGGACTGGCGGCGTGGACGCCCGGTAACGATCGCCTCAGCCTCAGCGTCACCGCTCTGGCCAATCTCGGGGATCCCAGTGCCGCCCTCACCCCCCTCCTCACCTATGACCTCGGCCAGGAGACCCGGGTGTCCGCCGGGGCCATGGTCACCTTCGGAACCTCGCCCATCCCAGGGCCCGTGCCGGCCTTCAGGAGCGAATACGGCACGTACGGGAAGCTCTTCTTCACCCGGATCTCGGTGTACTTCTAGGCTGTCAACCTCCAAACCTTCCAGGAGCTTTCCTCCGTGGCGTCTTCCCGAGCAACTCTGGCTTTCGGCGTCGCCCTTCTTCTCGCCGCTCCCCTCCCCCGGCCCGTGGAAGCCCAGGAGGAGACGATCATACTCCTCGTCCGCCACGCCGAGCGGGCCGAGGACGGGTCGGCCGATCCCCACCTCTCCGGCGCGGGAAGGGAGCGGGCCGACCTCCTGGCCCGCATGCTGGCGGACGCCGGGATCACCCACATCCACTCCACCGACCTCCACCGCACCCGGGAGACCGTCGCGCCCCTGGCCACCGGCAGGGGTCTATCGGTGGAGACGTACCTCGGGAGCGAGCTGGAAGCCCTCGCGGCACGCCTCCGGGCCACCCCGGGCCGCCATCTGGTGGTGGGGCATTCCAACACCACGCCGGAGATGGTGAGGGCTCTGGGGGGAGAGCCCGGCCCTGACATCGAGGAGATGGAGTACGACCGCCTCTACCTGGTGACGGTGGGCCCCCGAGGGGTGAGGACCGTCCTGCTTCGCTTCGGTCGCCCCTTCGAGGGGTGAGCGTCAGCCCCCGGTCTCCACCCACTCCACGATCCCGACGTCGATGAACTGGCCGCCATCGGTCTGGTGGACGTGGACGGCCAGGGTGTTCCCTCCATTCCTGAGGAGCGACACCGCTTCGGGGCCCAGGGGCTCGAGGCGGTACCCGGTGGTGTAGCCTTCCAGCGCCGCGACCTGGACCCCGTTCAGATAGATCTCGGCGTCCTCGTCGTGGTGGACGCGCAGGAAGAGGCTCCCGGCCCGGAGGCGGAGGAGGGCTTCGCCGGGGAGGCCGAAGCTCCTGCGGAGCCAGAGGTCCGGGCCGTCCCAGACCGTCCCCACCCGGGCGCCGGGGGTCCGGGCGGTGCCGAATCCCCCGGGGCCCTCGGACCAGGC
>JBFYZD010000248.1:0-5580 GCA_041309685.1 Gemmatimonadales bacterium | reverse complement strand
GGAAGCTCCCCCGTGAGCATCTCGTACAGCACCACCCCGGCGGACCAGAGGTCGGTGCGCTGGTCCACCTCCTCCCCCTCGGCCTGCTCCGGAGACATGTAGGCCACCGTGCCCAGCGTGGTCTGAGTCTTGGTCAGCGCCGGTCCTCCCCGGACCTTGGCCAGGCCGAAGTCCATGATCTTGGCCTGCCCGCGGGCCGTGACCATGACGTTGCTGCTCTTGATGTCCCGGTGGATGATCCCCTTGCCATGGGCCTCCTCCAAGCCGGCCGCCACCTGGGTCATGATGGAGAGGATCTCCTCGTTTCCAGGAACCCCGGCTCGGATCTTCTGCTGAAGCGTCTCCCCCTCCACGTACTCCATGGCGATGAACGGCCGACCCTCGGTCTCCCCCACCTCGTGGATGACGCAGATGTTGGGGTGGGAGAGGCCGGCAGCGGCCTGGGCCTCCACCAGGAAGCGCTCCCGGGAGTCGGGGTCGGCGGCGAGGGCCTGGGGGAGGGACTTCAGGGCCACCTTGCGCTGAAGGGAGGTATCGTCGGCCAGGAACACCTCCCCCATCCCTCCCTCGCCGATCTTCCCCAGGATGCGATACTGGCCAACGGTGCTGCCGATCATGGGAACTCACCTCCGAGAGGGGCGGATCCGCGAGTCAGCGAGAGGACTTCGGTGGAGTGGTTTCAACCTATTGGAGAAGGGTAGCCGTGCGACAGGTCAAGGTCCCAGATCTCCATGGTCTTGCCCACTTCTTCGGCACAGACTCCTCAGGACTTTCCGGAGCCGGTGGTTGGATCCATATTAGATGCGAAACGGATCCATACCTGCGCTCGAGGAACGCATGGCGGTGAATCTATCGATCAAGAACGTGCCGGATGGGCTGGCGGATGGTCTGCGACGGCGAGCCGTGCAGGCCCACCGGTCTCTCCAGGGAGAACTCATGGCCATTCTGGAGGAGGCCGTCTACGGATCGCATCCCCTGACGCCTTCCGAGGCTCTTGAGCGAATCCGGAGCTGGGGCCTGGAGACGAGGGCAAGCGCCGTGGAAACGATCCGCAGGGACCGGGATGGGCGCTGACGCCGTGGTGGTGGATGCCTCCGCGCTGGCGGCTCTTCTCTTCGGCGAGCCTTCGGGCCCCGAGGTAGCCGCACGCCTGGAGGGGCGGGCCCTCTTTGCACCCACGCTCCTCCGTTACGAGGTGGCCAGCGTTTGTTTGAAGAAAGCGCGGGCGGAGCCGGAGAAGGAGCAGGCGCTACGCATGGCCCTGAGGCTCGTCTCCGGGTTGGGGGTTCAGGAGGTGCAGGTCCCCGCCGAGGGGCTGGTGGAGGTGGCCCGGGAAGCGGGCCTGACTGCCTACGACGCTGCGTATTTCTGGCTGCGCCGGGAGCTGGGTGGTGAGCTGGTGACTTTGGACGAACGGCTGAATGCGGCCAGCGGCGGAGGCTAGGACGGAAGGCGGCGGCTCACAAGTTCTGAGGAGCGTGCCAGCAACCGTGGCGCCCGCTCCCCGCCCCTCACCCCTTCGGCTTCACCAGCTCTTCGTACGGCGCGTACCCTCTCAGGGACTCCAGGTCCATGTCGGTGTGGATCCAGAGGCCGTGGCCCACCCCCTCGGAAGAGGCCCGGCGCAGGAGGCGCACCGCCTCGTCCCGCTCCCCCAGGAGAGCGGCGATGCGGGCCCGCCCCCGGGTGTGGACCCCGCGCAGGTAGGGGAGGCGGAGCTGCTCGAGCTCCCCGGAGCGGCGCAGGGCTTCCTCCCGGTCGCCCAGGCGGGCCGCGAGGGAGCCCAGGTACCCCAGCGCCGTCGCCATCGAGGCCGAGTCGGCCGCCAGGGACTCGAACACGGGCCTCGCCTCGGCCCAGCGTTCCCCCAGGTAGAGGAGACCCCCCAGCAGCTCACGCCCCGCCTTCCCGGCCCGGAACGCCTCGGGCTGGGCCGCGTGCCAGGCCAGCGCCTCGTCCACCACGGCGAGGGCGGTAGCGCGGTCCCCATGGGCCCGGAGCTCCCTGGCCAGCGTCGCCAGGACCGAGCCCGGACTGATCCCGGGCGGGGCCGGCCTGGATGCGACCACGGCGGCCAGCGAGCGGACCTCGTCCGTGCGCCCGAGGGCGGCCAGGGCGCGGCCCTCGCACTCCGTCAGGAAAAGGTTTCCCGGGAGGCGGCCGAGCCCCTGCCGCGCCACTTCCAGCTCCCGCTCGTGATCCCCGAGGAGGTGGAGGATCTCCGAGGAGGTGGCCCAGACGTCGTACCAGGGCACATCGAGTTGCATGAAGGCGGGGGCCACCCGCTCCACCACCTCCCGGGCCTCGCCCGGGCGGTTGTTGGCCATCAGCGACCAGACGAGCGCCCAAGTCATGGTCCCCACCGGGGAGATCTCCACCGCCCTGCGGGTGGCGGCCAGGGCCGCGGGCCGGTCTCCCCGCAAGCCCGCCGTCAGGTAATCCACCCGGACCCGGTCGTAGGGGGTGAGCTCTTCCCTCCGGGAGCGCAGGACCTCCAGGATGGAGTCCTGGGCCTGGGGGCCCCGTACGGACCCCACCCCGACCGAGGCCAGGATGAGGCTGCGCAGGTAGGTGCTGTCCACGGCGTAGGCGCGCAGGAACCACTCCCCCGAGGCCCCGAGGTCGCCCCGGATCCACTCCTCCATCCCCCGGGAGTAGGCCTGGAACGCTTCGTAGGTGGGAGGGCGGGCGGGGATGGGCTCCCACCCGATGGTGCGGCTCAGCCGGGTCGAGAGAGCCCCCATGACCTGGACCCGGACCGCCTCGATCGCCACCCCGGGGTCGCCGGCTGGACCCCGGGCGGGTTCCACAGCGGTCAGCGGCGTGCGCGACGCCACCTGCACGATCTCCGAGTGGAGCTCCAGCTCGCCCCCGCGCAGGTAGTAGGCGCCGGTCACGGCCAGTCCCGCCTGCGTCAGGTCGGCCACCCTCCCGACCCGCCCCTCGCCCGCGGCTCCGGAGGGCCCCCGCATCCCGGCCAACGCCTCCAGCACCATCGAGGAAGGCACCACGCTCACCTCCCCGGTCCGCGCCAGCCCCTCCGTGATCCAGTCGGCCGCCATCTGCCCCACGGGATCCAGGGCCGGATCGCCGGTGCGGTTCTCGTAGGGCAGCACAACCACCCGGCTCGCCGCACCCTCGTCCAACGGGTTCCCGCGCGGCCCGCGGAGCCGCCACGTCACCGCCACCGCCGCCAGGAGCGCCGCGACGGCGACGGCTCCCACGCCGACCCAGCGCAACACCGGACGCCCCGGCCGCACCCGCTCCGCCGCCCTCCCCCGCAGCGTCACCGCCTCCAGTTCCTGCGTGAGCTCGGCGGCCGTACGCTGGCGGTCGGCCGGCACCAGGGAAAGAGCCCGAGCGATCACGCTCTCCAACTCGGTGGGCACCGTGGGGCGCAGCTCCCGCACTCCCCTGGGCGTCTCCGTCACCTTGCGCGCCAGCACCGCCCCGGCCGTCGGCCCCGTGATGGGGGGCTCGCCCGCCAGCATCTCGTACAGCACGCACCCCAGGGCGTAGACGTCGGCCCGCCCGTCCACCTCCCCCTCCCCGGTGGCCTGCTCCGGGCTCAGGTAGCCGGCGGTCCCCACCACAATTCCCGTCCGGGTCAGGGGCTCCCCCCCCGCCACGGACACCGCCTGGGCCACTCCGAAGTCCGCCACCACGGCGTGCCCCGCCTCCAGCAGGATGTTGTCGGGCTTCACGTCCCGGTGCACCACGCCCTGCCCATGGGCATGGCTGAGGGCGTCGGACACCTCCCGGGCGATCCCCACGGCTTCGGCGATGGGGAGCTGCCGCTCCCGGGCGAGGCGGGCCCGCAGCGACTCCCCGTCCACGAAGGGCATCACGTAGTAGGGCAGGCCGTCGGCGAGCCCCGAGTCCAGCAGGGGGAGGATGTGGGGGTGGCGCAGCGCCGCGGTGACCTCGACCTCGCGCAGGAAGCGCTCGGGGCCCACGGTGGCGGCCAGGTCGGGGCGAAGCACCTTGACCGCGACCTTCCGGCGATGCCTCAAGTCCGTGGCCAGGTAGACCGTGGCCATCCCTCCCGCGCCGATCTCACGCTCGATCGCGTAGCGGTCAGCCAGGGAGGACTTCAGGCGTTCCTCGGCGTCCACTCGGTCTCTCCCCCGGAAGAAGGGGGCCGGTCCGGCCGGCCATCCTCCTGCAAGATGTTGAGTCGGTTGAGGAGAAGGCAAGTCGAGGCTCCGGCCCGGACCTGGAGGCGCCCGGCCCCGGCCGATCCCCCCTCACCTTGCCCCACCCCTCCCCGGGGCCTACGCTGTCCCTGACCATCGATCCACGCGCCCCGGAGGCACCCATGCGCTCGCACCGTCCCCGCTCCCGCCCCGCCGCCCTTCTCCTCGCCCTCCTCGCGCTGCTCCCCGCCGGGGCCCTGGCCCAGGCCATCCCCTCCCCGGAGGAGTTCTTCGGCTTCCAGATGGGGGCCGACCGCAAGCTGGCCCACTGGGACAAGCTGGTGGAGTACTACGACCTCCTGGACCAGCGGAGCGACCGGATCGTGGTGCGGCACATGGGGCCCAGCACCCTGGGCAACCCCTTCCTCTCCGTCTTCGTGTCCTCCCCGGAGAACCTGGCCAACCTGGAGGAGCTGAAGCGGCTGAACGCCGTCCTCCAGGACCCCCGGGGGCATTCCCCGGCGGAGATCGAGGGAGCCATCGCCAACGGGAAGGTGGTCTTCGTCCAGTCGTACGGCCTCCACGCCTCGGAGGTGGCCGCCAGCCAGGGGATCGCTGAGATCCTCTGGGAGATGGCCACCCGGACCGACCCGGGGATGATGGAGATCCTGGACAACACGGTGGCCATCATGATCCCCTGCCTGAACCCCGACGGGGAGATCATGATCGCCGAGTGGTACGACCGCTGGGTGGGGACGGAGTACGAGGGGGCCAACCTCCCCTACCTGTACCATCACTACATCGGCCACGACAACAACCGTGACGCCTTCATGACGAACACCGTGGAGTCGGAGTACGGCGCCGAGATCCTCTTCCGGGAGTGGATCCCCCAGGGGTACACCGACCACCACCAGATGGGCTCCTACACGGCCCGTATGGCCATTCCTCCCTACGCCGAGCCCATCCGTCCCGACGCGGACCCCCTGGTGTGGCGCGAGATGGACTGGTACGGCGCCTACATGGGCTACAAGATGGACGAGGCCGGCCTCGCCGGAGCGCTGGGCGGGGCCATCTACTCCGGTTGGGGCCACTTCGGCTTCCACTGGATCACCCCCTTCCACAACATCGCGGGTATGCTCACCGAGGGGGCCAGCGCCCGCCTCGCCACTCCCCTCTTCATCCACCCCGACCAGCTCACCGGAGCCCGGGGATTCCCCGAGTACGCCGAGCAGACCACCTTCCCGAACCCATGGCCCGGAGGTTGGTGGCGGGTGCGCGACATCGTGGAGATGCAGAAAGTGGCCACCTATGCCCCTCTGGAGATGGCTGCCAAGAGCCGGGAGACGGTGCTGCGCAACGCCTACCACAAGGCCAGCCGGCAGACGCAGAGGGGCCTGGAGGGGGAGATCAAGGCCTTCGTCATCCCGGCCCAGCAGCACGACCC
>JBFYZD010000247.1:0-4498 GCA_041309685.1 Gemmatimonadales bacterium | reverse complement strand
GAAGATGTCGAAGGTCCCGGACCCGGTACCCGGCCCATAGAGCCGGATGGGCTCCGCGGGGAGCTCGGGCCGCACGTCCCGCCAGGTCCGCACAGGGCTTCCCGTCCGCCAGATCCTGCGCAGCTCCTCCACGGAGACGCAATCGAGGAAGGTGTTGGACGGGTTCACGATGATGGAAAGGCCATCCCGGGCCACGGGCAGCTCCAGGTAGGCCACCCCGTTGGCGCGGCACCGGAGCGCCTCGGCCTCCTGGATGGGGCGGGAAGCGGTGGCCACATCCGTCTCTCCGCGGCAGAAGCGCTCCAACCCGCCCCCGGTCCCGGAGTGGCCCACGGTCACCATGACCCGAGGGTTCAGGAGCTGGAACTCCTCCGACACCGCCTCCGCGACGGGGTAGGCGGTGGAGGACCCGTCCACGGTGACGTGCCCCCGAAGCGGACTCTTCCCTTCTCCACCACAGGCCCACGAGAGCCCCGCCAGGAGCGTAAGGGCGAACCTCCAACCGGTCCCCCGGGCCCGAGCCGGAGCCATCAGACCGCGCTCCCCCCGGGCGCCGGGAGAAGGGTGAAGAACACGGTGGTGCCCTGCCCGAGCTCGCTCTCGGCCCAGACCTCCCCACCCATGGCATGGACGAGATGGCGCACGATGGCCAGCCCCAGCCCCGTTCCACCTTCGGCCCTGGACCTGGCCGGATCCACCCGGTAGAAGCGCTCGAAGATCCTGGGAAGCGCCGAGGTGGGGATCCCGACCCCCGTGTCCCGTACCGCCACCAGCGCCACCGGGTCCCGCTCCTGGATCTCCACCGCCACCCGGCCCCCCTGGGGGGTGTACCGGATGGCATTGTCCACCAGATTCTTGATGACCTGTTCCAGCCCCTGGGCATCGGCCAGAACCAGGGAGCCGCCCTCCGCCTCCAGGGTCACCCCCCGTTCCCGGGCCAGGGGCTCGAAATCCCGGAGGATGTCCTCCACCAGAGGCCCCAGGTCCACCTCCTCGGTTCTCGCCACCCACCCGCCGGACTCCAGCCGGGAAAGGTCCAGAAGATCATCCACCAGCCGCTGGAGCCTTATGCTGTTGTCACGAATGGCGTTGAGGAAGTTCCTCCGGATCTCGGGAGGAGGGTCGTCATCCACCAGCGTCTCGGCGAACCCCCGCATGGCCGTGAGGGGGGTCTTGAGCTCGTGGGACGCATTGGCGACGAAGTCCTTCCGGACGGCCTCCAGCCGGCGGATCTCCGTCACGTCCAGGAAGGTCACCACCGCCCCCCCCCCATTCACCAGGCGGGCCGAGACCAGAAGGTGCCGGTCCCCCAGCGTGACCTCCCGGGCGGAGAAGGGCCGCACGACAGCGCTCTCGAGAAGAGCGCGAAGGGCCGGCTGCCGCACCAGGGCCCCGACGGGGGCGAAGCTCACCGGGCCGGGGAAATCCAGGAGCTCGATGGCGGCCCGGTTGGTCCTCAGGACCCTGGCGTCTTCCGTGAGAGCGATGACCGCTTCCCCCATGCAGTCGACGAGGGCCTGCATCTCGTCCCGCTCTCCTTCCAGAGACCGGTACCGGGAGTGGAGCTCCTCCGTCATCCGGTTGAAGGTCCCCGCCAGCTCGTCGAGCTCCCTGACCCCGATGGTCCGGGGCACCTTCCGGGAGAAATTCCCCACCGCCAGCCCCCGGGCCCGCCGGGCAATCGTGTGGAGCGGGCGGACCACCCCGCCTCCCAGGAGCCATGTGATGATCAGCGCCAGAAGGAGAGCGGGAACGGCCAGGGCCAGGGAGGTCAGGACCCTGAGGCGGACGGCCCGGTTGATCTCGTCCAGGGGAGCCGCCACCTGGAGCAGGACCGGCCGGTCCCCGATGGTGGTGCGGATGGCGGCGAAAAGCCGGATCTCCACCTCCCCGGGTCCCCGCCTCCGCGCCAGGCCGACATCCCCCCCCAGGGCAACCTCCAGCTCGGGGCTCCCCGGGGGCAACACCAGACCCCGGAGCTGGAAGGGGAGGTCACTGGACGCCCCGAAGATCCGTCCGTCCAGATCCAGGAGGGTCACGGGGTAGCCCAGGCGCCGGGCAAGGACGAGGGCGAGGGAATCGGGGTCGGTCTCCCGGGGGGTGCCCGCCAGGAGCTGATCGAGGAGGGAGGGAGCCAGCTCCATCTCCCGCCGCAGCGCCCGCTCCAGGACGGCGCCGAGATCCCTGTGCAGCCCCCGGTTCAGGACCAGGGCCTGCCCCAGGACCAGCAGGGCGATGATAGCCAGGCAGGAGAGGAAGACGAGGGCACGGAAGGGGAGACGCACGAGACCCACTCCCTCTCACCCCTCTGGCATGAGCGGACGGGAAGGAACGGCCCCCTCCCGGGACCCCGGAAGGGCGGGTCCCCTCAACTCTCCTCCTCCGGCACCCGCAGGCGGTAGCCGAAGCCACGGACGGTCTCGATCCAATCCCCCACCCGCCCCAGCTTCGCCCGCAACCGGCGCACGTGCATGTCCACGGTCCGGGTCTGGATACGGTCGGAGATGTGGGTTTCCACGCTCCAGGCCCGCTCCAGGAGCTGCTGCCGGCTCTGGGTCCGGCCCTTTCGCTCCACCAGGGAGCGCAGGAGCCGGAACTCCGTGGGAGTGAGGTGAACCTCCTCCCCATCCAGGAGGACCTGGTGGGAATTGATGTCCACCGAGAGAGGTCCGGCCCTGAGGACCCGGCCGCCGGACTCCACGGCGGGTTCCTGAATCCGCCGGAGGATGGCCTGGACCCTGAGCACCAGCTCCCTGGGGCTGAACGGCTTCGTGAGGTAGTCGTCGGCTCCCAGCTCGAACCCCTGGATCCGGTCCTCCTGCTCCTTCTTGGCGGTGAGGACCAGGATGGGAATGGCCCTGGTCGCTCCCTCCTTCCGTAGGTTCTGGAGCACCTCGTCCCCCGAGATGCCCGGAAGCATCCGGTCCAGGACCACCAGGTCCGGGATCTCGCGGCTGACCGTGGCCAGGGCGTCGGTCCCCGTGGCCGCGGTCTCCACCCGGTATCCCTCCCGGGTCAGCTGATAGGCGATGAGGGCCGCGATGTCCGGCTCATCTTCCACCACCAGCACGCGTGGGGCGCCCTTTGGGGCTGTCGAAGACTTCGTCATGGCCTTTGGCATGTCGATCCCGGGAAACTCCGTTACAAAGGGTTGTTACAAATGTCGGGCCTCTTCCCCGAACCGCAAAGGGCTGTGGGGAAAGGGTCGGGAGGGGAGGAGGGGTGGGTCCGATCCATTCCCGGCGGAAAACGGACGGGGATCCTCCTCGTAGTAACGGAAGATCTTGTAGCCCCCGTTCCTCTGGACGACGTCCTTGAAGATCTGGGCGGCGAGCAAGCCCAGCTCACCGTCCCGGAAAACCACCTGACAGTCCGTGTGGACGGCGAAGGTCGGGAACCGCTGAACGTCACCCCGGCACCGGACGGAAGAGAACCGAAGCTCACGCCCGGAATACCAGGGCAGGATGCGCCCGAGCTCCCTCCGGTTCCGCATCTGGATGTTCTGCCAGGCGAACTCCACTGGGAAATTGGCCTCGGGACGAGCCGCCGGAAGCTCCGGCCAGATCACACCGTTGTGCTCCTCCTCCGTCAGGCGCACCTCCTCCAGGGCGAGAGTGTCTCCCACCACCAGGGCATGGAGTACGCGGGCGCCCAACTCCTCCAGGGAGCGGGCCGATCCTGGAAAGGGAGGCCCCGGATCCGCCGGGGTCCCCTCGCGACCCTCACACCCTCCGAGGAGGGGGAGGATCGCGAGAAGGACCCATGCGGCCAGCGACCGCTTCATGATCTTCCGTCTTCCCACGCGGTCACCGGTCGGCGGGCCACGCCAGGGATCAACCGCCCCAGCGGGTCCACTTCTCCTTGTACCATTCGGTGGCGCCGGCGGCGATGGCTCCAATGAAGTTGGCGGAGCTGAACCAGCCGTCGTTGGGGGGCGTCGCGAAGCCATTCATGGCCGGTGAGGCGGCGGCGGGGCGGAAGTCGGGGTTGGCCCGGTCGAAGGGCCGGGTCAGCTGGGGATCCACCACCCGGTTGCCCCACCCGGCGGTGTTGAAGACCCCCTCGTCATCGACCCCGTCTCCGTCGGTGGAGAAGTTGGCTGCGTTGGAGAAGAGGATGGAGCTGGTGACCTTCAGGGAGTCCGCGCCGATCCGGGCCGCGGTCTCGGGGTTGTCGACGTCCAGCCCCTCGGTGCCGAAACCCAGGACGATGTGGTTCGCGTAGGTCCCCGCCGTTCCCCGGCGGAGCTGCATCCCCCGGGTGGACTCCCCGGCGGTGCCGCCCTGCCCGTTGGCGCCCTTCCCCACCAGCGTCACGTTGTAGACCAGGGGGTTCGTCCAGGGGGTGGCGTTGTAGTTGTCCTCGTTACCGTCCACCTCGTAGCCGGCATCGGCGTCATTCGGGTCCTGCTGGGCGATCCAGAACTGCCCCCGGCCATGCCAACCGGTGGAGAAGTCGAAGGAGTCGTCGGAGATGTCCGTGGCCAGGAGGTACTTGG
>JBFYZD010000246.1:0-10533 GCA_041309685.1 Gemmatimonadales bacterium | reverse complement strand
GATCTCACAGTGTCGGAGAGCGCCCTGTCCTGGGCGGCAAGGGGAAAGGCGGTGGCCAGGAGCGCGGTGAGCAGAACGAGGATGCGCGGCATGGGAGGCTCCGGTGGGGGACAGGCCTTACTCCAGCAGGACAAGATACCGCCCCAGCCACTTCAGCCCCACCTCGTCGGTCCGCACCAGGTAGGCTGCGCGAGATCCGCCCCGCCCCATCCCGAACCCGATCAGCCGGGTGCGGGCGGGGAGCTCCACCCACCCCACCCGCACCCCGCGCCCGTCGAAGACGTCCATGCGCGGCGGGTGGGAGGCCGGGAGCATCCGTTCCACCCACGCCTCCCCCTCGGGGGAGACATGGATCCCCTCGGGGCGGAAGGGAGGAAGGGTCTCGGCCCACTCGAAGTCGTCCACGCCCGGGCCGTCCTCCCCACGCTGGGGAAGGCCCCGCCGCATCTGCATGCTGGTCACTCCCGAGGGAGAGGCCGCGCTCACCATCGTCATCCCGCCCGCCACCGCCTCCTCCAGCGCCACGGCCTTCTCGGCTGCCCCCACCGGAGAGCGCTCGTAGGGGGTGGCGGGACCCAGCGTCACCCCTCCATCGGGGAGGTGCCATTCCACGCGGTATCCGTCGGCGCGCACCACGGCGACTCCTCCATCTGCCCCCACCGCCCAGCCGTCCGCAGCCTCCAGCATCCTCGGAAGGAAGCCCTGCCCCCTTCGGCTGCGGGTCTGGGTCGCGGGGACCCACAGGGCGACCACCCTCTCCGTGGCGCCCGTCCCCCGGTGGAGGCGGACGATGGGAACCGAGTCGGACGCCGCCCCCGCCCCCCGAGCCCGGGCGCCCTGGAAGTAGACGTGCCCAGCTCCGTCCACGAAGCTGGGGAGCAGAAGGGTGGGGAAGCCGGCCTCGGTGGGGAGAACGATGGGGAGGGCGTTGCCGAAGTGCCCCGTGGGATCCACTGTGATCAGTCGCCCCTTCCCGAGGTCCACCAACAGGGTGGAATCCCCGGGCAGGGGAAAGACCTGATCCGGCTGGCGGTACTCCTGGGGTCCCTCCCCCACCCGCCCCAGGGTGTCCGCCCTCCCCGTCTCCAGGTTGACCCGCAGGAGGACGACCCCCAGCGGATCGGCCGCGAGCAACTCGCCGCCGGGAAGCTCCCGCACTCCGCTCAGGTAGTTGAAGGGGACGGGAAAGGCGGATTCCAGCACCAACCTGGCAAAGGGCCGGCTACCCTGGTCCGCATCCGAATGCGTCCCGCCGGATTCGGCCTGGGCCATCGACCCGGCTTCGACCGCCCCATCCGGTGGCGGCGGGTCACAGGCACCGAAACCCAGCGCGAGGAGGAAGAGGAAGAAGGCATTGGAACGCATCGCTCCTCCACGCCCCCGTGGGGGCCGCGGTAGTCCCGGTCCAGGCGGGGTCCGGAAGTGGAAGGGGCGTCCAGGGGTTCTGGCGACCCGTGAACCTGATGGTAAGGGCGCGGTGTTCGGTGGGGAAGGCAAGGAACGGGTCGGTCGCGGGGCAGGGCCTTCCTCCAGGCGGTGCTTGGGGGCCAAGCTGGCCCGGGATATCGCCCAGCACAACTGGCCGGAGCGCCAGCCTCCGTTTGCAGGGGGACGCATCCCCATCGATTCCCAGGGCCGGCCCTTTGAAGCGCCGGCGACGGCCGGCCTTCAGCGGGGGGTGGCGCCGCCGGTGTCGCCCCCCGTGGGGGTGGTGAAGACGGGCCTCCTCCCCTGGGCCAGGCGGCTCAGGACCAGGAAGAGGCCGCCGAACACGCCGAAAAGGCATCAAGAAGCTCGATGCTGAAGCTTGCGAAACCCCGGAAGCTCCCGGGTTTGGTGACGCCGGGCAGCCCGGTCTTCCCCTGCGTCGAAAGCTCATGCTCCCATGAACGAGAATGCTTCAGGCCGTTGTCGGGGCCTTTCAGGCCTGGGGGCCGTCGATGAGGATGGACGGGGCACCCACCTCTGATCGAAGTCGTCTTCGGGAATGGGTTCCGGGTCGGCGAGATCGAACCCGGGCGTTTGGTCGAGGCCGTCGGGGAAGGAGTTGTGGGCGGCCTCTTCTGCTCCTCCAGCGGCGGAGCCCATGTCGAGCTCGGTCTGGAAGGCGATGAACGTGAGGGGGGTCTGGCAGGCGGGACAGATCAGCGGGAGGGCTTCATAGCCCCGAGCCAGAAGCGCGGTCCACCTGGGGGGGGGGAGGGGGTGGTGTCTCCGGGAGGAGGTAGCGGACCTGGTCGGATCGGATCTTCCGCTTCATGGCGCCCCCGGCGACCTTGCCCAGATCGCTCATGGAGAGTTCGCCCTTCTTGCCGCCGGACCTCTTCAGCGCGGGCGTGGTCTTCTTCGCGGGAACCTTCTTCTTGTCCGCCGTGCTCTTCCTCCCCCGGGCGCGGGTCTCGGCCAGCGTCCTCGTGTCCACCCGCTTGGCCCGCCGCCCCTCCCGATGTCCAGCAGGCTCAGGACCAGGGATGGGTCGGTGGTGTCGGTGAGGGGGAACAGGAGCGCCGGGCCGTCCAGCATGGCCACCCGCGGGAACCGGTCCACCTTCCGGGGGGAGTTCTGGTGGTCCAGGACGGTGGCCCCGGAAGGGGGTGGAGGCCCCCAGCGAGTTCCTCCGGGTGGGGTGGACCTTCTTCCTTGCCTGGTTGCCTGACGTGCGCCTACCTTGCATGGAACGTCTCCGATCCAGGTCCACCGACTTCTCCGCAAAGGTTGCCATACGTCGCCAAGGCCCGTGCGCGGGGTGCGAGGCTTCCTCGCGGGTTGGGATCGATGCCTCGGGCGGCTTGAGCAGGAAGGGGGGAGGGGGTCTGTGCGGGTCTCACTCCAGCAGGGAGGGTAGCCAAATGAGTCAGCAGAACGTCGTCACGTTTCTCCAGAGCGCGAGCCAGAACGAGGCCGTGCAACGCGATCTGGCCATGGCGCACGCCGAGTCCGTGGTGTCCACGGCGTCCCGGCACGGGGCGTCCTTCACCGTCGAGGACTATGCTGCCGTGATGACGGCGCTTGGCAAGGCCCGGGCGGGCGAGCTCTCGGAGTCCGAGCTTCTTGGGGTCACGGGTGGGGTCGGCGGCCTTCTCTCGGGCATGATCTATACCATCGATCCCACCAGGATGACGTACAACCCCCCGACCCAGGCCGCGACGCCCATGCCCCTTCCGAGGCCGAGGTAGGCCGGGGGGTTGAGCCGGCAGTGGGCCCAAAGGGCGGGTCCCATCCTCCCTCCCGTTACTGCAAGGTGATGCGGTGCAGCCTGCCGGCGTCCAGGCCGGCGATCGTCACCAGCTCGCCCCCGGGTCGGCGCACCTCCACGTCCACCTTCGTCACGCGGGGCCCGAGTCCGAAGTGGAGGACCGGGTTCCGCTTGGACCGGTAGCTGAAGTCGGTGCGCACCTCGTCCATCCCCAGCAGGGTCCGGGTCCCGGCCTCGTAGACCCTCACCCGGCTCCCGATCCCGAAGACACCGCCGGGGCCCACCACGGCGATGTCGATCCAGTGGTTGGCGTTCTCCACGGCGTTCAGGTAGATCCGGCTGTTGTTCGTCCCCAGGTACCCCCCGTTGGACCCGTCGTTGATCACCACGTCCGTCCGGCCGTCCCCGTCCAGATCGCCGTAGCTCAGGTCCCGCCCTCCCGCTCCGTCCCCCATGCCGTGGACCGCCGGGTCCACCATCTCGAAGGCGGCGCCCCCCACGTTCCGGAACACGTGCACGAAGGGGAAGAGGGACTGCGACTCCCGGTTCACCAGCACCAGGTCCAGGTAGCCGTCGTTGTCGTAGTCCAGGGCGGCGCCGGCGGCCAGGTTCCGCTCGGACCGCAAGGGGGGTGCGGGCGCGTTCAGCCACCCCAGCCCCACCGCGTCCGTCACGTCGGTGAAGCGGATCTGCCCCGGAACGGACTCGTTCCTGAGGAAGCGCACCGCGGGCGAATCCTCGAAGGCCCCGCCGCCGGCGGGCCGCACCGTCGCTCCCACGAACAGGTCGAAGTCCCCGTCCCGGTCAAAGTCCAGGGGCAGCGCGTGGTAGGCGTTCATGTCCCCGGCCGTCTTCCCGTAGGCCTGCGAGATGGCCTCATGGCTGACGTCCCGGAAGCGAAACACCCCGGGCGCCGAGAGGTTGTGGAGGAGGAAGATCCCCCGGTCCTGGGCGTCAACCCAGGCCCGGGCGAAGGAGAGGCACCGGTCATCCTGGTACCCCAGGTCCGCGTAGGCCACGTTCACCAGGTCCGGCCGGCCGTCCCCGTCGAAGTCCCGCACCACGGCCCCCTTGAACTGTTTGTTGGACCACTCTCCCTCGCAGCCGTCCGGTCCCGCCGCCGGAGCGTGCCAGAAGGTGGGGTTCGGGGGATCCAGGACACCGTCGATGATGTCGGGGGCGAAGGCCCCACCAGGCAGGCCCGGGTGTAGCTCGTTCCAGGCGTGGTTGGTCCCGAAGGCCGAAGCGCTGTGGTAGGAGTCCACCAGGCCGTCCCCGTCGAAGTCGGCGAAGAGCACGGTCCGGGCCGGCGCCACCGACTCGTTCCCCAGGTCCTCGGCCACGAACGTCCCGGTTCCCGAGTTGAGGAGAGCGTCCCGGGATCCCCGGATCTCCTGCTGGGCGATGAAGAGATCGAGCAGGCCGTCGCCGTTCAGGTCGTGCATCCCCCACCCGTTGGCGCGGTCCACCGTGAGGCTGGCGGCGTGGGAGAATCGGCCGTCCCCCTCGTTGCGGATCAGGTGGACCTGCCCCTTTGCGGCGATGGCGATATCCAGCCGTCCTGTTCCGAAGGCGTCCAGGGGGGCCGACGCCTGAGCGAGGCCGGCCGGGTGGACATAGGCCAGCCGGAACAGCGTCGCCGAGGCGCCCGGGGTGTCCAGAGCGCAGTCCCGGGCGACCCCCCGCTCGGGATCGGTCTTGAGGCGGGTGAGGGTACCGGGCAAGGGGTCCACGAAGCCGATGGCACAGACGCTGTCCGTGCGGGACCGGAGGTAGGTGTCGAAGAAGAGGCGGGTGTTGCGGGCGATGAAGTGGTTCACCTCCTCCGAGCCGCCGTTGCCCATGTCTCCGTGGTCCTGCCCGGGAAGAACGGAGAGGAACTTGTCCCCTTCCACCGGATAGCGCTCGAAGGGGAAGAGGCGCCAGTTCTCGTCCGCGTCCGGATTTCCCAGGGGGCCGTCCTTCTCCAGCGCCCCCACCAGGTTGTAGGCGGGGATGACCACCGAGGACCAGGAGTTGTCGGTGGACGGGCGGCTGAGGTCCGGCTCGGTGTCGTACGCGCCGAAGTTGCCGGGGCCCTGGGGGGAGAGGGGGACGATGGCCTTGACGCGCTCGTCCCGGAAGGTGCCCTGCTCGAAGCGGGCCCCGCCCACGGCGTGGCTGGTGTAGGCGCCCCAGGAGTGCCCCACGTGCCCGACGCGGGCTCCGTCCAGGGAGCCCCGGAAGCCCTGGGGAAAGGGCACCTTCCCCCCCAGCACGGCGTCCAGCACCGTCGTGACGTCGCCGGGGCGGTCCCGCTCGTGCTGGAGGAAGCTCGAGGACGGGAGGTGGTTGAGCACGAGCGTCACGTAGCCGGCGGCCGAATACTCCCAGGCCAGGTGCTCGAAGTGGGTGTACCCCTGCGTGGAGCCGTCCCCGCCGTGGGACACCAGAACCAGGGGGGCCGGGCTGGTCACGCCCTCCGGGTACCAGAAGCGGAAGCGGACCTCCCGGGCTCCGCCTCCGCTGGAGGGGTAGGTGATCGCCCGGTCCTCGAAGGCGACGGTGTAGGGTGGGGGGGGATCCTCGATGACGGGGTCGGGGGGACCGGCGGGATCATGGCAGGCCAGGCCCAGGAGGGCCAGGGGAAGGACGAGGCCCATCGGCATGCGTTGTCTCCTTGGCTCCGGCATCCGGATTCTCCGCTCCACTTCCGTGCCCGACCTCCGCGATCCCTCGGCGCGCCAGCGGTGCGCCACCCCATCAGACGCCCGGGGTTCGGGGGATGTTAGGTGCGGGGGCGTCCGGGGCCGTCCTGCACATCTGGGCGTTGTGGACGGGCTGTTCGACCGGGTCGAGGGTGAGGGGAGCCAGGACCCGACCGATCCCGCCGGCCGCACCGCCCTCCGTCTCTCGGCCCTGGAGCTCCTGGATCGCCTCGCCCAGATCCTCCCTCCTCCCCGCATCCACCGTCACCGTTACCACGGGGTCTTCGCTCCCAACATGCGCCCGATAGAGCCCTCCGGGGCTCCTTCTCCCAGCCCTGGCTCCTCCGGGAACAGGAAGTATGTTCCCCTTGAAGGGTCCCGGGTCCGGAGGGAGCTCGATGCACCCCAGCTTCGCTCAATACATGGAGGAGTGTCTGTACCATCCCGCCCGGGGGTACTACGGATCGGGGAAGGTGAGACTGCGCGGGAAGGCCCATTTCTGGACCTATCCCCAGATGCTGAGTCCCCTCTTTGGCCGGTGGATGGCGGAGCTGATCGGGGCGGTCCTCCGGAGGTGGAAGGAAGATGGCCATCTCTCCCCCCGGGAGCCCATCCGGATCCTGGAGCTGGGCGCCGGCGAGGGCGTGATGGCCCGCGACGTTCTGGACCACATCCACGAGCACCGCAACGACCCTGCCTGGGCCCCCTTCTCCCACCGCATCCTCTACGAATGCGGGGAGATCAGTCCGGCTCTCCTGCTCCGGCAGAGGGAAACCCTGAGAGACCACATCTTCGCGGGCCGTGCCGGAGTCAGGCTCCAGGACGCCCGGGAGCTACGGGTGGCCACCCCCTTCCGGGGTCTCGTCCTCTGCAACGAGCTCCTGGACGCATTCCCGTGCGAGCGACTCCGGATCCGCGGGCCCGGGGAGGTGGCCCGCCTTCACCTGGACCTCAGCAAGCTGGGCCGGGAAGGTGACCCTCAGGGGCCCGAGGTGCTGATTCCCCTTGAAGACGGGTGGCTTCGGGAGGACGGAACCCGGGGGCCTCCCCCCCCGGCTCTGACGGAGTACCTGGCCGGGATGGAACCCCTGGTGCGCGACCTGGCCGGGTCCGGGTTGCTCCCCGTGGACCTCGTGTGGCAACCGGCTCTGCCCTCCTTCCTCCGAGGGCTGGGTGAGATCCTGAATGCCGAGGGCAGCCTGGGTGCGGCCCTCCTCCTGGACTACGGAGGGACCACCCGCCACATCCTGGATCCCCGTGTGCCCACTCCCCATCTGCGCGTCTACGGGCCCGCTCGAGAGCGGGCCCACGGCACGCAGGTTTACGAACAGGCCGGGGGCCAGGACATCACCTGCGACGTGGATTTCAGCGAGGTGGCCCGCCTGGCCTGGGGGGCCGGGATGGATGTGCGGTTTTTCGGGCCTCAATCGGCGCTGGCCCTGGCCGGGGGCTCTTCCTGGGGGGAAGGGGCAGGAGCTTACCAGGAGGAGGCTCTTGACCTCATGGCGGAGGAGCTGGCGCGTCAGGTCGGTTTCGCCTCAGAGGTGGCCCGTCGGCTGGCTCCCGTCCTGGTGAAGCGGTTTCAGCGAGCGCCTGGCTACTGGCTCATGGTCCTCGGGCCGGGGTGCGTACCCTTCCCCCTGGAGACGCTGGGCCCTCAGCTTCCCCTCGACCGGCGGGCTCTCCGAGGGTTGATCCTGTCGGTTTCGCCCTCCGATCTCCGGAGAACGCTCGGCGGGGAGGGACTTCCGGAAGAGATCGCCGAAGTCCTGAAGCCCTGCGGAGACATCGCCGCAGACCTCAGCGATCACGGGCTTCTCCACTACCATGCCCGTGTGGTCGAGGCCCTGGAACGGAACGGGCTCCTTCCCCCCATTGCGCCGGCGGGAGGGCCGGGATGGGATTCAGGCCCCGAACGGGACCGGGATTCCTGACCGGCCGGGACCCGGCAGCCTAGGGAGAGACCGGGTCGACGCCCAGGTGGTCGATGTCCTTCCTGCGGGAGGGCATGAGGCCCCCGGCCAACTCTTCCAGGTCGGCTTCGGTGAGCTCGTCCTCGGAGAACTCGAACCCCTGTTCGGCGGCGAAGGCGGTGAGCTTACTCCGAAGAGCCGGATCAGCTCCTACCTGCTGGAAGAATCGGAACAACCCGTCTTTCGACATGGACACTCCTCCGGACGCATCGAGAGAGTAGATGGAACATTCCACATATCCTGCCTCCCCGCGGTTTCTGCAAGGGTCTTCAGACCTGCTGTGAATAATTTCCTTTGGGCAGAAAAGTGCCCTTTGCGTGAAACAGAGATTTCCTCCTCCTGGATATGTTCGCTGGCATCCGGGCGGACCCCATGCCTGGAGAGAGAAGGTCCTGACGTTGAGCCGGAGAGAGGATAGGAGGAAGAAGGACCCAAGGAGACCGAAAGGGCCCCCGAGCCTACCGTGGGAATGCGGGCGAGATGGGTGAGATGGGTCAAGAGCGGTGGGGGGATGGGTTTCCCGGGTTGGGGGGATCGAACTCGGGCGGCTGATCGAGGTCGTCAGGAGAGGATTCCTGGGCGGCCTCTTCTGCTTCTCCACCGGCGGAGCCCATGGCGAGCTCGGTCTGGGGTGGCCCCCTGGCGGGATGGATCGGTGGGGGTGAGGTGGGCTCGATCCGACCGTCCGCTTCGGAGATGGCGCTGGAGGAGGGGGACCGGAGGGTGATCCTGGCGGAGGCCTCGGCCCTCCACGACTTCCGGGAAGCGACGGCGGCACGGGTGGCCGCGGCAGGGGGGGAGGAATAGAGGTCCGGGCGGCTCGCCCCTCGAGATCAGGCCCTGATACCCGTCGCGCAGGCGTACACCTCGGAGGTTCCCTGGCCCATGACGTAGTAGTAGACGAAGGCCTTGCCCTGGAGGAAGATCACCTCGGGATCGACCCGGGTGATGGGCCCGGGGGTCCCGTCGTCACAGCGGAGGGCCACCGATCCCTGGAGATCCATGATCCAAACCTCCTGCCGCGTTTCGCCGGGTACGATCCTCTCCTCCTCGGCCAGCGTGAGGCTCACGTACGAACGTCCTCCAGCCACGAAGGGCTCGGGTGAGCCGATGACGGCGGGCGCTCCCGGAGGAGCCGTGAGCGTCCGGGAGAGAGCGTATCCCCCCTGTCCGTCGGGGAGCCAGACGCCCAACTCCGTGCTGGAGAGGGTTCCCAGAGCCGCGAGCCTGCCACCGGCCTCCGGCGCGGACCATCCGTAGGGAGATCCTACGGGCGGACTGGCGACGTTCGATACCCGGGTCACCTGGCCCGTCTCCGTGTCCAGAAGCGCGATCTGGCCCGGATGGTCGGGGTGGGCGTTGGTCGCGATCACTCGGGTGCCCACGGCCCAACGGGCATCACCATCGGTGCGCTCCTGAAGGAAGGCGAGGGGGTGTTCGACGCCGGGCTCGGCAAGATCCAGCCAGAGGGCTGTTCCCCAGCTTGGGGGGCGGCGAACGAGGACCAGGCGCGTGGAAGCGGCCGAGGAATCCGTGCTGGGCAGAGGGGTGAAGTGGGTATCTCCCGATGTGACCACCTCCAGGCTCGGGGTCAGGTCCCCGGTGAAGGGGTCCAGGGTCCAGGCGACCCGGGCGGCCTGGATCCCGCTCCCAATCGTGCGGCTGTAGTAGAGGGCCGCTCCACCGGCGTCGAGTCCGAACTCGGGTCCGTTGAAGGTGGAGAGGAGAGGGGCCCCTCCGTCACCGACCAATTGGGCCTCCGCTACCGTCCCATCCTCTTCCCGGAGGCGGGCCAGGTACACCCTGCCCGTCCCGTCCTGGAAGGTCATCCAGGGCGTGCCCTCCAGGCGAGCCAGCTCAGGATCCAGCCACGACTCGCCCGGGGGACTCACCAGGATCGTCGCGCCGGCCGCGGGGGGCGGGTCACCGGCCCGGACCGCCGTGAGCATGTAGTCCCACACAGGCCCGAAGACCGATCCACCAGTGCCGTCCAGGGGAAGGTATTCGTCCACCACCGGGCAGTTGTGGTAGAACCCCAGGCTCTGGGCATCCCCGCGGCAGTCCGTTCGGCCCGTGGATAGTCGGTTGGAGCCCCCGAAGGGCGGGGCCAAGCCGTCCACATTGGTCAGGGAGCCCGGCAGCCTCAGGTTCGTCCAGGAACGCACGATGGGCTGATAGATGGGCTCCAGCGTGTGGACGAATCCGAACATGCGCTCCGGGGGCGTCGTGAACGCCCCCTGCGTCCATGCGCTGGGCTCGGTAGCGTCGAAGAGAAGAACCCGGGCCACGGAGTGGAGCTTCCCCGTCATGGCCGCGTGTCCACCGCCCTGGGAATGCCCGCCGAAGGCGATGCGCTCCCAGCGTGGCACGTCCCCCGCCAGGTACTCACCCCAGCCCTCCTGGGGGTGAGAGGCATCCAGGTAGCGGAGAAGAGCCACGAGACGGCGGTAGGCCGAGTTCGCTTCGTCCACGCTGGGGGGGTTGTAGCCGCTTTCGGTACCCAGGAGGATCTCCAGTCGGGCCTTCTCCGGGCAATCGGAGTCGCCGGGATGCGCCTGACAGACGTCGAAGTTCACGGAGAAGGTGTTCACGTACGCCAGAGAGATCCCGTGGTATCCCAGCTCGGCAGCCCGCCGCAGGAGCGCCTCGTACTGGTCCGGTCGAGCTCCCGTGCCGG
>JBFYZD010000245.1:0-14202 GCA_041309685.1 Gemmatimonadales bacterium | reverse complement strand
CGTCCTGTCCCTCCTCTATTTCTGCAACAGCTTCGGAGCGGCGGTGGGGGCATTGGTGGCGGGCTTCGTCCTCCTGGGAATGTTCGGCCTGCCAGGAACGGTCCTCACCGCTTCGGTCCTGAACGTGTCGGTGGCCCTCCTGGTGTGGGCGGCGGACCAACGTTCGGGGACCGCCAGCCGCGACCCCTACGCCGGAGGCCGGGGAGTGGCCCCATCCGATTCCCTTCCGGCCCCCGGGGGCGGGGGCATGGAGAAAGGGGACCTCTGGCGCCTCCTCCTGTGGGTGAGTTTCGGAACGGCCCTGGCCTCCTTCATCTACGAGATCGCCTGGATCCGGATGCTCTCCCTGGTGCTGGGCACGGCCACCCATTCCTTCGAGATCATGCTCTCGGCCTTCATTCTCGGGTTGGCCCTGGGAGCGTTCTGGATGCGGGCCCGGGCCGATCGCATCGCCGATCCCGTCCGAAGCCTGGGTTGGATCCAGTGGGTGATGGGGGCATCGGCCCTGGCAACCCTCCCCCTGTACGTGGCCAGCTTCGGCTGGACGGCGGAGCTCCTTTCGGCCCTGAACCGCACTCCATCGGGCTACTCCCTCTTCAATCTGGCCCGGTACGGGGTGGCCCTGATGGTGATGCTCCCCTCCACCTTCTGTGCCGGCATGACCCTCCCCCTCATCACCCGCACCCTCCTCTCCAGCGGGGAGGGGGAACGGGCCATCGGCTGGGTCTACGGCATCAACACGCTGGGGAGCATCGTCGGGGTCATCCTGGCCTCGCTGATCCTCCTTCCCCTGGTGGGGCTCCAGCCCCTTCTGGTGCTGGGGGGCGGGCTGGACATGGCCCTGGGCGTTCTGCTCCTGGGGGCGGTGGCTTACCGGGCCGCTGGGCCGGAACGCCCCCGGGCCAGGGGTTGGGCGGTGGCTTCGGCCCTGGGGGCCGCGGGTGTGGCCCTCCTGGCCCTCCTGGGGGTTCGCATGGACCGGGCCCTCCTCACCAGCGGGGTCTACCGGACGGGGCATCTCCCCGGGGAGGGGACCGAGATCCTCTTCTACAAGGACGGCAGGACCGCCACGGTCTCGGCGGACCGGAAGCCCCCGGGCGTCCTGACCCTCTCCACCAATGGTAAGCCCGACGCCACCCTCACCGAGGCGTGGCTCCTGACCCCGGAGGAAGCCCGTTCCCTCGGGCCGGTTCCCCTCTCCCTGGACGAGCCCACCCAGATCCTCACCTCCCTGATCACCCTGGCCCACAACCCCCAGGCCCGGTCGGCGGTGGTGGTGGGGCAGGGGTCGGGGCTCTCCTCCCACATGCTCCTGGGGAGCCCCAACCTGGACACCGTCATCACGGTCGAGATCGAGCCGGAGATGCTGGAGGGCTCCAGGGTGTTTCTCCCTGCCACACACCGCGTCTTCGATGACTCCCGCTCCCGTTTCGTCCTCGATGACGCCAAATCCTTCCTGGCCCAGGGCGGTCCTCCCCTGGACCTGATCCTCTCCGAGCCCTCCAACCCCTGGGTGAGCGGGGTTTCCAGCCTCTTCAGCGTGGAGTTCTACCAGAGGGTCCGGGGGAGGCTTGCCCCGGGCGGGGTGTTCGGCCAGTGGATCCACCTCTACGAGATCGACGATGGCCTGATCCTGAGCGTCCTGGCGGCCATTCACCGGGTCTTCCCCTCCTACCACGTCTTCCTGGTCCACGCCTCGGACATGCTCATCGTGGCGGGGAGGGACCCTCTGCTCCCGGCCCCGGACTGGAGGGTCGTCGCCTTCCCCGGCGTGGCGGAGGACCTTGTCCGCACCTTTCCCTTCCCGCCCGAGCTCATGGAGACCACCCGCTTCCTCACCCGGGATGCGCTGGCGCCCCTCCTGGATGCGTGGCCCCACCCCAACTCCGACTTCTTCCCGATCCTGGATCTGGGAGCCGAGCGAACTCGATTCCTCAGGGAACCGGCGCTGGGCTTCCTGGAGAGCGCGGCGGGGCCGTTCGACCTGGCCGATGCCTTCCTCCCTCCTGGCCAGGGAGAAGGTGAGGCCTCGGTGACCCCGGTTCCCCAGATTCCCATGGGAAGAGCCCTGGCCCTCCGAAACCGCTTTCGCCTTGCGCGGCAGGGGAGGGAAGGGGGAAGAGCCGGAGACGCGCCGGACCGCGGCCTCCCGCTCGAGGTCCCCTGGCGACCGGGGCTCCCTTCGGCGCTGGGAGCCGCCCCTGGACCGGCGGCGACGGATGCGGAGCTTCGCCAGGCTCTGTATCGGTTCCAGCGGGCCGAGGCGCTGGTGGCCATGGAGGCCCCACCGGCGGATTGGGCCGGCTGGCTCAGGGAGGTGGTGGAAGGGGCCGGGTGGACGGCGGCCACGGGGTGGCGAATCCTGGATCCGCCCCTTCTTTCCAGGGGGTTGGAGCGCGCCCGCGCCTGGGGGGCGCCGGAAGGCGTGGAAGCCTCTCTCGTCCTCCTTCCAGCCCTCGAGAACAGGGACTGGCCAGGGGTGGTGGAGGCCACGGAGGCCCTGGTGGGGTCGCTGGAGGCTGGGGAGCCCTGGCTCCCCGGCTCCTTTCTGATGGAGACCGGGGTGGCGGCGAGGCTCCTTCTTGGAAGAGCGGCGGAGGCCGGGGAGTTCTTCCGGCGGACCGGGCCCCATTCGGGGCTTCCCCGCGAGGACCTTCGGGTCCGCCTGTTGATGGCCCATCTGGACCGGGCCATCTCCGTTCGCTAGAGTGGGTCTCGGAGCGGGGCCTCCCGGCACCGCCGGGGCTGGCTCCACCCCCTGCCGTTCCATCGGGATAAGGAAACCCGCCTACCCTGAACCGATGAGGTTTTTCGTCATGCCTCGAAGCCGCATTCTGATCCTCGGCGCCGCCGGGAGGGATTTTCACCTCTTCAACACGCTCTACCGGGAGGATGAGGGGGTGGAGGTGGTGGGGTTCACCGCCCAGCAGATCCCCCACATCGACGACCGGATCTACCCCGCCAGCATCGCTGGAGCCCTCTATCCCCAGGGCATCCCCATCCATCCTGAGGCCGAGCTGGAGGATCTCATCGTCAGCCTCAAGGTGGACCGCTGCGCGATGGCCTACTCCGACGTCTCTTACGATTACGTCATGCACCTGGCGTCCCGGGTGAACACCCGGGGGGCCGGGTTCGAGCTTCCCAGCGCCACCCGGACCATGCTCCGGTCCCACAAGCCGGTGGTGGCCGTGTGCGCCTCCCGCACGGGGGTGGGGAAGAGCCAGACCTCCCGGGCCGTGGCCCGTGTCCTGAGGGAAGGGGGCAAGAAGGTGGCGGCGGTGCGCCATCCCATGCCCTACGGGGACCTGGCCAAGCAGCGGGTCCAGCGCTTCGCCGGGGAGCAGGACCTGGTCCGCCACGAGGTCACCATCGAGGAGCGGGAGGAGTACGAGCCCCACATCGCCAACGGCTCGGTGGTCTTTGCCGGCGTGGACTACGGCGACATCCTCGCCGAGGCGGAGAAGGAGGCCGACGTCATCCTCTGGGACGGAGGGAACAACGACACCCCCTTCTACGCGCCCGACATCCACATCACCCTGGTGGACCCGCACCGCCCCGGACACGAGCTCCGCTACTACCCAGGGGAGACCAACGTCCGCATGGCCGACGTGGTCATCATCAACAAGGTGGACACGGCCTCTCCCGAGGGGATCGAGGAGGTCCGGAGGAACGTGGAGGCCATCAACCCCAGGGCCGTGATCCTGGAGGCGGCTTCCCCCCTCTTCGTGGACGATCCCAGCGTTCTCAGGGGGAAGAGGGTCCTGGCGGTGGAGGACGGCCCCACCCTGACCCACGGGGGCATGAAGTACGGCGCCGCCGTCATCGCCGCCCGGAAGAACGGAGCCGCGGAGCTGGTGGATCCCAGGCCCTACCTGGTGGGCGAGCTGGTGGACACCTTCCGGAAGTACCCGGATCTGGGGATCCTCCTCCCGGCCATGGGCTATGGAGAAGCCCAGGTCAGGGACCTGGAGGCCACCATCGCCAGGGCGGCTGAAGGCGGGGTGGAAGGCCTGGCCGTGGGCACCCCCATCGACCTGGCTCGGCTGGTGAAGATCCCGGTCCCCCAGACCAGGGTCCGCTACGAGCTTCAGGTGCTGGGCCGCCCCACCCTGGAAGAGGTCCTGGCTCCGATCCTGGAGGGGTGAGGAGAGGGAAGACAGAAGAGGAAAGAGCGCCTCGGGTCATCGAGCCGCGGCGCGTTCCCGGCCCGGAGGCACAGGGTTCGACCCTGTGCCTCCGGGCCGTCCTCAATCCCGGATCCTGCAGCTCAGGTTGCCTCCCGCCTCCTGGATGGTGAGCTCGAGGACGTCCCCGGGTTCCGCCCAGATGCGCTCGGTGTAGCATCTGGGCCCGGCCAGGAGGTCGATCTCGATCTGCAGCTCCGCCGGGGCGCCCATGGGGATGCGCAAGACGGAGTCCCTTTCTCCTTCCACGGTACCCAGCCTGCGCCGGCCTCCGGTGGTTACCCCGTAGAGGGTGGCCTGGAGGAAGTTCAGGTTGGTGACGTGGAGGGTCACCTGACCGGAAGATGCGCTCCCCTCCTGGAAGGGGTTACCCAGAGGTCTCCCCACCGCGCATCCGCCCAGCAAGAGAGCGGAGGCGAGAAGGAGGAGGTGTGGAGTGGGCCGGTCGCTCATGGCTCTTCTCCCATCGGATCCGGGAGAGGGGAGGAGGGGCGGTAGCTCCTGCCCATCCTGCGTGTCCCTCGTCTCTTCCCCCTGGTATCTTTCTTTCCCGGAGGAGTTCCCTGGAGCGGGGATGCCTCCTGCGGGCTCTTCTCAGCTTTCCCTTCAATCCCCTTCCTGGGGAGGCGCTCATGGAGTGGGTCCGAGCTCCGGCGGTAGCGGGTCTGTTCTACCCGGCGGGGGCGGCGGCCCTCCGGGCGGAAGTGGAAGGGTTCCTGAAGGAGACTCCCCCGGGTCCCCCCCTCCCCCCCGGTTCCCCGGGTGAGCCCTCCAGTCGGCCCTTCCGAGCCAAGGCCCTCATCGCCCCCCATGCCGGCTACCGGTACTCCGGACCCGTCGCGGCCACGGGGTACCGCCTTCTGGCCCCTCTCAAGGGGAGGGTCCGGAGGGTGGTACTCCTGGGGCCCGCCCACCGGTGTCCCTTCCGGGGGCTGGCCGCTTCCAGCGCCTGTGCTTTCGAGACCCCCCTGGGGAAGGTCCCCCTGGATGAAGAGGGGCTCACTGCGGCCCTGGAGCTCCCACAGGTGCACCTCCTGGACGAGGCCCACGAGGAGGAGCACAGCCTGGAGGTCCATCTCCCCTTCCTGCAGGTGGTGCTGGGGGAGTTCACGCTCCTCCCCCTGGTGGTGGGGGAAGCCCGGCCCGAGGAGGTGGCGGCGGTTCTGGAGAAGGTCTGGGGAGGGGACGAGACCTTCCTTGTGGTCAGCTCCGACCTCAGCCACTACCTCCCCTACGACCGGGCGGTGGCACTGGACGAGGCCACGGCCCGGGCCATCGAGACGTGCCGGCCGGAGGAGATCGGGGTCCAGCAGGCCTGCGGGCGGACCCCCCTGGCAGGACTCCTCCTGCGGGCCAGGGCCGAGGGCCTCTCCGTCCTCCGGGTGGACCTCCGGAACTCCGGGGACACGGCGGGGCCCCGAAACCAGGTGGTGGGATACGGATCCTTCGTGGTCGGCTGAACCCGGGGGGAGCCCCGACGGACCGGCGTCCACCCTCACCCCTCCTGGAGGTACCATCGGTCTTCCAGCAGATCCCGGTACACCGTGACCGTCCGTCCCTCCTCCAGGGTCAGGGTGGCGTAGCGGCGGGAGATGGGCTCCCGCCACCACTCCTCGTCGATCTGCCAGATCTCCAGGATCTGGAGGACCTTTTGGCCCCCCCCGTTCAGATGGAGGACGAGGGGGCGCCCGCCCTCCCCCGTCCGCACCCGGACGGGGCGGGGGGTATTCAGGGGGCGGAAGGCCCGGGGGTCGGGGTTCTTCACGGCTCGAAGCTCAGGAGGGCGTAGCGCCGCTCCGGAATCCGGGACCAGGGATCCATCTCCACCACCCGGTAGAGGGGGGAGTGGCCCAGCTTCAGCTTCAGCTCCCTCACCGCCTCCCGGAGGGAAGGGGGCACGGACCCCTCCTCCAGCTCCGTCCCTTCCGCCTCCCTCCCCCCCTCCTCCTTCCGGTCGAAGAATCCGGGCTGGGTGGTGGCGGCCCCGAATTGGAAGAGCTCCACCGCCAGGCTTTCCACCGCCCGGGGCGGGGGTGAGAGGGCCATCTTCCCCCGGAGAGGAAAGGCCAGGGATTCCCGCCGGGCCGCAGGTTCCCGGAGGATGGCTTCCACGGACCAGGACCCCCCACCCTCCAGCCGAGCCCGCAGGCGCACTCCCCGGATGCTCCGTCCCCGGCGGTCGGGGCGGGCGAGGGCCTTCTCCAGGAGCCGGTCCAAGGCCCCGTGCAGGGTCTCGGTCCGGCCCGCCGGGGAGGGAAGATCCAGGGAAACCCGGATGGGCTGGGGGCGGTGCAGGGGACGTACCGGATCCAGGCGCCGCCCGGTAGCCCACTCCACCGCCTTCCTTCCCTGGAGGCCGAACTGGCTCACCAGGGCCGACTGCGGAAGGGCGGCCAGCTGCTTCAGGGTGGCGATCCCCAGTCGCTCCAGCCGTTGGATCATGAGGGGGTCCACCGGGAGGACGGAGACGGGGCAGGAGGCCAGGAAGGAGGGGAGATCGGCCTCCCCCACCAGAACCGGGCGCCCGGGGCCACTCCGGGTGGCTGCCACCCAGGCTCCGAACTTCCCTGGCGCCCGGCCCATGCGGGTGGCCGCCACCAGGGGGCGGGGGAAGACCTCCAGGAGCGCCTGGAGTGCCCGCATCACCTGCTGGGAGGGAGGGCCGTAGAGGCGCTCCAGCCCATCCATCCCCACGAAGACCCGCCCCGGCCCGGCGGGCTCCACCACGGGACTCAACTCCATGAGGGCCTCCACCATCTCCTCCTGGGCGGCGTCGTAGTGGGCCGGGTCCGGCTCCAGGAGGGTGAGGGAGGGGCAGAGGGAGATGGCCTGGGAGACCATCTGGCCGGGCCGGGCCCCGGCATCGGCGGCCCGCTCCGAGACCTGCCAGAGGGTTCGCCGGGTTCCCTCGCCCGGGGAGAGGAGGGCCACGGAGGTGGCGTCCAGCTCCGGAGAGCGGACCAGATCCAGGCGGAGCTCGAAGGTAGGGAGCCACACGCACAGCGCCTGCCGGCTTCCGGGAAGGCCCGGAAGGGAAGGGGAGAAGAGAGGGGAAGAGCCTCTGGCCCCCTCCATGTCCAGCAGGAGGGGAGGCCCCTGGCGCAGGGGTGCCATGACCTACCGAAGGATTTCAGGAATACCGAATAAATACCGAAACCGAAGATAAGACGAAAGGTGGGGAGAGGCAAGAAACGTGGTAATTTTATATCCTTTATGCCTTGTCCCGGGTCTGTGCTCCGGCTCCCCCGGGAGGACGAACCAAGGAAATCGGGCTCATGAACGTCGATTTGATCTTCCGCGACCCTCTGACCACAGCCACTCCACTCCTGGTCCTCCCCCTTGTAGAGGGAACGGAGGTCCTGGATGGAGTCCTCGCCGCCGCAGATCTCCTGGTCGGGGGAGCGCTGCGCAAGGCGCTGGAGCGGGGGGACCTGAAGGGGAAGAGGGAGGAGACCCTCCTGCTCTTCCCCGAGGGGAAACGGGCTCCCCAGCGGCTCCTGGCGGTGGGGTTGGGAAAGAAGGAGGAACTGGACGCCGAGGCCCTCAGGCGGGTCGCGGGACGGGCCGTCCGGGTGGCGGAGGGGCTGAACCTGAAGGAGATCTCCTTCTGGTTGGATCCCTCCTGGCCCCTGGAGGTGGCCCTGGCCACGCAGGCGGCGACGGAAGGGGGCGTCCTGGCGGCCTGGTGCTTCCGGGAGCTGAAGACCCGGGAGGACCGCGACGGTCCCCGGTCCCAGGTGGAGAAGCTCTTCCTCCTGGGCCCCCGGAGCGGGGCGGAGGCCCGGATGGGGCTTCGCATCGGCCTGGCCCAGGCCCGGGGGGAGAACCTGGCCCGTACCCTCCAGGCCCGTCCCGGAAACATCGCCACCCCCTCTCACCTGGCGGAGGAAGCCCGCCGGATCGCGAAGGCCGGGGGCCTCAAGGTTACCGTCCTCGGGCCCAGGGAGATGGAGACCCAGGGGATGCACGCCCTCCTGGCGGTGGCCCAGGGATCGGAGCAGGAGCCTCGCCTCATCGTCCTGGAGCACCGGGGCGGGAAGAAGAAGGACCCGCCGCTGGTCCTGGTAGGGAAGGGGCTCACCTTCGATGCCGGGGGGATCTCCATCAAACCGGCCCTGGGGATGGAGGAGATGAAGTACGACATGTCCGGAGGCGCGGCGGTCCTGGGAGCTCTCCAGGCCGTGGCGGAGCTGGCCCTTCCCCTGAACGTGGTGGGGATCGTGCCGAGCTCGGAGAACCTCCTGTCGGGAAGAGCGGTAAAACCGGGAGACGTGATCCGCACCCGGGAGGGAAAGACCGTGGAGGTGGTGAACACCGACGCCGAGGGCCGCCTCATCCTGGCCGATGCCCTCTCCTACGCCCAGACCTTCAAGCCCGCGGCCATGGTGGACTGCGCTACCCTGACCGGAGCCTGCGTTGTGGCGCTCGGGCATGGGGCCTCAGGGGTCCTGGGGACCAGCCTGGACCTGGTGGAGGAGCTCCGGCAGGCGGGGGAGCGGTCCGGGGAGCGTTGCTGGCCCTTCCCCCTCTGGAAGGAATACCGGGAGCAGTTGGACAGCACCGTGGCGGACCTGATGAACGTAGGTGGGAAGGCCGCCGTTACGATCACGGCCGCGGCTTTCCTGAGGGAGTTCGTGGGGGAGATCCCCTGGGCACACCTGGACATCGCCGGGACCGCCTATGGGGAAGGGAAGCTGTCCTACCAACGAAAGGGAGGATTCGGAGTGCCCACCCGCCTGCTGCTGGAGTGGATCCGGAGCCGCCTCTCCTGATGACCCCTTCCGTCCCTCGCCAGGCCGGCCGAGCGGGTCCAGCCCTCGGGAGCGCCTCCCTTCTCCTGGCTCTCCTCCTTCCGGTGTCGGCCCGTTCCCAGGTCATTCCCGACACCCTCCCTCCCCTTCGCGACACCACGGTCGTGGAACCCGGGGACACCCTGGGCGTCACCCCCGACACGGTCCCCGCCGGCGACACCCTCCCCGCGGTGCAGCTTCCCGGGCTGGTTCGTCCCACTCCTCCCGGGTGGCACACGGGAGTCTGGGAGTGGGACCGGGACCAGATCCTGGGGAGCCGGGCCCTGACCCTGGCGGAGCTGGTGGCGGAGGTGCCGGGCGTGATCTTCCTGAGAGGGGGTGATTTCGGGACTCCCGTCTCGGTGTCGGCCTTCGGGGCGGGAGGAGGGCAGATCCGTGTCTTTCGAGACGAGCTGGAGGTTCTCCCCCTGGAAGGGAGCGTGCCGGACCTCACCCGGATCGGCCTCGCCGGCCTCCGCTCGGTGCGGGTGGTACGCTCCACGAACGGGATCCGGATCGAGCTCACCAGCATTCTGGCGGAGGGCGGGCGGGCCTACTCCCTGGTGGAGGCCGGGACGGGAGACCTCAACACCAACCTCTTCCGGGGGACGTTTTCCCATCCCCGGGCCTTCGGAGGGGTGCTGGCCCTCGGGATCGACCGGGTGGACACCCAGGGGTACCAGGGGAAGGAGCCCGGTTCCGGCACCGGGGGATGGATCCGGTACGCCCGGCCTCTCGGGGGTCCCGGTTCCCTGGTGGTGGATTTCTCGCGCTCCGGGGCCGACCGGGGCTCCCTCTACGATCCTTCCAAGGCTTCCCGGACCGACTGGTCCGTCCGGACCCGGTGGAGCCTCCTGCCGGGGCTGGTGGGGGATCTCTACTACGCCTCCGGGTCCCTCCGGACCGAGGAGGGGGACACCTTCCCCTTTGGCACGGGAAGACGCACCCAGACGGGGGGGCTCCTCAGCTTCGACTCCCCCTTCCTGAGGGCCCTGGGCCGGGTGCAGCGGCTCACGGGAGAGGGGCTGCCCGGCTCCAGCGCCTCGTTGGAGGCCCAGGCGGCCCTTGGTCCTTTCGGCGGGCTCGGGGGGGAGCTGGAATGGGAGAGTTGGGAGGAGAGGTCGGTCTCCCGAACCCGTCTCCGGGCCTGGACCGCCCCGGTCCGGGGGCTCTCCCTCTTCGCGGAGCTGGGCTCGGGGGAGTGGGGGCTTCCCTACCTTCCCGACAGGGTGGACCGTTCGCCGGGGGAAGAAGCTGGAGAGGGGGAAGCCCCTGCCCCGCCCGACACCGTTCCCTCCCCCGTTCCCGGCCCCCGTTTCTCCGAGGGGAACGGGCTGCGCTATGGGGCTCATCTCCAGTGGCGGGCTCTTGCCCTTTCGGGGGCCCGGTTGAAGGTGGAAGCGGACTCTCTCTTCCCCCTGGGGCTGGCGACGGATCGGGAGGGGTTGACCCTTCCCGGCGGGACCCGGGAGGGCTTCGAGCTCTCCGCCCGGGTGCCCCTCTATCCCCAGGGGATGGCGCTGGTGGGATCCTTCCAGTGGTGGGACCAGGCCGAGGACGTCTGGGCGGCCCCGGCGGATTCCACGGCGGACCTCGTGCCCCTGGCCGGGGGCGAGGTGCCCTGGCGCTACCTCCCCCGGCGGAGCTACGAGGGAAGCCTCAGCTTCCACGATGCGTTCCTTCCCACGGAGAACCTGGAGGTCTGGTTCGACCTGGGGGTGAAGGGCCGCGACCCCATGGTGGTTCCCTTCCCTGCGGTAGGGGAGGCCGGGGGGGTGGGAGAGGGGGTTCAGGCCATGGTACCGTTCTACCAGAGCTGGTTCCTTCGCCTGCAGATCCGCGTGGTGACCGTGAGGGTCTTCTTCAAGTGGGAGAACCTCACCATCCGGGAACGCAACCAGGACCTCCCGGGGCGGCTTCTTCCGGCGACCCGGTCCGTCTACGGGGTCCGGTGGACGATGTGGAACTGAGAATCACCGAACCCGGGACCGTGGCCGCGGCGTTCCCTCGCTCTGCCTGGGGGGGGGGAGCCCGGGAGCCGGCCCCGGCCTGACCTCAGGAGCGACGAATGATTCGGAGCATGACGGGGTATGGGGAGGCGGAGCGGGAGCTGCCGGAAGGCAGGCTCCGGGCTTCCGTCAAGACGGTGAACCACCGCTTCTTCAACGCCCACCTCAAGATCCCGTCGGGACTGGACCGCTCCGAGGCGGAGCTCCAGGGTTGGCTCCGGGCGTTCTTCTCCCGGGGGCACGTGAACTTCTCCCTCACCCTGGAGCGGGATCGGGACGCCTCCGCCCAGGGGCTCCCGAAGGTGGACTGGGACCGGGCACAGCACTTCGCGATGCTCTTCCGGGAGCTGCGGGAGCGGTTGGGGCTCTCCGGGGGGGGGGAACTGGACTCGCTTCTCCGATTCGGGGAGATCCTCCAGGCTCCCGAGGGGCCAGGGCAGGCCCCGGAGATGGATCCCCGGGTGCTCAGGGAAGTCACCGAGGAGGCCGCCCGCATGGCGCTGGAGATGCGGGAGAAGGAGGGAGCCCGCCTCGAGGTGGACCTCCGGGAGCGGCTCGCGGCCATGGAAGGGCATCTGGCCATCGCCCAGGAGCGGGCACCCTTGCGGTTGCTGGCCGAGCGGGAGCGCCTTCAGGCGGCCATCCGGGAACTCAGCCAACAGGAGGGGGTGGACCCTGATCGTCTGGCCAAGGAGGTGGCCTACCTGGCGGAGCGTTGGGACATCAACGAGGAGATCGTCCGCCTCAAGGCGCACCTCCAGGCCTTCCGGGAGGCGATGAAGGAGGGGAACGGCGACCCCGTCGGCAAGCGTCTCGGCTTCCTGGTGCAGGAGATGCACCGGGAGGCCAACACCATCGCCTCCAAGGCGAACGACCTGGAGATGAGCCGAGCGTCGGTGGCCATCCGGGAGGAGATCGAGCGCCTCCGGGAGCAGTTGGAGAACGTGGAATGAGCCTCCCGCAGCTCCAGCGGGCCCCCCTGGTCCTGGCCGCTCCCAGTGGGGCGGGAAAGACCACCATTGCCCGGGCTCTGGTGGAGCGGGAGGAGGGGTTCTCCTTCTCCGTCTCCGCCACCACCCGGGCCCCCCGGGAGGGGGAGGAGGACGGCCGGGACTACTGGTTCGTCTCCCATGCCCGGTTCCGCGAGATGATCCGGAAGGGGGAGCTGGCGGAGTGGGCCCAGGTTCACGGCCACCTCTACGGTACCCCGCTCCAGAGCCTGGTCCGGGCCAGTGAAGGAGGGCGCCATGTGGTCCTGGACATCGACGTCCAGGGAGCCCGCCAGATCCAGGAGGCAGTTCCCCAGGCGCTCCTTCTGTTTATCTTTCCACCGTCGGTGGAGGTTCTCCTCCGGCGGCTGACCGGGAGGGGGACGGAGGGAGAGGAGGCGGTTCGCCGCCGTCTGAGCACCGCCCTTCAGGAGCTGGTGGCCGCCGAGAGCTTCAATTTCTTCGTGAAGAACGACAGCCTGGAGCAGGCCATCCGGGAAGTGCGGGATCTGGCCCTCACGGGCCGTCCGCCTCCAGAGGGAACCTCGGGCTGTGTGGAGGAAGTAAGGGTCCTCCGGGACGGAATCCGTTCCATCCTGGAGAGGGAAACCCTGCTGGAGGGTCCCCCGGGGGCCCGCTAGAGCCGCAAGAAGTCCCGTCTGGGAATGGTCTTCGAAGTCCACTGGGAGGAAGGTTCGTCCATGCGCGTGTTCACCCCCGACGAAGTCGCCAAGCACACCTACTCCAAGTACCTGGGCGTCCTTGTGGCCGCCCGGTATGCCCGGGAGCTGAACGCTCTGCCCAAGGAGACCATGCCCCTGGGGACCGAGAAGAAGCTCACCACCCGGTCCCTGGAAGCGCTGACCTCCGGGGCCATCGAGTTCCGTCTGGTGAAGCGCCGGCGGCGGGAGGAGTAGGGCGCCATGGCGGTCCGGGTCATCCAACCGAGGCGCCCATGGGAGGGGCGGCGGGTGGTCCTGGGCGTCGCCGGCGGGATCGCCGCGTACAAGTCCGTTCAGCTGGCCCGGGACCTGACCCGTCTGGGATCCCGGGTCGATGTCGTTCTGACCTCCGGAGCCCAGCGGTTCATCCAGCCTCTTTCCTTCCAGGGGGTCACCGGGAGGGAGGTCCTGACGGACCTCTGGTCCGGGTCGGGCCCGGCCCGGCACATCCGTCTGGGAACGGAGGCCGATGTGGTGGTGGTGGCTCCGGCCACCGCGAACTTCCTTGCCCGCGCGGCCCACGGCATGGCCGACGACCTCCTCACCACCCTGCTGCTGGTGGCCCGGGTGCCGGTGATCCTCTGTCCCGCCATGAACGAGGCGATGTTCGACCACCCCCAGACGGGTGAGAACCTACGCCACCTCCGGGAAACCCTGGGTTACCTCGTGGCCGGCCCCGGATCGGGGCCCCTGGCCTACGGGGAAGGGGAGGGGCCGGGGCGGATGCTGGAGCCCGACGGGATCCTGGAGCATGTGGGCCGCGCCCTGGGGCGGGACCCGGCCTGGGGCGGGCGGAAGGTCCTGGTGACGGCGGGCCCCACCCGGGAACCCCTGGATCCGGTGCGGTTCCTGGGCAACCGCTCCTCGGGGAAGATGGGGTTCGCCCTGGCCGGGGCGGCCTGGCGAAGGGGCGCGGAAGTGACCCTCGTGACGGGGCCCTCCCCTCTACCGGACCCCACCGGCGTCGAGACGATCCGGGTGGAGACCAGCGGGGAGATGAAGGCCCAGGTCCTCCCCCGGATCCCCCGGATGGACGTCGTCATGTTTGCGGCCGCGGTGGCGGATTTCCGGCTGGAGCACCCCAGGGGGGAGAAGCTGAAGCGGTCCCGGAAGGAGGAGTCGCTGGAGCTTCGCCTCCACCCCACGGACGACATCGCCAAGGCCGCCCTGGAAGGTCGGAAACCCGGATCCGTCGCCCTGGGCTTCGCCCTCGAGACGGAGAACCTGAAGGGGAACGCCCGGCGCAAGCTCAAGGAAAAAGGATTCAACCTCATCGCCGCCAACAGTCCGTTGGAGCCGGGGTCGGGCTTCGACCTGGACACGAACCGCGTGACGGTCCTGGATACGGAAGGCGGGGTGGAACAGCTACCCATCCTCCCCAAGGACGAGGTGGCTGAGAAGCTCCTGGACCGCCTCACCGGTCTCCTCTAGCCCTCCCATGGTAGCTCGGCGGCCCGACCCCGGCCCGGTGGCCCGCTACCTTCGACAGCAGGGGGAGCTGGGGGGGG
>JBFYZD010000244.1:0-14125 GCA_041309685.1 Gemmatimonadales bacterium | reverse complement strand
ATGAGCTTTCCCAGGGATCCCGCCGTGACCCGCTTGGCCGCCTGGGTGGGGGAGATCTCCTCCGGAGCCAACCCCCAGATCTTCCGGGCGTAGGGGAAGTAGAACGCCTTGCAGATCGTCGAGCCCAACCCTCTCTCCAGTACGGTGGCGAAGGTCTCCTCACCGGCCGCCCGCCCCCGGGGCGCCAGCCTGCGAAGGAGGTCGGAGCTCACCCCCATGAGGAAACGGGGCGGGGCCCGCATGGCGAGGTCCAGGGGGCGGAGGGGGAAGTGGATCCACCGTCCTCCCAGCAGGATCCTGCCCCGCCTGGGTCGCTCCAGGAGGTCGGCACCCAGGAGGTCCCGGAGGGCGGTCAGGATCTCGGGGTCGGTGGTGGGGTGCAGGCGGTGGCTTCCGTAGTCCACCCGCACGCCGTGGATCTCGAAGCTCCCGGCATTGCCGCCGACCCGGCCCTCCCGCTCCAGGAGGGTGGGGGCGAACCCCCGCCGGGCGAGCCCCAGGGCCGCCCCCAGTCCGGCCGGGCCGGCGCCCAGGATCACCACCCGGGTGGTGGCGTTCATCGGGGTGGGGCTCCGGGGGGGGACAGGGGAGCTCTCATCCTTCCAGGTACGCTTCGTGCCACATCATGAAGTTCATCAGCCCCCACAGGGCCCGGCCGTGGTCCTGCCGGAAAGCCAGGTGATCCTCCACCAGGCCTTGCACCGCCTCCGGGCGGAAGAACCCGGCGGCCCCCACCCTGGCGGGGCCGCAGTAGTCCAGGAGCAGGTCCTTGAGCTCGGTGGCCAGCCAGCGGGAGTAGGGAAGCTCCAGCCCGACCTTCTTGCGGTTCAGCACCGAGCGGGGGAGAACCCCCCTCAGGGCCGCACGCATGACGTGCTTCTTCCGGAAGCCCGGGAGCTTGATCTGGGCCGGTACCCGGGACATGTACTCCGTGAGCTCCGGGTCGGTGAAAGGGACCCTGGCCTCCAGGGAATGGGCCATGGTCATCCGGTCGTTCTTGATCATGAGATCGTCCGGGAGGAACACCGCGGAATCCGCGTGGAGCAGGCGGTCCAGGGGATCCCCGGCCCGGGAGCGCTCGAACACCTCCTTGAGGTGCCGCACGGGGTCCCCGGGAACCAGAGCCTCCAGGACCGAAGGAGCATAGAGGGCGAGCTTCCGGGCCTCGGTGAGGACCACCCTCCACCAGACGTGGGCCTCCACGGGAGGGAGGTCCACCCCCCCCAGGAACCTCTTCAGGCGGAACTCCAGGCTCAGCTTGTCGTGGGAGACGGGAAGGCAGGCCGCCAGGGGGGTAAGGACGCCCTGGCGCAGCCACCGGGGGATGTGCCGGAAGAGCCGGGCGGCCTTGAAGGCGGCGTAGGTCTCGTACCCCGCGAAGGCCTCGTCCCCCCCCTCGCCGGAGAGGACCACCACCACGTCCTCCCTGGCCAGCGCGCTCACCCAGTAGGTCGGGATGGCCGACCCGTCGCCGTAGGGCTCGTCGATGAAGCGCAGGTAACCGGGGAGCATCTCCCGTACCCTCTGGGGGGTGACCACCACCTCCCGGTGGAGGGTACCGAAGCGCTCCGCCACCTGGCGGGCCGCGGGCCGCTCGTCGAAGGTGGGCTCCTCGAATCCCACGGAGTACGTGCGGATGGGGCCGGCGACGTAGGGGCGCATGAGGGCCACCAGGGCGCTGGAATCCAGGCCGCCGGAAAGGAGGACCCCCAGGGGGACGTCGGCCACCAGGCGGCGCCGGACGGCCTGGTCCATGAGCTCCCGGGCCCGCTCCACCACCTGGGCCTCCCGTAGCGCCTCGTCGGTCTCGAAGGGGAGGTCCCAGTAGCGCTCCAACCGTGTCTCCCCGTCCCTCCTGATGCTCATCCAGTGGCCCGGAGGGAGCTCTTGGATCCCCTCGAAGGCCGTCTGGGGTCCCGGCACGTAATCGAAGGTCAAAAAGTCGTGCATGGCCTGGAGGGAGACCTTCCGGGGGACCCTGGGGTCCGCCACGAGGGCCTTGATCTCGGAGGCGAAGCGGAAATGGTCCTGGTCACGCTGGTAGAAGAGGGGCTTGATCCCGTAGCGGTCCCGGATCAGGGAGAGGACCCCGTCCCGGGCGTTCCAGAGGGCCATGGCGAACATCCCGTTCAGTTCGTGCACCATGGCCAGGCCCATCTCCTCGAAGAGGTGCAGGAGCACCTCGGTATCGGTGCGGGACCGGAACAGGTGCCCCCGGCCGAGCAGATCGTGCCGCTCCTTCAGCTCCCGGAAGTTGTAGACCTCCCCGTTGTAGACGATGACGATGGAGCCGTCCTCGTTGGCCATGGGCTGCCGGCCCGCCCGGGAGAGGTCGATGACGGCCAGCCTGCGGTGGCCCAGGGCGGCGTGGTCGTCCCGCCAGGTGCCCCGGTCGTCCGGACCCCTGTGGGCCATGGTGTCGGTCATCCGGTCCAGGAGGTCCCCTCCCGGGTCGGGAGGCGCCGCGGCCAGCCTCAGGATGCCACAGAATCCGCACACGGTGGAGCCTTTCAGGCCAATGGGGTGCTCGAAAGGGGGAGGGGCTCCCCGGGAGGCGATCTCACCGGATACGGGGTCCCAGGGCCACCCTGGCGATCTGGTCGGAAAGGAGCCCCACGCACCAGACGATGACCGCCCCCAGGAACCCCATCACCACCGTGTCGGAGAAATCACCGATGAAGAGGTCCCAGAGGAACTTCCCGAAGCCCACCAGGAAGAGGACGCCGCCCAGGGGGAGAAAGACCTTGAGCGGGTTGAAGAAGACCACGGTCCGGAGGATGAGCATGAGGAAGTCGAAGGCGTGCATGGCCCGGACTTTGGACTCCCCCAGGCGGGGCCGGTAGTCGATGGGGTGGTAGTACACCAGGGCGTCACTGCAGAGGGCGGCCAGGGTGATGGAGGTGGTGAAGGAGAATCCGGAGGGGAGGAGGTGGTCGAAGCGCTCCACCAGCCGGCGCCGGACCACCCGCAGCCCCGAGTTCAGGTCGGGAATGTGTTGGCCCGCCAGGTAGCCTGCCAGCCGCCCCAGGACCCACTTCGCCGGCCGCCGGCTGAAGGGGATATGAACGTCCTTTCCCACCCGGGCCCCCACCACCATGTCGTAGTCCGGCGCGAAGCCCAGGAGGGTGGGGACGGCCTCGGCGGGGTAGGTGCCGTCGGCGTCGGTGATCACGATGGTGTCGTGGGCCGCCCGGGCGATCCCCGCCTTGAGAGCCCCCCCGTACCCGATCCTGCGAGGCAGGGAAAGGACGGTTGCGCCGGCCTGGCGGGCCAGCTCCGCACTCCTGTCCGTGGATCCGTCGTCCACCACGAGGATCTCGTAGCTTCGGCCCAGGCCGTCCATGACGGTCCGGAGGTCCCGGACGCTGGAGGAGATGCCCATTTCCTCGTTGTGGGCCGGCATCACGATGCTGACCCCCATGGGGGAGGAGGCTTGGCCGAGGTGTGGGTCCGCTCCCATCTGGTTCCTTCGTGGCGGAGGAGGCAGAGGCCGGCAACCTCCTGAGTCTAGGGCTGCCCGGGACCGACGAAAAGCCCCTGGCGTTTCTCCAGGGGCCGGGTCAGTTTCCCCCGGAGGGAACAACCCCGGGACCTCAGGGGACGGAGTCGGGACTTGGACCAAGACGCGAGATTCGGGGGTGGGCCCGCTGGGGCTGCCCGCCTGGCCTTCCGGGTGGCGGTGGTCCTGGTGGGGATCCTGGCATTCGTTCCGGTGGCCGATCTGATCCCGGGGGAGCCGGGCTCCAACATGCCGCCCCCCCTCTGGGCCCTCTTCCTCCTGTGGGCCTTCGGGGCGCTCCTTCTCGGGTTGGCGGCCCGGCTGGCGGTGAAGCTTCTCCCTGGGAAGGCCGATCCCCGGCCGTCCCCCCGCCTGGGGGCGGCCGACCTGCTCGAGGGACGGTGGGCGCCGGTCCTGCTCCTGGTGGCCCTGCCCACCTTCCTCTATTCCTTCGTGGCCTGGGAGGTGTTCGCCGCCGCCCCCCTTCACATCGACTCCATGACCCAGGCCTTCCAGGCCCGGATCCTGGCGGAGGGCGGGCTGAGCGTGCCCGCCCCCGCGGACTCACGGTTCTTCTCCTCCTTCCTCATCGTGGAGCTGGGGGACCGGGCCTTCGCCCACTTTCCGCCGGGATGGGCGGCCATCCTGGTGGTGGGGCTCCTCCTCAAGGTGCCCTGGGTGGTGGCTCCCCTCTGCGGGGCCCTGGCCGCCTGGGGGCTCTTCCTCCTCCTGCGGGAGAACGGAGAGTCGGGGAGGACGGCTCTCCTCACGGCTCTCCTCTTCGCCCTGGCCCCCTGGGTGGTGTTCAACGCGGCGTCGTGGATGAATCACACCCCGGCGGTGTGCTTCATCGTCCTGGGGTCCTACGCCCTCCTCCGGGGGATCCATTCCCCCACCTCCTGGATCTGGCCCGGGCTGGGGGCGGCGTCCCTCGGGATGGCGGTCCTGATCCGTCCCATGGACGGGGTGGCCTTCGGGTTGCCGGCCACCGTGTGGGTGGTGGCCCGGGGGTTGAAGGACCCCGCCGCCCGTCGCGGCCTGGCCTCTTTCGCCCTGGGGGGTGTCCTGGCCGTGGGCCTCCATCTGGCCTACAACTGGGCGCAGCACGGGAACCCGTTGATCTTCGGGTTCGAGGCCCAGTGGGGGGCGGGGCACGGGCTGGGATTCCACGAGGCGCCCTGGGGACCCTCCCACACCCTGCTCCGGGGGGTCGAGCTCCTCAACGGCTATCTGCTGGCGTTGCAGATGCTCTTCTTCGACGCCCCCGCTCCCTCCCTGCTGCCGGCGTTGGCGGCTCTCCTGCTGGTGCGGCGCCTCGACGCCCTGGATCGCTACCTCCTGGCGGGCTCCGGGTTGATCCTCCTCGGCTACCTCTCCTATTGGGGAGAGGGTCACTACCTGGGGCCCCGGTATCTCCTCCCCCTCGCCCCGGTGGTGGCCATCTGGACCGCCCGCCTGGGCCGGGTGCTGGGGGACAGAACGGGCCGGCTGCTCTGGAAGCGGTGGGCCCACGCCTTCGTCGTCCTGCTCCTGGTGGGGGGGTGGGCCTTCGGCACGCCGGACCGGTGGGCGTTCTACCGCCAGATCTACCCTCTGCGGCGTCTGGACACCCTGGTCCTCTCCACACCCCGGGCGCAGCGTGCCCTGGTCCTGGTGCCCTCGGCCTGGTCCAGCCAGGTGGAGGCCCGGATCTGGGCCACCGGGATGCCCCGGCTTCAGGCCCAGTGGCTCACGGACCGCATCTCCCTCTGCCGGCTCGAGCTGGCACTGGCCAGCCTCGAGAGGGAGGGTGTCACCGACCCTGCAGCGGTGGCCGCCCGCCTGGTTCCCCTGGCGGCGGATTCCGCCTCCATGGCGCGGGATCCCCTGTCGGGTGCGCCCGGGGATCCCTACGCGGGGCTGGACAGGGAGGAGGCGGAGGCGGCCTCCCTCTGCCACCTGCGCCAGGCTTTGGAGGGGGAGCACACCGGCTTCCTCCTTCTTCCCCTCCTCGCCCGCCTGGGGCCCACCTGGACCGGCGACGGCCCGATCGTCGCCAGGGACCTCCAGGAGGGGAACCGGCGGATCCTCTTGGCCTATCCGGACCGGGAGGTGTTCTTCCTGCGCCCCCTTCGCCTGAGAGGGACCGTGCGCCAGCTCGGGCTCGAGCCTCTTCGGGTGGATTCGGCCGAGGCCGTGTGGAGGGCGTTGGACAGCCTGAAGGCGGAGGCGGCGGCTCGGTGGGAGCAGGGGGCCGGGGGGCCTTGACCCCCCTTTCGGAAGCGGTCACTGTTGCGGGTCGGCCCTGGCTTCGGCCGTTCCGGACCGGTGGAACCCCACCCTGGAGCTCGGGAGGAACGAACGGTGAAACACCTTCCCAATCGCGTGGAGAAGCCCTGGGGCTACGAGTTGATCTGGGCCCACACCGCCCGGGTGGTTCCCGGACGGTTCACCGGATGCAGGCGGTGACGGACTGCGACGGGCTGGAGGCCTTCACCCCCCCATCTGGAGGACCTCGTCCGGATCGGGGACCGCCACGGCCGGGTGCCGGCAGGGTGAGGGAGGGTTCCGGACCGGCGGTCCTGGGCCTGGGCTCCAACCTGGGAGACCGGATGGGGTTCCTTCTCCGCGCTGTCCGGGGGTTGTCGGAGCACGGCGTGGAGATGGAGGACCTTTCCTCCGTCTACGAGACCCCTCCCCTGGGTTATCTTCAACAGCCGCCCTTCCTGAACCTGGTCCTGGTCGGGCGCACCTCCCTGGGGCCCCGGGAGATCCTGGCACTCTCGGGGAGACTGGAGAGGGAGGCGGGGCGGGAACGGAGCTTTCCCCATGCTCCCAGGACCCTGGACGTGGACCTCATCTTCCATGGCGGGAGGATCGTGAGGGAGCCGGGCGCCCGGGTTCCCCACCCCCGTTGGCGGGAGCGGAGCTTCGTCGTCCTCCCCCTCCTGGAGACGCTGCCGGGCTTTCGGGATCCGGAGACCGGATGGCAGGTCGCGGAAGTGGCCCGTGCCTGGCCCCTGGAGCCCCGTGAGATTCGCGTGGTCGAAAGTCCGGAGGTGTTCCGGGCCGCTTTGAGAAAAGGGAACCGATGATGTTCGCTGCCGCTGCCCTGGCCCTCTTCCTCTCCGCCTGCGGACCGCAGGCTGGCGATACCACCTTCGTCATCTCCTCCGACCCGGGCCTGCGGAGCCGGGTGGCGGAGCTCCTGCCGGAGCTGGCGGGGCGTGCCCGGATGGAGCTGACCCACCCCATCCGGGCGGAACGCCGGAGCCGGGAGGAGCTGGTCGGTTACCTCCGGTTCAAGCTGGACCAGGAGCTGCCCCCCCGGGAGGCGAGGAGCCTGAGCCGGAGCTACACCCTCCTGGGGCTGATGGACGACGGACTGGACCTGAGGGAGATCCTCCTCTCGGTGTATACCGAGCAGGTGGCGGGGTTCTACGACCCGGACTCCACGGCGCTCTTCGTCATGGACGACCTGCCGGTGGAGGCGCTGGAATCGGTGCTGGTACATGAGCTGGTCCATGCCGTCCAGGACCAGACGGCGAACCTGGATTCCCTGACCGCGAAGGAACGGGGTAACGACCGGCGGACGGCGGCCCAATCCGCCATCGAGGGGCACGCCACCCTGGTGATGCTGGACTACATGGCGGAACAGCTCCGGGGGGAGCCGCTGGACTTCACCACCCTCCCGGATTTCTCCCGGAGCATCCGTCCCGCCCTGGAGGGGATGCGAGCCCAATACCCCGCCCTGGCCTCGGCCCCGGCCATCGTGCAGGAATCCCTCCTCTTCCCGTACCTGGAAGGAGCTTCGTACGTGGCCGCCCTTTGGCTGGGGGACTCGGCTCGCCCGGCTCCCTTCGGTCCCCGGCTCCCCCAGTCCACGGAGCAGATCCTGGACCCGGCCAAGGCCTCCGGGGCCGATCTGGATCCCCCGACGGAGCTTCGGGTAGGCGTGGCGGCGGAGTGGGCGGTGGAATACCAGAACACCCTGGGGCAGATGGAGGTGGAGATCCTCCTGGCGGAGCACCTGGGCGAGGGAGGACGAGAGCTGGGCAGGGGGTGGGATGGGGACCGTTACCTGCTGTTGAGGGGGCCGGAGGGGGAGGAGGCCCTGGTCTGGGCGGCCGTCTGGGATTCGGAGGAGCTCAGAGACCTCTTCTCCCGGGGCCTGGGGACTGCCGTGGAGGGGATGGGGGGGAATGCCTCCCTGGTGGGGATCGAGATCGATGGCCGGCCCGGGACCTTGCTTCGGATCGGGCTCCCGTTGGAAACGCCGGTGGAGGTCGGGGAGGCACCGGCCCGATGAGCGGAGGAAGCTGACGTGTTGCTGGAAGACACCATCCAGGTTCAGGCCGGGGGACGGGCCCGTGGTTATCCCGTCAAGGTCAGGAACGGGATCCGCCGCTCCCTGCCGCAGATGATTCCGTCCCATGCACGGGCCCACCGGTTTGCCGTCATCGCCGACGAGCGGGTCGCGGCGCTCTATGGGGAAGAGTTGGTGGAGGGGTTGGCGCAGCAGGGCAGGGAGGCCCTCCTCCTGAGCTTTCCGCCGGGAGAAGCCTCGAAAACCCGGGAACGGTGGGCCGAGCTCACCGACAGCATGATCCGTGCCGGTTTCGGGCGGGATAGCGCGGTGGTGGCGCTGGGGGGGGGCGTTACCGGGGATCTGGCGGGCTTTGTGGCCGCCACCTTCATGCGGGGGCTCCCCCTGGTGCAGGTGCCCACCTCCCTGGTGGCCATGATCGACTCCTCCATCGGCGGGAAGGTGGCAGTGAACGTGCCCGAGGGGAAGAACCTGGTGGGCGCCTTCCACTCTCCCCGACTGGTTGCGGTGGACCCGGAGGTGGCGGTGACCCTCCCCCGGGAGGAACGGGCCCAGGGCCTGGCGGAGGCGGTGAAGCACGGAGCCATCCTGGATCCGGTCTACCTGGCCGACCTGGAGGGCGACATCCCCTGCGTGATGAACGGAGAGGTGGGCGCCACGGCGAGGGTGGTGGTGCGCTCCATCGAGATCAAGGCCGATGTGGTCAGCAAGGATGAGCGGGAGGTGGGCCTTCGAAAGGTCCTGAACTTCGGCCACACCCTGGGACATGCGGTGGAGGCTGCCGGTGGGTATGCCCTGCCCCATGGGAGCTGCGTGGCGCTGGGAATGATCTTGGAGGCTCGCCTCGGGGAGCGCCTGGGCGTCACCCGGCCTGGAACCGCCGGGACGCTCTCCCGGCTGGTGGAGCTCCTGGGCCTTCCCACCCGGGTTCCGCCCCGTCTGGACTCCGAAGGGCTCCTGGCGTTCACCCGCTCGGACAAGAAGGGGAGGGGGGGGCGTCCCCACTACGTTCTCCTCTCGGAGCCGGGGAAAGTGGCCCCGGCGCAGGATTGGGCCCGGGAGGTTCCTGACGAAGTCGTCCTCCAGGTCCTGGAAGAAGGCAGGGGGTGAGGAGGCCCCAGGCCGGCATCCGGCCGGGGATATCCCGCCCCTTACAAGGGCTTTGACCGGTTCCTCTCCATTTGACCTGGCCCGAGGCCCCTCCTAGTATTCAAGCTCTTGTCCGGAACCTTCGGGGAGGCGCCATGACGTTGGACCGACGCGTCAACGGCATGTCCATCGCAGCAGCCCTGGCCAACCGGGCCACCGTGGATCCCGAGGGGGGGTTTCTCCTCCATGAGGACCAGGTGGTCACGTTCGGGCAGGTGGAGAGCCGCTCCGATGCCTTGGCCGCTTCCTTCCACACCCTGGGGATCGAGGCCGGGGACCGCATCGCCCTGGTGCTCCCTCCCTGCCCGGAGTTCGTGGTGGCCCTCTTCGCGGCGGCGAAGCTCGGGGCGGCCGTCGTTCCGCTCAACCCCCGCCTGACCCGGCCGGAGCTCCAGTACATGCTCCGCCACTCGGAGACCGTCCTCGCCGTAACAGTGGAGGATTACCTGGGGGAAGACTACCTGGCGCTCTTCGACGAGCTCCTTCCCCAGCTTCCCGAGCTCCAGTACGTGGTAACGGTAGGGGAGGAGGACCTCTGGTACGACGACCAGATCTTCCAGTTCGAGGATCTCATCTCGGCGGGAGAAGGGCGGGACTACCCCTCCCTGGAGGTCCGGCCGGAGTCGGACACCTTCGCCCTCCTCTATACGGCCGGCACCATGGGGAAGCCCAAGGGGGTGGAGCTGACCCACGCCAACCTCCTGGAGGTGGCCGCCAGGGCCGTCCAGGCGCTCGGGCTGGGCCCCCAGGACCGGGTCATCGGCGTCACGGCGCTCTTCCACGTCTTCGGGCTGGGAGCGGGAATCCTGGCCTGTATCCTCTCCGGCTCCTCCCTCATCCTCCAGGGTGGGTTCGGAGCCGCCGAAACCCTGGCCCTGATCCAGCGGCATGGGGCGACCGTCCACTACGGTGTCCCCACGCTCTTCTTCACCGGCCTTCACGAGCGCCGCCTGGCTTCGCTGGACCTCTCCACCCTGCGGGTGGCCCTGGTGGCCGGGGGACCCGCCTCGGACGAACTGGTCCGGGCCGTGGAGCGGGAAATCTGCCCCGACTTCCGCGTGGGGTACTCCCTCACGGAAGCCTCCTCCCTGGTCACCATGACCTCCCCCCTCGATCCCCAGGATAAACGATTCCAGACCGTGGGCCGCCCCCTCCCGGGGATCGAGCTTCTCATCCTGGACAACGATGGGGGGGTCCTCCCGGAAGAGAGCCTCGGGGAGATCGCCGTCCGGGGCCCCGGGGTCATGAAGGGGTATTACCGCCAGCCTCAGGAGACCCGGAGAGCCGTCCGGGAGGATGGGTTCCTCCTCACCGGAGACATGGGGCTCCTGGACGAGGATGGATACCTTCATTTGGTGGGAAGGCGAAGAGAGGTTATCATTCGCGACGGTTTCTCCGTATATCCCCGGGAGGTGGAAGACCGACTCATGGGTCACCCGGCGGTTCGGGAGGCGGCTGTGGTTGGGATTCCTGACGACATCCTCGGGGAAGCCATCTGTGCCTGCATCGTCCCTGTTGAGGGGGCGATCGTGACCGGCCCGGAAGTGAAGGAATGGTGCCGTGTCATCCTGGCGGACTACAAGACTCCCGATCTTGTCCGCTTCCTCGACGATTTCCCCAGGACGGGGAACGGTAAGCCCCGGCGGGTGGAGCTGGCCCGGATCATCCGGGCCGAGCTCGAGAGCCGGAAGGGCTGACGCCCTCGAGAGGCCCCTCCGACCCCTGCCCAGGCCTTCGGCGGAAGTCCTCCGCTGAAGGAGTGGGAGCGGGTGGAGAGGTCTCGTGGCTTGAGTGAGACGACCATCAACGCTGCGAGAAAAGACAGATCATGATCTCCCCGTATTCGAGGGCGCCCCATACCATGGGCGCGCCTCTCTCCCATTCCGACGCCCCCAACGCCGCCCTCCTCATCGACTTCGACAACGTCACCATGGGGATGCGCAGTGACCTCTCCAAGGAGCTGAAGAACCTCCTCAACTCCGACATCATCAAAGGGAAGGTCACGGTCCAGCGGGCCTACGCGGACTGGCGCCGCTATCCCCAGTACATCGTGCCTCTGTCGGAGAACTCCGTGGACCTGATCTTCGCCCCGGCCTACGGGAGCTCGAAGAAGAACGCCACGGACATCCGCATGGCCATCGACGCCATCGAGCTGGTGTTCATCAGGCCCGAGATCGGCACCTTCATTCTCCTCACCGGGGACAGCGATTTCTCCAGCCTGGTGTTGAAGCTGAAGGAGTACGGAAAGTACGTCATCGGCGTGGGGATCCAGGAGTCGAGCTCGGACATTCTCGTGCAGAACTGCGACGAGTATTACTCCTATACCGCCCTCACGGGGCTGCGAAAAACCACGGACTCCGCCAACAAGCCCGTGGACCCCTGGGTCCTGGTGGAGAAGGCCGTGGAACGGATGGCGTCCCGGGACGACGTGATGCGCTCGGATCGTTTGAAGCAGGTCATGATCGAAATCGACCCCTCCTTCGATGAAGGGAACTTCGGCTTCTCCAAATTCAGCAAATTCCTCTCCGATGCGGCTGGCCGAAGCCTCTTGAGGCTGAGGAAGCTGGAGAACGGGCAGTACGAGGTCGCACCCCACGCCGGGGCGAAGGCCGAGGAGGCCCGGGACCGGAGCGGGCCGCAGCGGAGACCCGAGGCCCGGGAGCGCCCCCGGGATCGGGACAGGGAGCGGGAGGAGCCGTCGCCGAAGACGGGGCATCCCAAGGAAGGGAAGGAGGATCAGCCCTCCGTGGAGCCCGCGGGAACCCCGGATGCCCGGTCCAGACCCCCCCGGGGGGCTGGAGGGGCCAGGGACAGAGCGAGGACGGAGAAGCCCGGAAAGGACGAACCGGCTCCGGCCCCCTCCGGGGAAGTGCAGGTGGATCCCCTCAAGGCTGCCTATGGCCTCCTGACCCAGGCTTTGAAGGAACTCACCGCGGACGGGGAGGAGGCGGCAAGGGACTCGGACCTGAAAAGGAAGATGTTGGAGATCCGGCCCGAGTTCGACGAGGGAGAGCTGGGCTTCGGGAAGTTCAGCCGGTTCTTGAGACAGGCCCACGACCACGAGGTGGTGGACCTGCAGAAACGGGAGGAGGGCACCTACCAGGTGGCCTTCCGGCGGGAGATCATCGTGGAGGGGAAGAGCGGTGCCCCTGCCGCCGGCCCTCCCGTGGCGGCGGCCCCGACTCCGGACGGAGAGGCGCCGGAGGCCATCCCTCCCCGGAGTATGGAAGAGGGGCCCAGGGAACCCCTCCAGACGGAAAGGGAGAAGGCCACTTCCCGGGAAAAGGCTCCCTCCACCCCTACCGGCACGCCGGTTGGGCTGCGGTTCGGGTCGGGGCGCCGGAGGGGAGCGGGAGCGCAAGGGGGACCCCCGCCCCTGCTGGAGGGTCAGGTCGTTCCAGGCTCAAGGGTGGCTCAGCCGGCTCTCCAGGCTCCCCCTCCGGAGGAGCCTCAGGCGGACCCTCCCTCCGGCGGGACCCCCCGAACCCCCCGGGGGCGGCGCGGTGAGGCGAAGGCCGGCGGACAGGAGGAGATCCCCCTGGAGTTCTCCCAACCCACCGGGGAACCCGTCGACCCGGAGGCCCTGGGCCTCCCCACCGACGGTCCGGCCATGATCCGGTACCTCACCCACAGCTACAAAGGGGTCGGGCAGAAGACAGCCGAGGTTCTCGTGGAGACCTTCGGCCCCGGCCTGTATCAGGCACTCAACCAGGATCCGGAGCGGATCGTACAGCTCATCTCCGCGGGGCGGGCCGGACAGCTCCTCAAGGCATGGAGGACGGACCTGGCGCGGCGCCTGGAGCGGGGGGGCGAGGAGGGGGCGAAGGCGGTGGCCGATCCCCCCGAGGAAAAGCCCAGCCCGAGTCGGCACAGGACCCGGAGGAGCGGGCGCAGCCGGAGCAGGGACGAGCGCAAGCCCGGAGACGGTGAGGGAGCGGGCCCGCAGGGTGATAGCTGAGCAGACCCCTCCCCGGGGACGGGGCCCCGCCTTTCTCGCCGGAGGCGGGGAGGGCGTGGCCGCCCCGGGGGTGGGAGGAGGATGGGACGGAGGGATTCCCCGGTCATGGCCCTGGGGTTCGTCCTTGGCCTCGGGCAATCCATCCCTTCTGGAGCCGGGCTTCTTCCTCCGGGACGCCGCCGTGGTTGCGCGGGACCTCCTGGGCCGGTGCATCCGGTCCAGGGTGGGGGGGGTGGACGTTCTGGGGGTGGTGGTGGAGACCGAGGCCTACCCCGGCCCGGAGGACCCGGCTTCCCATGCCGCGGCTCGTGTCGGCCCCACCCGCCGGAACCGGAGCATGTTCGGGCCCCCCGGCAGGGCCTACGTCTTCCGCAGCTACGGGATCCACTCCTGCCTCAACGTCGTTACGGGGTCGGAGGGGTTCCCCGCGGCGGTCCTGATTCGGGCCCTGGATCCCCTGTCCGGTGTCGCTGCCATGTCCCGGCGGCGAGAGGGGCGGAAACCCGTCGCCTCGGGGCCGGGGCGGGTGGGCCAGGCCCTCGGCATAACGGCGGGGTTGGACGGGCACCCCCTGGACCGGCCTCCCCTGGAGCTCCTTGATGGGTGGGCGGTGCCGGACGCCCTGGTGGCGGCCTCGGGGCGCGTCGGGATCCGGCAAGCCGCCGATTGGCCCTTGAGGTTCTTTCTTCGTGGACATCCCGAGGTCTCCCCAGGCCCCCGGGAACAACCAGTGGATTCTTACCCCGGACGCTGACCCTCCATGACCGACCCCACCTGGATCTCCCTCCTTCCACCCCTCCTGGCCATCACCCTGGCCATCCTCTCCCGGCAGGTCTACCTCTCCCTGGCGGGGGGTGTCTGGCTGGGGTGGACGATCCTGGAAGGATGGAATCCGGCTGCGGGGCTGGTCCAGGCCATCGACCATACGGTGGCGGTCCTCTCCGACCCGGGGGATGCCAAGGTCATCCTCTTCACCCTGGTCATCGGAGCCCTGATCGCCACGGTGGAGTCCTCGGGAGGGGTGCGGGGGTTCGTGGCGTTTCTGGAGCGCCGGGAGTGGGTCACCACCGCCCGGCGGGCCCGCCTCCTGGCCTGGATAACGGGCGTCACCCTCTTCATCGAGTCGAACATCAACGTCCTGGTGTCCGGCTCCGTGGCCCGCCCCCTCTTCGATCGGTTCAAGGTTTCACGGGAGAAGCTGGCGTACATCATC
>JBFYZD010000243.1:0-6890 GCA_041309685.1 Gemmatimonadales bacterium | reverse complement strand
CGACCCCGGCGCGATGAACCTGATCAACGAAAGACGAACGCACGATTATGGCGAACGACATGGCGAAGCGGTTTCGGGAAGGCGACGTGACCTTCGGGGTGGTGGGCCTCGGGTACGTGGGACTTCCCCTGGCGGTGGAGGCGGCCCGGGCGGGGCTCCGGGTCCTGGGCGTCGACGTGAAGAAGAACGTCGTTGAGGGGATCAATGGCGGACGCTCCCACATCCAGGACCTCACCGACGAGGACGTGGGGGAGCACGTCCGGGCCGGGCGGTTGGAGGCCACCACCGACATGACCCGCCTGGGAGAGTGCGACGTGGTTTCCATCTGCGTGCCCACGCCCCTTTCCAAGACCCGGGACCCTGACGTCTCCTTCGTCCTGGCGGCCACCGAGGCGGTGACGGCGGCGCTGAAGCCCGGCCAGCTCATCGTCCTGGAGTCCACCACCTACCCCGGCACCACCCGGGAGCTTCTTCTGCCGGCCCTGGAAAAGACCGGGTTGAAGGTGGGGAAGGACTTCTTCCTGTGCTTCTCCCCGGAACGGGTCGACCCGGGAAACCCGGTGTGGCTCACGAAGAACACCCCGAAGGTGATGGGTGGGATCACCGCGGCCTGCACCGAGATGGCCGTGGCCGTCTACTCCCGGTTCATCGACACGCTGGTGCCGGTGGCGTCGGCGGAGGCGGCGGAGCTCACCAAGATCCTGGAGAACACCTTCCGGGCCGTGAACATCGGGTTGGTGAACGAGCTGGCCCTCATCGCCGACCGCCTGGGCGTGGACGCCTGGGAGGTGATCGACGCCGCGGCCACCAAGCCCTTCGGCTTCATGAAGTTCACCCCGGGCCCGGGGCTCGGGGGGCACTGCATCCCGGTGGACCCCCACTACCTGTCCTGGAAGATGCGGACGCTGAACTACAAGACCCGCTTCATCGACCTGGCCGGGGAAGTCAACTCGGAGATGCCCAACTTCGTGGTGGGGAAGATCCGGCAGGCGCTGAACCGGGCGAAGAAGGCGGTGAACGGATCCCGTGTGCTGGTGCTGGGGGTGGCCTACAAGCCCGACATCGACGACATCCGGGAGTCTCCGGCCGTGGACGTGATCCGTCTCCTGGAGGCGGACGGGGCCCACGTGCTCTTCCACGATCCCTACGTGCCCCGGCTGGAGGAGGAGGGCCACACCTGGGTGAGCCATCCCCTCACCGACGATCTGCTCGCGGGGGTGGACGTGGCCGTGATCGTCACCAACCACAAGAACGTGGACTACGGGAAGGTCATGGAGATGGCTCCCATCGTGGTGGACTCGCGAAACGCCACGCGGGGGATCGCGGGAGCCGCCGCGGGGGGAGTCTCCGGGGCATGGATCGTGAAGGGGTAGTGAGGGTGGTCCCCCCGGCTTCCCGGGGCACCCTTCCCCGGTGATGGCTGCCGGGCCCCCCATCCTCGTCCACCGGGTCATCGCTCGCCTCAACGTGGGCGGGCCCGCCATGCACGTGGTGAACCTCGCCCTGGGCCTGGACCGCCGGGGGGTCTTCCGCACCCGGCTGGTGGCGGGGCGCATCACCGGCGACGAGGGGGACATGGGGTACTATGCCCGGGAGCGGGGGGTGGAGGTGACCGAGCTTCCCGCCCTCTCCAGGCTGGTGAGCCCCCTCAACGACCTGCGCATCCTCTGGAGCCTCTACCAGGCGTTCCGGCGGGAGCGTCCCGCCATCGTGCACACCCACACGGCCAAGGCGGGGACGCTGGGGCGGTTGGCGGCCGTTCTGGCGGGTGTTCCCGTCCGGATCCACACCTACCATGGGCACGTCCTGGGCGGGGGCTACTTCTCTCCGGCGCTGACCCGGTTCTACCTGGAGGTGGAGCGTCAGCTCGCCCGGATCTCTCAGCACCTCGTGGTGCTCACGGAGCGCCAGAGGCGGGAGATGGCCGAGGAGCTCCGGGTGGCGCCTCCGGAGCGCTTTCGTGTCATCCCCCTGGGCCTGGAGCTGGAGCGCTTTCGCGACATGGATCGTGAAGCGGTCCGCAGCGCGGCGCGCGCCGGGTTGGGGATCGCGGGCCGCGAGACCGTGGTGGGGATCGTGGGGCGCCTGGTGCCGGTGAAGAACCACGAGCTCCTCTTCCGGGCGGTGGCTCCGCTGGAGTCGGCCCTGGGAGGGCGGGTGAGGATCCTGGTGGTGGGCTCGGGGCTCCGGGAAGCGGAGCTGCGGGCGTGCGCGTCGGCGCTGGGGGTAGGCGACAGGATCGCCTGGCTGGGGTGGCGCCGGGACCTTCCGGAGCTCTATGCGGCCATGGACGCCCTGGCGCTGGTCTCCCTGGACGAGGGGACCCCGGTGGCGATCCTGGAGGCGCTGGCCTCGGGGACTCCGGTGGCGGCTCGGGCGGTGGGGGGGGTTCCTGAGATCCTGGAGGGGGTGGAGCATGCGGCCCTCATCCGGGACGCCACGCCGGAGGCGGTGGCCGCGGGACTGGAGGACGTTCTGAAAGGAGGGCCGTCGCCGGAGGCGGTGGCAGCGGTGCGCCGGAACACGGCGGAGCGCTACTCCGTGGACCGGCTGGCCATGGACATGGAGGAGCTCTACCGGGAGGATCTGGCCCGGTCCGGGCTCACGAAATGGGGAAGACCATCATGACGGACCTGAATCGCTACGTAGACTCCTCCGCCACCTACCTCGTCACCGGGGGGGCCGGTTTCATCGGCTCCCACCTGGTGGAAGCGCTCCTGGCCGGGGGCGCCCGGGTCCGGGTGCTGGACGACTTCTCCACCGGGCGCCGGGAGAACCTCGCCCCCTTCCTGGAGCGCTTCGGGGGCCCGGGGCCGGAGCCCCGCTTCCAGCTGGTGGAGGGGGACATCACCGATCCCGAGGTGTGCCAGGCCGCATCCCGGGGCGTCCGGATCGTCTTCCACCAGGCCGCGCTCCCCTCGGTGCCCCGTAGCATTACCGATCCGGCCCGCTCCCACGCGGTGAACGCCACCGGCACCCTGAACGTGCTCCTGGCGGCGAAGGAGGCCGGGGCCCGGCGGGTGGTGTATGCCTCCTCTTCGTCCGCCTACGGCGACACCCCCACCCTGCCCAAGACCGAGACCCAAACCCCCAGCCCCCGCTCCCCCTACGCCGTGGCCAAGCTCACCGGGGAGCAGTACGTGAGGAGCTTCCCGGGGGTCTACGGGATGGAGGGGGTGGCCCTGAGGTACTTCAACGTGTTCGGTCCCCGGCAGGACCCCGACTCCCCCTACGCCGCCGTCATCCCCCTCTTCGCCCGGGCGGCGCTGGAAGAACGCTCCCCCGTGATCAACGGGAACGGGGAGCAGACCCGGGACTTCACCTACATCGACAACGTCGTCCTGGCCAACCTCCTCTCGGCCTCGGCCCCGGCCGCCCGGGTGAGCGGGGAGGTCTTCAACGTGGGGTGCGGCGGCCGGATCAGCATCAACGACCTCTGGCGGGAGATCAGGGCGGCCATCGGGGCCTCCGTGGAGGCCGTCCACGGCCCACCCCGCCCCGGAGACGTGAAGGACTCCCTGGCCGACCTGACCCTCATCCGGGAGCGCACCGGGTTCGAGCCCGTGGTGGACCTGGCCGAGGGAATCCAGCGCACCGTTCAGTGGATCCGGGAGGGTTGACCATGTCCCACAACATCCTCGTCACCGGGGGAGCGGGGTTCATCGGGTCCCACCTGGTGGAGGCCCTCCTGGCCCGGGGCAAGACCGTCTACGTGCTGGACAACCTCTCCACGGGGCGGCTGGAGAACCTGGAGGCGGTGAAGGACCACCCGTGCCTGCACGTGACGGTGGATTCCATCCTGAGCTGGCCGGTGATGAACGAGTTGGTGGGGAAGGCCGACCAGGTCATCCACCTGGCGGCGGCGGTGGGGGTGCGGAAGATCCTGGAGGAGCCGGTGGAAACCATCACCACCAACGTCCGAGGCACCGAGATCGTGCTGGACTGCTGCAACCGGCACCGGACCAAGCTCTTCGTGGCCTCCACCTCCGAGATCTACGGGAAGGCCGGAGAGCGCCTCCACGAGGAGCACGACCGGGTGCTGGGGAGCACCACCCACCGGCGCTGGTCCTACGCCTGCACCAAGACGCTGGACGAGTTCCTGGCCCTGGCGTACCACCACAGCAAGGGGCTCCCGGTCATCGTGGGGCGCTTCTTCAATACCGTGGGCCCCCGCCAGACCGGCCAGTGGGGGATGGTGGTGCCCAGCTTCGTGGGGCAGGCGATCCAGGGCGACCCCATCACGGTCTACGGCACCGGGGACCAGAGCCGGTGTTTCTGCCACGTGGCCGATTCCATCCGGGCCGTGCAGGGGCTCATGGACGACGAGCGGGCCGTGGGGGAGGTCTTCAACATCGGCAGCGAACAGGAGATCACCATCCGCGCCCTGGCGGAGCGGGTGAAGGAGCGGACCGGATCGGACTCTCCCATCCACCTGATCCCCTACGACGAGGCGTACGAGTCGGGCTTCGAGGACATGCTCCGGCGCCAGCCCGACACCACCAAGGTGCGCACCCTCCTGGGTTGGAGCCCCACCTTCGACATCGACGGGATCATCGACTCCGTGGTGGAGCATGCCCGGGGTTGCGCGGAGGCCTGAGGCCCGCCCGGACGGCGACCCCCGGAGGCGCCGACATCCATAGGGAGATTCCCTCCATGACCCATCGATTGATTACCCCCCACGGGGGCGAGCTGAAGGAGCTTGTCGTGGACGCCCCCCGGGCGGCCGAGCTGAAGGCGGCCTCCCGGGATTGGCCCTCCTGGGACCTGAAGGACCGGCAGATCCGGGACCTGGAGCTCCTTCTCAACGGGGGCTTCAGTCCCCTGTCCGGCTTCATGGACCGGGCCGACTACGAGGGGGTCCGGGACCGCTTGCACCTGGCCGACGGCACACTGTGGCCCATCCCCATCACCCTGGACGTGAGCCGGGAGCTGGCGGCCAGGCTCAGCGGGGGCCAGAAGCTGGCCCTCCGGGACGCCGAGGGGGTGCTCCTGGCGGTCCTCACCGTGGGGGACGTGTGGGAGCCGGACCGCACCGAGGAGGCCGCCAGGGTCTTCGGCACGACCAGCACCCACCACCCCGGGGTGGACTACCTCCTCACCCAGTCGGGGCCGGTCTACGTGGGAGGCGCGCTGGAAGGGATCCAGCTCCCGTCCCACTACGACTTCAAGCGGGACCGCCACACGCCCCGGGGGCTCCGGGAGGAGTTCGCCCGCCTGGGGTGGCGCTCGGTGGTGGGCTTCCACACCCGGAGCCCCATGCACAAGGCCCAGGTGGAGCTCACGGTCCGCGCCGCCCGGGAAGCGGGGGCCAACCTCCTGATCCACCCCGTGGTGCGGATGACCCAGTCCGGGGACCTGGATCACTACACCCGGGTCCGCTGCTACGAGGCGGTCCTTCCCCAGTATCCCCAGTTCACCGCCAAGCTCTCGCTCCTGGACCTGGCCCAGCGCCTGGCCGGCCCCCGGGAGGCGATCTGGCACGCCCTCATCCGGAAGAACTACGGGTGCACCCACTTCATCGTGGGGCAGGACCATGCCAGCCCCGGAGCCGACGGGGAAGGCCGGCCCTTCTACCGCCTCTACGAGGCCCAGGAGCTGGCAAAGGAATACGAGGAGGAGTTGGGGATCAGGATCCTCCCCTACCGCATGATGGTCTACGTGAAGGACCGGGACTTCTACCTTCCGGTCGACGAGATCCCGGAAGGGGTCACGACGCTCTCCATCTCCCAGGCCGAGTTGAAGGCCCGCCTGGACGACGGCCGGGAGATCCCGGAGTGGTTCACCTATCCGGAGGTGACCCGGGAGCTGCGGCGCCGCCACCCGCCCCGGTGGAGGAAGGGGTTCACGGTCTTCTTCACCGGGCTCTCGGGGTCGGGGAAGTCCACCATCGCCAACGTGCTCCGGACCAAGCTCCTGGAAGCGGGGGGGCGGAGCGTGACCCTCCTGGACGGGGACATCGTCCGCAAGAACCTCTCCAGCGAGCTGGGGTTCAGCCGCGAGCACCGGGACCTGAACATCCAGCGCATCGGCTTCGTGGCCTCGGAGATCACGAAGGGCGGCGGGATCGCCCTCTGCGCCCCGATCGCCCCCTATGCCCGCATCCGCAAGCAGAACCGGGAGCTGGTGAGCCGCTACGGGGGCTACGTCCTGGTGTACGTGAACACCCCCATCGAGGTGTGCGAGGCCCGGGACCGGAAGGGGCTCTACGCCAAGGCCAGGGCCGGGATCGTGAAGGAGTTCACCGGGGTATCGGACCCCTACGAGGTCCCGCAGGACGCCGATGTGCTCATCGACACCTCGGACATCACGCCGGAGGAGGCTGCCCAGGAGGTCTACCTCTTCCTCGAGAAGGAGGGCTACCTGGCCCCCGCTGGCGAGTGACGATCTCCGCCTGGCTCACCCTGGCCGTCCTGGCCGGGACGCTCGCACTCCTGATCCGGGGGCGCACCACCCCGGCCCTGGTGGTCCTGGGGGCGGACGTCCTCCTGCTGGTGGCCGGTGTGGTGGATCCGGTCCAGGCCCTCTCCGGGTTCGCCAACCCCGCCCCCTTCACGGTAGCGGCCCTGTACGTGGTGGCCCGGGCCGTGGAGAAGACGGGAGGGCTCCAGCCCCTCCTGCGGGGCCTCCTGGGGGGGGGTGCCACCCGGACCGACGCCGGCGTCGGGGCCGCCGCCACCGGCCAGGCCGCCCCGGGGCGCGCCCCCTCCGAGGCCCTCTCCCTGGGCCGCCTCCTCCTCCCGGTGGCCGGGGCGGTGGAGAAGCGGGGTGGGCTCCCGCCTCTCCGGGGGGGCGTGCGGGGGGGGGGCGCCACCGGGACGGACGCCGGGGGCGGGGCCGCCGCCACCGGCCAGGACGCCCCGGGGCGCGCCCCCTCCGAGGCCCTCTCCATG
>JBFYZD010000242.1:0-41208 GCA_041309685.1 Gemmatimonadales bacterium | reverse complement strand
TGTCGTCTTCGCCCTCCTGATGGTGGCCTCCCTGGCCATCATGAATGCCTTCCTTACGGACCAGTTCCAGTACTGGTACGTCGCCAACTACTCCAACCGGGAGCTGGACCCCTTCTTCAAGCTCTCGGGCCTCTGGGCCGGCCAGCGGGGCTCCCTGGTCTTCTGGGCCGTCCTCCTGGCCTTCTTCGCCTCCATCACGGTCCTCCTGAACCGGAAGCGGAACCGGGAGTTCATGCCCTATGTGGTGGGTGTCCTTCAGGGGATCCTCGCCTTCTTCCTGGTGGTGCTCCTCTTCGCCGGCGTGAACCCCTTCGAGCAGCTGGGCTTCACGCCTGCCGACGGGGCTGGGCTCAACCCCCAGCTGCAGAACTACTGGATGACGATCCATCCTCCGGTCCTGTACCTGGGCTTTACCGCCTTCGCCATCCCCTTCGCCTTCGCCATGGCCGCCCTGATGAACGGGCGCCTGGATTCCCGCTGGATCGTGGTGACCCGCCGGTGGACCCTCCTTTCCTGGTTCTTCCTGTCCAACGGGATCATCTTCGGGATGCGCTGGGCCTATGAGGAACTGGGATGGGGCGGATACTGGTTCTGGGATCCTGTGGAGAACGCCTCCCTCCTCCCCTGGCTCACCGCCACGGCCTTCCTCCACTCCATCATGATCCAGGAGAACCGGGGGATGCTCAAGATCTGGAACATGTCCCTGGTGCTCCTGACCTTCCTCCTGACGATCTTCGCCACCTTTCTCACCCGCTCCGGGCTCATCGAGTCCGTCCACAGCTTCGCCCAGAACACCAGCATCGCAATGATCTTCCTGGCCTTCATGGGGAGCATCTTCGTGGCGGCGGTGGTTCTCATCCTCTACCGCCTGCCGGGTCTGAAGGCCGAGAACCAGATCGAGTCCTTCCTTTCCAGGGAAGCGGCCTTCCTCCTCAACAACCTGGTGCTCCTGGGGGCGGCCTTCGCGGTCCTCTGGGGGACCATCTTCCCCCTGGTGAGCGAGGCGTTCACCGGGCAGCCGGTGGCGGTGGGCCCTCCCTTCTTCAATCGGGTGAACATCCCCATCGGTCTGGTGCTCCTGGCCCTGACCGGGATCGGTCCCGTCATCGCGTGGCGCCGGGCTTCCCGGAAGAACCTGAAGAAGAACTTCGCCCTGCCGGTGGGCATGGGGATCATGGTGGTGGCGGTACTCCTGGGCCTGGGTGCCAGGAACGGCTATGCCCTGGCCACCTTCGGGATCGCCACTTTCGTCCTGACCGTCATCGCGGTGGAATTCTGGAAGGGGACCCGGGCACGGGCCCGCATCGAAGGGGAAGGGTTGTTCGGCGCCTTCATCCACCTCATCGGAAGGAACCGGCGGCGGTGGGGCGGCTACATCGTCCACGTGGGGACGGTCCTGGTCTTCACCGCGTTCGCGGGACGAGCCTTCGAGGTGGAGGTGAGGAAGGCCCTGAGCCCCGGGGAGAGCGTCACGGTGGCCTCCCCCTTCGGCCATACCTATACGCTGGTCTACGAAGGGATCTCCTCCTCGGTGGAGGCCAACTTCGACCGGTGGGTGGCCCTCATGTCCGTGCAGAAGAACGGGGAGGTGGTGGGGGCCATGACCACGGAACGCCGCTTCTACCGGGTGAACCAGCAGATGATCACGGAAGTGGGGATCCGCTCCACCCCGGTGGAGGACCTCTACGTGATCCTGGCGGACGTGGAGGATTTCGAAGGCATGGTGGACAACAACCCCGAGGCCCAGCGCATCGTGGCCCAGGTGATGGTGAACCCCTTGGTGGGGTGGATCTGGTATGGTGGGGTGGTCCTCACCATCGGCGCGCTCATCGCCCTCTGGCCCGGCGCGGAGGCTCGGCGCCGTACCGATGCCTCCGCCTCGGCGCCTTCCTCCCGGCCCCTCCCGGGGGTTGCTACGGCGTGAGGACTCCGGCGAGGGACCCCAGCTTCCCCTGGCCCGTTCCCGGAGGGTCCTCGTGGTGATTCTGGCCGCTCTCCTCATGGTGGGTCTCTCGGTCTTCCTGCTCCTTCAACCCATCCTGGGTGGAAAGGAAGCTACCCTGGGGAGCACCGAGGAGGAGCCTTCCGAGGCCCAGTTCCGCAAGAGGGTCTCCCTTCTCCAGCTTCGGGACGCGGAGTACGAGTACGCCATGGGGAAGCTGGGGGAGGAGGATTATCAGGCTCTGCGAAAGGAGCTTTCCGCCGAGGCCCTGGAAGCCATCCGTGCGGAGGAGGCCGAAGCCAACGCTTCCCCCGGGACCGCCTCCGGCCTGGGAGACGCGGCGATCGAGGCGGAGATCGCCCAGATCCGGGCCCGGCTGGGGAGCGGGATCTTCTGCTCCCTCTGCGGCCATCCCAACCCCGGGGGGAGCCGCTTCTGCGGGGAGTGCGGCGCGCCCCTTTCCGCCCCCCAGCCGTCGGGGAGGTCCTGAAAAGGGACCAGCCTCCGTGCCCACTCCCGTTTCGATGTCCTCCGAGGGTCGGGCCAAGAGCCCTCCTCCCCTGACCGATCCCGTTCTGGAGGCATCGGGGCTGGTCCGTGAGTTCGGATCGCTCAGGGCCGTGGACGGGATCGGGTTCGCCCTGGGGGCGGGGCAGCTCCTGACGGTCTTCGGACCGAACGGGGCGGGGAAGACCACCCTTCTGCGGATCCTGGCCGGCGGCCTGAGGCCTTCGGAGGGGGAGGTCCGCCTTCGGGGAAGGAGGCTCACGGCGGGGGACCCCGAGTGGCACCGGCACATCGGGGTTCTCTCCCACCAGTCCTTTCTTTACGGGCACCTCACCCTGGAGGAGAACCTTCACTTCTTCGGGAAGCTCTTCGGGTTGAGGGACCTGGAGCAGCGGGTTTCGGCCCGCTTGGCGCAGGTGGGGCTCCAGGAGCGGGCCACCAGCCTGGCCCGCACCCTCTCCCGGGGGATGCGGCAGCGACTGGCCCTGGCCCGCGCGCTCCTCCACGATCCCGACTTCGTACTCCTGGACGAGCCCTACACGGGCCTCGATGCCCACGCCGCCGCCGTCCTCCGGGGGGTCCTGGCCTCCCTCAAGGACGGCCACCGCACGGTGATCCTGGTGACCCACAACATCACCGAAGGGCTGGAGATGGCGGATCGGGTCGCCATCCAGGTGCGGGGACGGTTCGTCTTCCTGGACGACCGGGCCTCCCTGGACGGCGGCACCTTCGAGCGCTTCTACCGGGAGCGGGTGGAGGAGGTGGTCTGATGGATTACCTCCGGCAGCTGGGGGCGTTGATCTGGAAGGACGTGGTGGTGGAGCTTCGGACCCGGGAACGTATGGCCGCCATGGGGGGGTTCACCATCCTGGTTGGGATCCTCTTCAACTTCGCCATCGATCCCACGGTGGTCGAGCCCCAGGCCATTGCCTCGGGGCTCATCTGGATGACCATCGTCTTCGGGGGGATGCTGGGGCTGGGGCGCACCTTCCATCTCGAGGAGGAGGAGGGCGCCTTCCAGGGGATCCTCTTGAGCCCCATCCCCCGGGATGCCATCTACCTGGGGAAGGTGGTGGCGAACTTCATCCTCCTGGTGGTGGTGACGGCCCTGACCTTCGCGGTGTTCGCGTTGTTCTTCGGCCTCACCTTCGGGGGGAATCCTTCGGCTCTGGTGGGAGTCGTGCTCCTGGGCATCCTGGGCTTCGTGGCCATGGGCACGCTCTTCAGCGCCATCTCGGCCCAGACCAGCATGGGGGAGACCTTGCTCCCGATCCTGGTGTTCCCCCTCCTGATTCCTGTCATCATCTACGGGGTGACGGCCACCAGCAGTCTCTTCGCGGGGCTCCCCGTATCCGAAGTGGACGGGAACATCCGAATGTTGGGTGCCTTCGCCGTGGTGGCGCTGGCCGCCGGGGCGGGGCTATTCCGGTACGTTGTGGAGGAGTGATGAGTCGGAAGATCCGATGGACGGGCGCGGCTCTTGGCTTCCTGGGAATCACGGGAACGCTGGTGCTGCACTGGATGGTGTTCTTCTGGGTCCCCACCGAGCGGACCATGGGCGTGGTGCAGAGGATCTTCTACATCCACGTCCCCTCGGCCTGGGTCGCCTTCATGGCCTTCGGGGTCGTAGCCGTCTGCGGCGCGGTCTACCTCTGGCTGAAAGACGACCGCCTGGACGCGGCGGGCGTGGCCGCCGCCGAGGGGGGAATGATCTTCACCACCATCGTTCTCCTCACCGGGCCCCTCTGGGGCCGGGTGGCCTGGGGCACCTGGTGGACCTGGGAGCCTCGCCTCACCCTCACCCTCCTTCTCTGGTTCATCTACCTGGGGTACTTCCTGGTCCGGGCTTCCACGGACAACCCCCAGCGGGGGAAGCGTTTCGCCGCGGTGGTAGGGATCGTGGGGGCGCTGGACATCCCCCTCATCCACGTGAGCGTCCAGTTCTTCCGCTCCCTCCATCCTGCTCCGGTGGTCCTCAAGCCGGAGGGGCCAAGCCTGGACCCCGGGATGCTGGCGACTCTTTTCGTCGGGCTGGGGAGCTTCACCCTTCTCTTCTTCGGCTTCTTCCTCTTCCGCTACGGGGTGGAACGGATGAAGGAGGGGCTGATCCATCGTGAGTTGACCGGGGGTTCCTTCCCCGGGACGGAAGGAGCCGCATCGTGAGAACCCGCACCCTGACAGTCCTGGTCCTGGTGGCCCTCGTCCTCCTTCTCCCCGGTGCCCTCGGTGCCCAGGGGGGGATGCCCGCCACCCAGGGGTTGGCCGGCCAGAGCCTGCGTGGATATACCCATATGTTCATCGCCTACTTCATTGCCTGGGCTCTGGTCCTGGGGTGGGTGGTGTCCATCGCTCGGCGCCTGGGCCGGGTGGAGAAGGCCCTGAAGGAATAGCCGCCAACGGCTCCCACGGTCCCGGGAGGAATGGATGACGCACCTAGTGGTGGATCTCCGGAGCGACACCGTCACCAGGCCCACGCCCCCCATGCGGGAGGCCATGGCCCGGGCGGAGGTGGGGGACGACGTTCTGGACCACGACCCCACCACCCTGGCTCTGGAGGAGAGGGTGGCTGCGCTCCTGGGAAAGGAGCGAGCCCTCCTCTTCCCCAGCGGGATCCAGGCGAACCAGACCGCCCTGGCGGTGCTTGGCCGCCCCGGAACGGAGGTAGTCCTGGAGGCTGGGGCCCACATCTTCAATTACGAGGAGGGAGCCGGCGCCGTCCTGAGCGGGCTCCAACTCCATCCCGTCGCCACCCCTGACGGGCTCCTCACCCCGGAGCTGGTTCGGAGCGCCATCCGGCCGGGCTCCCCCTACGCTCCCATTACCTCCATGGTGGCCATCGAGAACACCCACAACAGCGCCGGCGGGAAGATCCTCCCCCTGGAGGCGGCCCGGGCCATCCGGGAGGTGGCCGGGGACGCGGGTCTGCCGGTTCACCTGGACGGAGCCCGCCTCTGGCACGCCTGCGTGGCCACGGGTCGTGCCCCGGCGGAGTACGGGGTCATGGCCGACACGGTCATGGTCTGCCTGTCCAAGGGGCTGGGGGCGCCGGTGGGCTCCCTCCTGGCCGGGTCGGCGGCGCTGATGGACAAGGCCTGGCGGGTACGGCGCCGATTGGGAGGAGGGATGCGCCAGTCCGGGATCCTGGCGGCGGCGGGGCTCTATGCGCTGGAGCATCACATGGAGCGCCTGGCCGAGGACCATCGGCGTGCCCGTGATCTGGCCGGGAGGGTCCGGAGGATCGGAGGGCTGGGCGTGACGGAGCCGGACACCAACATCGTCATGCTGGACATCGAAGTCCCAGGAGTGACCCCCGGGGACCTCCTGGGGCGCCTGGCGAAGGACGGCGTCCTCCTGGTACCGTTCGGGCCCCGTCGCCTCCGGGCCGTGACCCACCTGGACGTGAACGACGAGGGGGTGGAAAGGGCCTCCGCCGCCCTGGCCAGGGTCATGGCGGAGGTGGCGCAAAGGTGAGGCCGCCTGCGGCCTAGTCTTCCAGGTAGCGCTCCAGCACCCGGTTGATGGCGTCCAGGATGGCCATGACGGCGCCCCGGGGGGTGTCCTCGTCCGGGCAGGGGTGGACTCCCATGAGGCGGAGCCCCTCGCTCCCGTCCAGGGGGCGGATCAGGACGGACACCACCACCACCCAGGAATCAAAGGCCCGCACGGCCTTCACCCCCCTGAGCTCCAGCCGGACCCGGCCTCCGGCAGCGTCCGAAGCCGCCTCCAGGGTGGCCTGGGCCGCCGCCCGCAGCTCCCCCTCCAGCGTCTGCGTTCCCTCGCCCTCCCCCAGGTAGGTACGGCCCCGGGTCCATTCCATCCTCACCCGGGCCCGGCAGCGGCCGTCCGGGAACTTCTCCAGGTGGAACTCCTGGAAGCGGAGACGAACGCGGTGGTCTGCCGGGGATGTCACCGGGAGCTCCGGGAAAGGGCGTGGGGCCGGCCCCACGAAGAAGGGCCAGGACTCTACCCCAAGATGGCTCCGTGCCGGAATGGGGAGCAAGACATTCCCTCGGGAAGGGGCAGGGGAGGGGAGAGGTGGCCTTTCCTTTCCTCCCTCCCCGGCGCGGAGCTCCCGGTCCCGAGGTCGGATGACCTCCGGGACCCGGGGGTCGTCCCCGGGACCGTTCAGGGGAGACGGACCCTCAGGCGCTTCAGGATCGCCGGGAGGAAGCTCAGCAGCACCAGGAGGGCTCCGGAGATGGCCATGCGCAGGAAGGCGTCCCGGGAGGCCTGGGTGGAGCCCTGGAGGAGGGAGTCGGCGAACATGGTGTAGACGAAGGTACCCGGGAGGATGCCGATCCCGGTGGCCAGCGCGTAGGTGGGCCAGGCCATCCCCACCAGTCCCCCGCCGAAATTGAGGGCGTTGAAGGGGACCGCCGGGATGAGGCGAAGGGTGAGCATCCCCTGGAAGCCGTGGGAGGCCACCGCTCGGTCCAGCCGCTCCAGGGCAGGCCACTTCCTCGTTTGCTCCCCCAGCAGTTGGGCGATTCCTTCCCGCCCCAGGAAGCGGGCGAGAAGGTAGGCCAGGTTCGCGCCCAGGGTGGCACCGAGCCAGTTGAAAAGGGTCCCCCACCAGAGGCCGAAGACCGCACCCCCCGCCAGGGTGGCGAGGGTCCCGGGGACGGCCAGGGCCACGGCTGCGGCGTAGAGGGGGACGAAGACCAGGGGAGCCCATGGGGTGCCGCGGAGAAGCGCCACCCCCCGCAGAATCCCCTCCCGGGAAAGGTGGGATCCCAGGGGAGTGAATCGTACCAGGAACAACCCGCCCGCTAGGACCGCCAGCAGGGCCAGGATCCTGAGCAACCCCCTTCCGCGGCGGGGATCGCCGCCCTTCTCCTGAACCACGGAGGCCGCAACCTCCGCCCCCTGCCTTGCCTGAGGCATGACACCCTCCTTCTCGGAATCCCCTTGACCCGAACCCGTGTGCTCCCTGGAGGCTCGCCCGCGGGGCCCAGAGAGGCATGTCACCGCCCCCGCGACCCCCTTATCTTGGGTTCGGGACCGGGGTACTTTCGCTTTATCTTCGGGTAGTGTACCTTCCTCCCGAAACCCAGAAGCGGGCGGGAAGCCCACTCCGGCGGAAACCAGCGGATCACCCCCGAAACGGCATAGCTTCGGACCCCCCCAGGGAGATGAGGAGAAGTCCACGGTGGAGACCAGAGAGCAGAAGGACAAGGCCCTCCAGACGGCCATCAGCCAGATCGAGCGCTCCTACGGCAAGGGTTCCATCATGCGGATGGGGGCGGAGGGGGCCATGGTCAAGATCGACGGGATCTCGACCGGGGCCCTGAACCTGGATGCCGCCATCGGGGTTGGAGGGATCCCCCGGGGGCGGATCACGGAGATCTACGGACCCGAGTCCAGCGGCAAGACCACCCTCTGCCTTCACGTCATCGCCAACGCCCAGCGCGCTGGGGGAATCGCCGCCTTCGTGGACGCGGAGCACGCCCTGGACATCCAGTACTCCCGAAAGCTCGGGGTGGACGTGGATCAACTCCTGGTCTCCCAACCCGACACCGGCGAGCAGGCGCTGGAGATCGCGGAGGTCCTCATCCGGAGCAACGCCGTGGACGTGGTGGTCATCGACTCCGTGGCGGCCCTGGTGCCCCGTGCGGAAATCGAGGGGGAGATGGGGGATTCCCATGTGGGGCTTCAGGCGCGCCTCATGAGCCAGGCCCTCCGGAAGCTCACGGGAGCCGTGGCCCGGTCCCACACCTGCGTGGTCTTCACGAACCAGATCCGGGAGAAGATCGGGGTGATGTTCGGAAACCCCGAGACCACTTCCGGGGGCCGCGCCCTGAAGTTCTATGCCTCCCTGCGGCTGGACATCCGTCGCATCGGCGCCATCAAGGATGGCCAGGATGTGGTGGGGAACCGGACCCGGGTGAAGGTGGTGAAGAACAAGTGTGCCCCGCCCTTCAAGCAGGCGGAGTTCGATATCCTCTTCAACGAGGGGATCAGCCACCTGGGGCTCCTCATCGACCTGGGAGTGGAGAACCAGGTCGTCTCGAAGTCCGGGTCCTGGTTCTCCTACGGCGACCTCCGCATGGGGCAGGGAAAGGAAAACGCCAAGGTCTTCCTCCAGGAGAACCCCGACATCGCCAGGGAGATCGAAGAGCGCCTGAGGGCCTCGCTCCAGGTGGCGGGCGCCTCCGAGGAGGGAGACGAGGCGGAATCCCCGGGGGAGGTGGACTGACGGGGGGGGGTATGGGGAGGAGGTGGGACCGACCTGCCCCGCACCGGACGAGACTCCGGGAACCGGGGCCGGCGGGAGGGGTCCGAGAATGCTCGGGCCCCTTTTTCGTTGGAGGCCGGAGGGATCGGACCACCCTCCGCCTGGGAGGCCACCTCGGTTGAGAACGCCCTGAAAGACCGGTTATACTAAGGGCTCGCCCTGGACCTCCGGGTCCCGAGCCAACCAAACCCCTCATCCATTCCTGGTATGAACGCGAGCGAGATCCGACAGCGGTTTCTTGATTTCTTCGGGGAGCGGGACCACCGGGTGGTTCCCAGTTCCTCCCTCGTCCCGGCGGAGGACCCGACGCTTCTCTTCACCAACGCCGGGATGGTCCAGTTCAAGAGGGTCTTCCTGGGATCGGAGCGGCGGGATTACGTCCGTGCCGTGACCTCCCAGAAGTGCGTTCGGGCCGGGGGGAAGCACAATGACCTGGAGGAGGTGGGACGAACGGCGCGGCACCACACCTTCTTCGAGATGCTGGGGAACTTCTCCTTCGGGGACTATTTCAAGAGGGAGGCCATCGAGTACGCCTGGACCTTCCTCACGAAGGAGCTGGGACTGGATCCTCAGCGGATGTACGCCACGGTGCATCACTCCGATCATGAGGCGGCGAAGCTCTGGCAAGAGGTGGTGGGCCTCCCCTCCGATCGGATCTACCGGCTGGGGGACAAGGACAACTTCTGGCAGATGGCCGACACGGGCCCCTGCGGGCCGTGCTCCGAGCTCCACTACGACATGCGCCCGGAGGGAGAACGGGGCAGGGCCCTTCCGGTGGAGCTCTTCGAGCGGTTGGGTGAGGAAGGGTTCTTCCTGGAGCTCTGGAACCTGGTGTTCATGCAATACAATCGGGATGGGGAAGGGACCCTCCACCCCCTTCCGGCCCCCTCCATCGACACGGGTGCGGGCCTGGAGCGCATCGCCGGCGTTCTCCAGGGAGTGGATTCCAACTACCATTCCGACCTCTTCCTCCCCCTTCTGGAAAGAGTGGGAGAGGTGGTGGGCCGTCCCTACGCCCCCGCCTCGGAGGAAGGGATGAGCTACCGCGTCCTGGCGGATCATTCCCGTGCCGTCGGCTTCCTCCTGTCCGATGGGGTCTTCCCCTCCAACGAGGGCCGGGGTTATGTCCTGCGGAGGATCCTTCGCCGGGCCGTTCGCCATGCCTGGATGCTGGGTCGCAGAGAGCCCACCCTGGTGAGCGTGGTGGAAGCCCTCATCGAGACCATGGGCGAGGCCTACCCCGAGCTCAAGATCCGCAGGGAGCATCTGCTGAAGACCACCCGGGCGGAGGAAGAGCGATTCCTGTCCACCATCGAGGGGGGGATGACCCGCTTCGATGAACTGGCCCCGGCCCCGGGTGGGGCGGCCGGAGCTGGGACCCTCCCCGGCGAGGCACCGGTGATTCCGGGGGAGGAGGCCTTCCGCCTCTACGACACCTTCGGCTTCCCCCTGGACCTGACGGAGGTCATGGCCCGGGAGCGAGGATACCAGGTGGACGTCCAGGGCTTCGAACGGGCCCTGTCGGCGCAGAGGGACCGTAGCAGGGCCGACCGAGCCCAGGCCGACCTTTCCCTGGCCTCCGAGGAAACGCTGGAAGGGTGGGCCGTCCTGGCCCAGGCCGACCAGACCTTCGTGGGCTACGAAGCCCGGGAAACGGTTACCGAGGTCCTGGCCCTCCTCCCCGACGAGAACTGGCCCGCTCTGCAGCTTCGGGAAAACCCCTTCTACCTGGAATCCGGAGGGCAGGTGTCGGACCGGGGCGAGGTGGTGGGGGAGGGGTGGACGCTGGATGTCCGGGAAGTGAGGCGAATCCAGGGCAAGAGCTCGGTCCTCGGGCCTCTGAAGGAGGGGGTTCTGCCGAAGGACCTAACCTCGCCCCTTCGGGTCCGGGCCAGGGTGGCGGGGGAGGCCCGGCACGACACGGAGCGGAACCACACGGCCACCCACCTCCTCCACGCGGCTCTCCGGGCGGTCCTGGGGGAGCACGTGGTGCAGAGGGGCTCCCTGGTCGCCCCGGATCGCCTCCGATTCGATTTCGCCCACACGGCCCCCATGACCCGGGATGAGCGGGAATCCGTGGAGGCGATGGTGAACCGGGGAATCTGGGCGGATCATCCGGTGGACATCGGCCTTATGGCCTACCCCCAGGCCGTGGCGAAGGGGGCCATGGCTCTGTTCGGGGAGAAATATGGGGACGAGGTCAGGGTGGTGGAGGTTCCCGGGGTAAGCATGGAGCTATGTGGCGGCACGCACTGCCGCCGTACCGCCGAGATCGGCCTTTTCCGGATCGTCTCGGAGACGGGGGTCGCCGCCGGGGTGAGGCGGATCGAGGCGGTCACGGGCCCCGAGGCCTTCCGGCAGCTCAAGGAGACGGAAGCCCGGGTGGAGGAGCTGGCGGCGATCCTGAAGGCCCGGCCCGAGAACGCCGCTGGGCGCCTGGCCCAGCTCCTGAGGGAGAAGACGGAGCTGGAGGTGCTCCTGGAGGAGCTCCGGAAGGGGGGTGGGGGAGGAGAGGACATCGTGGCGGAGGAAGGGGTGGAAGCCGCAGGGGGACGGGTTCACCTCCGGGCAGCCCGCCTGAAGGCCCGGAGCCAGGATGACGTCCGGATCTGGGGAGACGGATACCGTGAAGGTGGTCCCCGGCGCGTCGCGGTGGTAGCGGCGGAGCTCCCCGAGGCGAAGTATGCCCTTTTCGTCTTCGTCTCCGACGACCTGATCCGGGAGGGGGTGCGGGCGGACAGCCTGGTCCGGGAGATCGCGGCCCGGGTCGGAGGCAAGGGGGGTGGGCGCCCCCACATGGCGCAGGCCGGGGTGGCTGATCCCGCGGGGCTGGAGGAGGCATTGAGGGCCTGTCCCGTCCTCCTGAGGGGACTCCTGGGAGGCCTCTGATCCATGCTCCCTGCCCAGGACGAGGCCCGATGAGTGAGACGGTTGGGTTTCAGGGGTGGCTCCTGGAGCGCCGGCCCCGGATCCCTCCCCCCCTGCTGGATCGTCTTCTGGAGGACTCGGGGGGAACACCTCCAACCCCCGAGGGTCTGGCCGGGCTCGGGGTAGAGGCGCTGGGGCGGGCCTTGGAATGCCCTGGCAGGGTGAGGGAGTCGGCCTTCCTTCTGCTGGCCGGGGATGCCCTTCTGACCTACGCCTGCGAGGCCCTCGCCCGGACCCCCCACCCCGCGGTCGGGCTGGAGGGGCTCATGGAGACGGTGGGAGGGCAGCTCGGCTGATGCGCTACTCCGCGGGGGTTCTGGCGGATCTCCACAGCCACCTCGTTCCCGGCGTTGATGACGGTGCCCGGACGCTGGAGGAGGCCCTGGAGGGGGTGGAGCGGCTCCGGGCCGCGGGCATCGTGGTCATTGCCACCACTCCCCACCTGGACGGGAGTCTTACCCGGCAACCGGAAGCCCTGGAAGCCCGCCTCGATGAGGTGGACCGATCCTGGAACCTCGTCAGGGAGGCGGTTCGGGAGACGCTCCCCGAGGTTGAGTTCCTCCGGGGGCACGAGGTCATGTTGGATGTGCCGGACCCGGATTTCTCCGATCCCCGCACCCGGTTGGCTGGGACGGCCTTCGTCCTTGTGGAGTGGCCCCGGCTCCAGATTCCCCCGGAAACCCCGAGAGTACTGGCCCGGCTGCGGGATTGGGGGTATCGGCCGATCATCGCTCACCCCGAGCGCTACCACGGCTTTGACCGGGAGATGTCCCTCCCGGGAGAGTGGAGGCGCATGGGGGCTTTTCTGCAGGTCAACTATGGATCGCTGGCGGGGCGGTATGGGGATGCACCCCGGGAGCGGGCCCTGACACTCCTGGAACGGGGGTGGGTGGACCTCTTCGCAACCGATTTCCACGGACGCCCCCACCTGGATCTGTATCTGGACGAAGCCCGGGAGCTTCTGTCGGAGATGGACGGGGGGGAGGTCTTTCAAGTGCTTTCCCGGACGAACCCCCTGCGGGCCTTGTCCGGGGAGGATCCCCTCCCTTCTTCTCCCCTGCCCGTGAAGAGGGGTTCATGGAGGCGCTTGAGGTCGCTGTTCCAGTCCAAGGTGAGAGGGTGAACCGAGCATGATCCCTGCCGATGCCGTCCGACGGGAGCTGCAGGCGCTGGGCCGGCTGGTGAACGAGGTCTCCGAGACCCTGGGCCCCGACATCGAGGCCATCGCCGATCTGGTCGTGGGGACCCTGGAACGGGGTGGTCGGCTCTTCTTCTGCGGGAATGGCGGTTCGGCGGCGGACGCCCAGCACCTGGCGGCGGAGTATGTGGTCCGGTTCGCGAGAGACCGGAGAGCCCTGCCGGCCTTGGCCCTTACCACCGATACGTCGGTTCTTACGGCCGCGGCCAACGATCTGGGGTTCGAGAGGGTGTTCGCGCGGCAGGTCGAGGCTCTTGCCCGGGCCGGGGACATCCTCTTCCTCCACTCCACCAGCGGGGAGTCGGACAACCTGATCCTGGCTGCCGAGGTCGCCCGGGAGCTGGGCGTCCGGACCGTCGCCTTCCTGGCCAAAGGGGGAGGGCGCCTGGCCGCCCGGGTGGACCGGGCGCTCATCATCCCCACCGATTCCACCCCCCACGCCCAGGAGCTTCACCTGGCCGTGGGGCACATCGTCTGCGGGCGGGTGGAGGAAGCCCTGCTGGGGTTGGAGGGAGAGCGCGGAGGTCCGTGACGATGGAGGTCCTGGAGGTGCTGGCGGAATGCTTGAAGCGGGAGAGGAGCCAGGCGCGGTTCTACCGGGCCCTCGCCGCCCAGGCCGAGTTGGGAGGGAGGGAGGAAGAGGCGGAGCGTCTGAATGCACTCCACGCCGACGAGCAGCACCATCTCTCCCGCCTCGCGGCCAGGATCCTGGAGCTGGGGGGCCATCCCGGGGAGGCCCCATCCCCGGACGGCGGGTCGGTGGAGCTCGATGGGTGGGAGGAGGCGGCCGGGAGCCGTGAGAGCGGGGAGGTGGCATGGTATCGACAGGTCCTGGAGGCGGAGTTGGATCCCCGAACCCGGGAGCTGATCAAAGGGATTCTGACGTCGGAGGAGACCCATGCCCGGGAGCTGGGAGGGAAGTGGATGCCTGCCTGACCCCCAGGGGGGACGGTGCGCGACCTGACAGGAGGAGCGGTGGAATGAGCGGTCTTCTGGACTTGAGTGGAAAGAACGCGGTGGTGACCGGAGGCTCCCGGGGCGTGGGTCGGGCCACAGCCGTCCTCCTGGCCCGTGCGGGGGCCTCCGTGGGAATCGGGTACCTGAACCGGAGGGCCGAGGCCGACGATACCGTCCGGGCGTTGGAGGCCCTGGGGGTCAGGGCCTGGGCCGAGGCCGGGGACGTGGGATCCTCCCATGGCGCCCGGCGCCTCTTCGAGCGGGCGGACCGGGAGTTCGACGGCCTCGACCTCTTCGTGGGCAACGCCGGCATCTGGCCGCCTCAGGACATTCCCCTGGTGGAAATGACGGACGCCCATTGGCGCCGGACCATGGAGGTGAACCTGGACTCGGTGTTCTACACCACCCGGGAGGCTGCCCGGAGAATCCGGGACGACGGGCGCATCGTGCTGGTGGGCTCCACCGCCGGGCAGCGGGGAGAGGCGTATCACGGGGATTATGCGGCCACCAAGGGGGCCATCATCTCCCTGGTGAAGGGGCTCTGCGTGGAGTTGGCCCCCCGGGGAATCACGGTGAACTGCGTTGCTCCGGGGTGGATCGACACCGAGATGGCCCATCCGGCCCTGGGGGAGGGGCGAAGGGATGCGGTTGCCCGTTCCATCCCACTGGGGCGGATTCCGCCCGCGGAGGACGTCGCCGGGCCCATCGTCTTCCTCTGCTCCTCCCTGGCCCGGCACATCACCGGGGAGATCCTGAACGTGAACGGGGGCTCGGTCCTGGCGGGGTGATGGAAGGCAAGCCTTCGGCTCCGGCCAACGTCCGGTGGGTGGTGAGCACCCTCGAGGATGCCGGGTACGAGACCTGGGCGGTGGGGGGCGCCATCCGCAACGCCCTCCTGGGGTTGCCGTCGGGGGATTGGGACCTGGCCACCCGCGCCCCGCCCCCGGTGGTCCGGCGGGTCTTTCCCAGGACCATCCCCGTGGGGGTCGAGCACGGCACGGTGGGAGTCCTGACCCGGGAGGGGACGCTCCTGGAGGTCACCACCTTCCGCAGGGACGTGGAGACCTTCGGCCGGCGGGCCATCGTGGAGTTCGCCGAGACCCTCCAGGAGGATCTCTCCCGCCGGGATTTCACCGTGAACGCCATCGCCTGGCACCCCATTCGGAACCAGTTCGCGGATCCCTTCCAAGGGCGGAAGGACCTGGAGGACCGGGTGCTCAGAACGGTAGGCAGCGCCAGGGAGCGGTTCTCCGAGGACTACCTGCGGGTGCTTCGGGGTCTCCGCTTCTCCAGCCGCTTCGGACTCCGGATCGAGGAGGAGAGCTGGAAAGGGCTCTGTGCCGCCACCGGGGAGCTGGGCATCCTCTCCCCGGAGAGGGTGAGGGAGGAGCTCATGAAGATCCTCTCCGAAGACTCCAGGCCCTCAGGGGCCCTGGCCCTCTACCGGGCCTCCGGAGCCCTCTCTGCCCTCTACCCGGAGCTGGCTTCGGTATCGGGGCATCCGCGCCCCGGCCACCAGGAGGATCTCTGGACCCACACCCTCCTCCTTCTGGATGCTCTCCCGTCCCGGCGTCCCCTGCTGCGCTTGACGGCTCTCCTCCTCGGCCTGGGGGCGCCTGGCGAAGGCCTCCACCCGGAGGGGGAGGTGAATGCCCGGGGACGGGACCGGGGAGCGGCCCTCATGATCCGTTTCCGCTTCTCCAACGCCGACATCCGCCACGTCACGGAGCTCCTTCACGCCGGCTCCGAGCCTCCCCTCCATCTGGGCACGGCCCCCGAGCTCCGCCGTTGGCTTCACCGCGCCGGACCGGAGCGGCTCCCCGACCTCGCCCGGCTTTGGCTGGCGAAGGCGCGGTTGGATCGGGTGCGTTGGGGTGGGAACCCCGGGAAGGTGCTCGGGCTGGTTCTAGGCCTCCGACGGGAGATCCAGGGCGGCATGCCCCTGAAGCAGGATGATCTGGCCGTGAACGGACGGGACCTGATTTCGCTCGGGCTCCGGCCCGGGCCCCGGTTCGGGGAGATCCTGGAGGCCCTCATGGACAGGGTTCTGGAGGACCCGTCCCTGAACCGGAAGGAGACCCTTCTGGAGCTGGTGGATGGCCTGGGCGAGGGAGAGGGGGGGCCGGAGTCGTGACCGAGCTGGATCTCTTTCCCCGGGAGGGACCCTCCGGCTCCCCTTCCGCCCGCGCCCCGTCCTCCTCCGGGGCCGGCAGGGATGGCCTTCGGGAGGGTGGCCCCCGGGAGGGCCCCCTGGCTGCCCGCATGCGCCCCCGAAGCGTGGAGGAGTTCCGGGGGCAGGAGCACCTCCTGGGGCCCGGCCGGGTCCTGAGGGCCATGCTGGAGCGGGGGGAGGTGGCCAGCATGATCTTCTGGGGTCCGCCGGGATCGGGGAAGACCACGCTGGCCCGGCTGCTGGCGGAAGGGACGGACGGGGCCCTCGAGGCCTTCTCCGCCGTCACCGAAGGGGTGGCGCGGGTCAGGGAGATCATCGCCCAGGCCCGGGAGCGCCTCCGGACCACCGGCCGGAGGACCATCCTGTTCTGCGATGAGATCCACCGGTTCAACAAAGCCCAGCAGGATGCCTTCCTCCCCCACGTGGAGGACGGTACGGTCATCCTGATGGGGGCCACCACGGAGAACCCCTCCTTCGAGGTGATCCGACCCCTCCTCTCCCGGGCCCCGGTGTTCGTCCTTGAGCCACTTTCGGAAGCGGACGTGGTCGCCCTCCTTCGGTTCGCCCTGGAGGATCCGGACAGGGGCCTGGGGGCGCAGGAGCTGGATTGGGACGAAGAGGTCCTGGTCCTCATGGCCAGGGAATCCGACGGCGACGCCCGAAGAGCCCTAGGGATCCTGGAGGGGGCATCCCAGCTGGTGGGCCCGGGTGGACGCCTTTCCGAGAAGGCGGCACGGGAGGCGGCTCAACTCCGCTTCGCCGTTTACGACAAGTCGGGGGAGGGGCACTTCAACCTCATTTCGGCGCTCCACAAGTCGGTGCGGGGGAGCGACCCGGATGGGGCCCTCTACTGGCTTGCCCGAATGCTGGAAGGGGGAGAGGATCCCCTCTACCTTGCCCGGCGTCTCATCCGGATGGCCACCGAGGACATCGGCCTCTCGGATCCCCAAGCCCTGGCCATCGCCGTGGCCGCCAAGGATGCCTTCCACTTCCTGGGTGCGCCGGAAGGGGAGCTGGCCCTGGCACATGCGGCGGCCTATCTCGCCACGGCCGCCAAGTCGAACCGGCTCTACCTGGCCTGGGGCGAGGCCCGCCGGGTGGCTCGGGAAACGCCCGGGGCGCCGGTTCCTCTCCATATCCGGAACGCTCCCACGGAGCTCATGAAGGAGCTGGGGTACGGCAGGGGGTACCGTTACGATCCCGATGAGCCCGATGGGGTGGCCGCCCAGACCTATCTCCCCGAGGGCATGGAGGGGCGGATATTCTATCGGCCCGGTCCGTACGGCCACGAGGAAGTCATCCGCAAACGCCTGGAATGGTGGGCGAAGAGGCGGGCGGCCACGGGCCGGGACCCCGCCCCGCCCACCGCGGGGGGGAACCCAGGATCCGGGGCGGCACCAGGCGGGTAAACGGGTAGAGAAGTGCGTGCCAGGTAGGATCACCCAGGAAAGGACGGGATGGCCATTCACCTGAGCGTTGGGCCGGCAGGGCGCCGGGCAGGGGTTCTCTATCTGGCACTTGTCCTCTTCTTCCTCCCCGGGTGTGCCCTCTTCTTCCAGGCCCCCAAGGTCCGGATCGTGGGGGTGGAGGTGGTGGCCCTGGGTTTGCGGTCCGGGACCGCGGAGGTCACGTTGGAGGTGACCAACCGGGGCTCCCGGGCCATGAGCATCCAGGGGATGGAATACCTCCTGGAGGTGAGGGAGCCCGGTGGGGGAGGAGTGTGGTCTCCTCTGGCCGACGGTTCTCATTCCGACGAGGTACTCCTCCCGGGGAGGGAGGTGAAGAAGGTCGCTCTCCCGGTGCCCTTCCAGTACGATGCCCTGGGCGCTGCCCTGAGGAGTTTCCTGGCCCGGGGGGAGGTCCCCTACCGACTGTCCGGACGGGTCAGGGTGGGAGGACCAGGGGTGGGGGTCCACATCCCCTTCCGAAGCGAAGGGGTGCTCAAGCCCCGATGATCCCGGTCCACACCGTCTCCTCCCCCTGGTCTTCCCTTCTCCCCCGGAGAGGTCCCCCATTTCCACGCAACTGATCGAGAACCGGCTCCCGGTGGACCGTGTGGTCCTGGTGGGCGCCCCCAACAAGGACCTGGACCCCCGCCTGGCGGACGAGCATCTGGAGGAGCTGGCTCGCCTCACGGAGACGGCGGGGGGAGAGGTCGCCTCCATCCTTCGGCAGCGCATCGAAGCGCCCAACCCACGCTACTACTTGGGGGCGGGGAAGGCCGAGTCCCTCCGGGACACCGTCCAGAGCTCGGAGGCCAACCTCGTCATCTTTGACGAAGAGCTGTCCCCGGCCCAGGGAAAGAACCTGGAAGATCTGGTGGGGGTTCGGGTCATGGACCGTCCGGAGCTCATCCTGGACATCTTCGCCACCCGCGCCCGAACCCGGGAAGCCAAGATGCAGGTCGAGCTGGCCCAGCTGGAGTACCTTCTTCCCAGGCTGCGGCGGATGTGGAGCCACCTCTCCAGGATTCGCGGCGGAATCGGACTGAGGGGACCGGGCGAGACCCAGCTGGAGACCGACCGCCGGCTCATCGGAACCCGCATCTCCGAGTTGAAGGGGAAGCTGAAGGAGGTCGCCCGGGCTCGGGCCGTCCAGCGGAAGGGGAGGCAGGGTGAGTTCCGGGCTGCCCTGGTGGGCTATACCAACGCCGGGAAGTCCTCCATCCTGAAGGCCCTCTCCGGCGCGGACCTGTTCGTGGAGGACCGTCTCTTCGCCACGCTGGATTCCGCCACCCGTACCGTGGATCTGGGCTCGGGATACCAGGCCCTGCTGACCGATACCGTGGGGTTCATCCGGAAGCTGCCCCATCATCTCATCGCCTCCTTCCGCTCCACGCTCGAGGAGGCCCGGGAGGCGGATCTCCTTCTCCACGTCATCGATGCCGCCGATGCGGACTGGGAGGAGCACCGGGAGGTGGTCCACGAGGTCCTGGAGGAGTTGGATCTGGGACGGCGGCCGCAACTTCTGGTCTTCAACAAGACCGATCGCCTGACCCACCAGGAAGAGGAAGCCCTCGGGGCCCGCCTCCGGGCGCTGGACCCGACCCCGGCTGTGTTCCTCTCGGCTCATCGGTCCGAATCCCTGGGCAAGCTCCGGGATGCCCTCAAGGCACGGGTCCGGTCCCGACTTCGAACCGTCAGGCTCTCGGTCCCGGCCGAGGACGGGGAGACGCTGGCGACGCTTCACCGGGAAGGGGAGGTGCTGGCGACATCGGAGGGCGAGGGCAGGGTGGAAGTGGAGGCCCGGGTGTCGGAGGCTCTCCTGGGGCGGCTCTCCCGCAGGAACGGCATCCAGATAAGGAACGGGGCCTGAAACCATGGCGGAGCACCTGTTCTTCGTCGGACCGGGGCGTGCCGGGCTGGCCCTGGGCTTTGCCCTCTGGAGGGCCGGAGGGGCCGACTCCCTGACGTATTGTGGCCGGCGCCCCGACCCGCCCCCCCACCCTCTCTTCATCCAGGGATGGGCCCGCTACGTCTTCGGGCTGGAGAAACCGGAGCCCGGCACCACCGCAGTCATCCTCTCGGTGCCCGACGAGGTCCTGCCGGAGATCTCGGAGGTGTTGGCAGCTCACGGAGAGGCGCCGAAGGGATGTGTGGCCTTCCATCTTTCCGGGGCCCTGGGCGCCGATCCCCTGGCACCCCTCCTCGCCAGGGGGTACGGTGTGGGGACCCTCCACCCCCTTCAGTCCCTCGCCGATCCGGTGCTGGGGGGAGAGCAGCTCCAAGGAGCCACCTTCGCCGTGTCGGGTGATCCGGCGGCAGTGGCCACAGCCCGGCGCCTCCTGCACCATCTGGAATCCCCGTGCATCACGGTGCCGGTGGCGCGGCGCCCTCTGTACCATGCCGCTGCCGTGTTCGCCTCCAATTACCTGGCCGGCCTGGTGGCCACCGCCGGGCGGCTGATGGTTCAGGCCGGGGTCCCGGAGGAGGATGCCCTGAACGCCATTCTCCCCCTGGCCCGGGGGAGCCTGGAGAACCTGGGACGGTTGGGCCTTTCCCGAGGGCTGACGGGGCCCGTGGCCAGAGGGGACGTGGAGACGGTACGCCTCCATCTCCGGTCTCTGGGGCCCAGGGAGCGATCGCTCTATGCGGTCCTGGGGCTGGAGATCCTGAACCTGGCCCGGGAGGCCGGGCTTTCGGACGAACTGGCGGAGGAACTCACCGAAACGCTGCAGAGGGCAACATGAGGCTATACGTCAACATCGATCATGTGGCCACCGTGAGGCAGGCCCGGAAGACCGACGAGCCGGATCCTGCCCGGGCGGCGGTGCTGGCCGAACTGGGGGGAGCGCACGGGATTACCGTGCACCTCAGGGAGGACCGGCGGCACATCAACGACCGGGACGTCCGGATCCTGATGGAGACGGTCCGGACCGGGGTGAACCTGGAACTGGCGGCGACGTCCGAGATCCTGGGGCTGGCCTGCCGGCTTCGTCCCCTCCAGGCCACCCTTGTGCCGGAGAAGCGGGAGGAGGTGACCACGGAAGGGGGGCTGGACCTGGAGGGTGAGGAGAACCGCCAGGCCCTCGGGGTCGCTGTGGCCCGGCTCAAGGAGGCCGGAATCCGGACCTCCCTCTTCATCAATCCGGACCCTGTCGCCCTCCGGCGCTCCTGGGAGCTGGGAGCAGAAGCCGTGGAGCTCCATACCGGGGAGTATGCCAATGCCCGAGGCATGGATCGGGGACAGGAGCTGGCCCGCCTGGCCCGGGTGGCCCGGGAGGGCCGGGACATGGGTCTCTCCATCCACGCCGGGCATGGCCTCACCTACGAGAACGTCCTGCCCGTGGCCGCGATCGTAGACGTCGAGGAGCTGAACATCGGTCACAGCATCGTGGCCCGGGCGGTCTTCGTCGGGCTGGAGCGCGCCGTCAGGGAAATGGTGGAGCGGATGGCGGCCGCACCCCGCATGGTGAAGGAGGCAGGGGTGTGGCTTCCTCCGATCGGTTTCTGATTTTGCCGATCTCCCTCCACAGCGGGTCGTCCAGCCCGGGATCCCCCGGACGGATTCCATGAGGGTGGATTGGCGGGGAGTCCTGGGGTTGGTCATCACCGGCCTCCTCCTCTGGTGGGTGCTGAGAGGCGTGGACACGGCCACGGTCTGGGCCGAGGTCCGGGGAGCCGACTTCTGGCTCCTCAGCCTGGCTGTGTCCCTCGCCACTTTCACCTACTTCCTGCGGGCTCTCCGTTGGAAGATCCTCCTGGAGCCGCTGAGGTCCGGCACCTCCCTCGGTTCTCGATGGGCCGCCGTCAACATCGGTTCCATGGCCAACAACCTCCTCCCCGCCCGGGCGGGGGAGTTTGCCCGGGCCTATGCCCTGGCCCGGCTGGAGCCGGTGTCGGTGAGCGGAGCCTTCGCTTCCCTGGTGGTGGAGCGGTTCCTGGATGGCCTTACCATCGTCTCTCTTCTCTTCCTCGCCATGGCCGCTCCCGGATTCCCCGAGGAACCCTCCATGGGAGAGATCTCCCTGGTCGCGGTCATTCAGGGGGTGACCCTGATCCTGGGCGCTCTCCTGGCAGCCATGGTCCTCATGCTCCTCTTCCCCCGCCCTCTGGTGAGGGGAGTCGGGGCGATCGCCCGGCGCCTCCCGGGGAAGAGGCTCCCCCGCCTCGTGGTGGATGCCCTGGAGGCTTTTCTGGACGGGCTCCAGGTCCTCCGGAGTCCCCGGCTCCTCCTTCAGGCGCTTCTCTGGAGCCTCGGGCTCTGGGCATGGCAGTCCTTCGCCTTCTGGGTGGGGTTTCGGGCCTTTGGGATTCACGTAGGCTACGATGCGGCTCTCTTCACCAACGCCATCGTGGCCTTCGCCGTGGGGGTGCCATCCTCGCCTGGGTTCTTCGGTACCTTCCACTGGGGAGCCAGGCTCGGGCTTGGAGTGTATGGGATCCCGGCAGCTCCCACCCTGGCCTTCGCCTTCGGATTCCACCTGGGGGGGTTCATCCCGGTGACCGTTCTGGGGTTGTATTATGCCTGGCGGCTCGGCATCTCCCTCCGGGAGGTGGAGTCCAGCGAGGTCCGGGTGGAGGAGGCGGTGGAAGCTTCTCATCCCGCGCTGGGGGTGGAGAAGGTGGGGGACCCTGGAGCCCGCCCGGGCGGCGGTTGAGAGCCCAGCCTTCCAAGCGCTGCACAGTCAGGAAAGCGATGTGGTGAGACGATTCGGGAGGACTAGATGCTGAAGCTCCACGCACCGGCAAAGGTGAACCTCTTCCTGCGGATCCTGGCCCGGGAGGATTCGGGGTTCCACCAGTTGGAGACGCTCTTCTGCGCCCTGGATCTTGGGGATTCCCTCAGCCTTTCCCGTGCTCCGACCGGGATCGCCCTGTACACCGACGGCCCTGCCATGGGCCCCCCGGAGGAGAACCTGGTCTACAGGGCGGCCAGGGCCTTTCTGGAGCGGGGGGGAATCAGGGAGGGCGTGGAGCTTCACCTGAAGAAGAGAATCCCGGTTGAGTCTGGGCTGGGGGGTGGGTCCTCGGACGCCGCTACCACGCTGAGGGGGTTGGCCGCCCTCTTCCCGGGACGCGTGCCGGAGGAGGGGATCCTCGAGCTGGCCAGGGGCCTGGGGGCTGACGTCCCCTTCTTCCTCTCCCCCTCCCCCCTGGCCCTGGCCTGGGGAAGGGGGGAGCGTGTCCTTCCCCTCCCCCCCCTCCCTCCTGCTCCCACGCTGTTGGCTTTCCCCCCAATGGGTGTTTCCACCTCCTCGGCCTACGGGATGTTGGCCAGTGGGCGGGAGCCGGCACCAGGCCGGACCCCTGCCGTCATCCTGAGCCTCCAGGCCCTCTCCACCTGGGAGGGGGTCGCGGCCCTTTCCATGAACGACTTCGAGGAAGTGGTCTTTCCGGCGTTCTCCCTGTTGGAGCGGATTCGCAAGGCCATGGAGGAGACGGGGGCCCTGTTCAGCCTCCTTTCCGGGAGCGGCTCGGCGCTTTTCGCGGTCTACCGCGGGGAGGACGAGGCCGGGTGGGCACGGGACGGGATGGAGGCCCAGTTTCCCGAAGTCCGCTTCCTGCTGAGCAGGACGCTGGGAGGGAATTGGGATTCGTCTCCAGGGGTGGGGGTTGAACCGTGAAGGTGGGAGAAGGTACCATTCGTTTCTGGTGACATCCATGCTGGCCCGTCGTCTAATGGCAGGACACCGGTCTTTGGAACCGGCGGTGGTGGTTCGAATCCACCCGGGCCAATCCCTCCCGGCACTCCTTCCCCACCCCCTCCAGGGAGCTGAGTACCGCCCTCCGCTTCCGCATTCCCCTCGCCCTGGCCGTTCCCTTCCAGCCCTCCCCTGGGGGAGGCAGTCTCCGCCCGACCCGGTGGCCCTCCGGGAGGGGGCACGACGGGCGCAGCGGGGGTTCGAGGCACGCCACAGGAACCGGCTTCCCGAGATCCCCGACACCTGGAGCGGAGGAGGGTGTGACGAGCAGCTCGGGTGGGTCTGTCTTCGGTTCAAGGAGGGAGTGGACTGGCTTCCCGCGCCTGAGCGCGCCGAGATCGTGCAGGCCCGGGAGTCCCTTCTGGCCACACTGGCGGAGGTCGGATCCCTGATCCCCGGGGACCGGTGGGTCCTGGGGCAGAGGGTCCGTTGCCTGGGAGGTCTATGGCCTGGGGCGTCGGCGCGAGCCCCCTACCTTTCGTCTGAGCCTGGCGGAGGAGGAGGGGAGCCTGATCCGCAGGGCGCTGAGGAGCGTCGGGTTGTTCCGGAGGCCTCCCCTTCTCGTCCTTTCCTGGACGGAAGGGGGTTTTCACGGCCCGGGGATCCTCTTTCGTGCCGTGGACCTCCATCTTCCCCTCCTTCACTCCGGGCGCCATGTGCTTCGATTGGAAATGATCCTGCCCTATCGCAGTAAAGTCATGCCGAATCGTCGGTTAAGCCTTCTGTGAGCCTGACTCCATCTCGATTCGAGACAACGATCACGAGTTGACGAGCCGGGGGGCCATCTCTAGATTGGCCCGCTGTCACCGTACTGGAACCCCGGGGTAACGTCCCATGGACGACACCTATCAACGAGGACCGATGCTTCTCCTCTCTGGCAGGGCCAACCGGCCCCTGGCGGAGGAGATCGGTGAGTTGGTGGCGAGATCGCCGGACTCGGCCACCATCCGGGATTTCGCGGACGGGGAGATCTTCGTTCGCATCGACCGGAACGCCAGGGGGCGGGACGTCTACATCATCCAGCCCACCTCCTCCCCTGGGGACAACATCCTGGAGCTGCTCCTTCTCCTCGATGCCGCGAAACGGGCCTCTGCCGCCCGTGTGACTGCGGTCATCCCCTACTACGGGTATGGCAGGCAGGACCGGAAGGACCAGCCCAGGGTGGCCATCGGCGCGAAGCTCATGGCCAACCTGATCACGGCGGCCGGGGCGGACCGTGTGGTGGGGATCGACTTCCACCAGCACCAGATCCAGGGGTTCTTCGATATTCCCGTGGATCACCTGTACGCGGCTCCTGTCCTGGTCAGGTACTTCCGGGACAAGGGGCTGGAAGACGTGGTGGTGGTTGCCCCCGATGTGGGATCCGCCAAGATGGCACGGGGGTATGCCCGGCGCCTCAAGGCCAGCTTCGCCATCATCGACAAGCGGCGACCGGCACCCAACGTGGCGGAGGTCCTGAACGTCGTCGGTGAGGTGAAGGGCAAGACCTGCCTTCTGGTGGACGACATGGTGGACACCGGAGGGACCCTGGCCAACGCCGTGGTCGCCCTCTGTGACCGGGGTGCCAGAGCCGTGTACGCGGCGGCCTCCCATGCCCTCCTTTCGGGGCCGGCCGTGGAGCGTCTCACCTCGGTGCCGCTGGAGGAGTTGGTGGTGACCAACACCATCGACCTTCCCCGGGAGCGGCGATTCGAGAAGCTCCGGATCCTCTCGGTTGCGGGGCTCCTGGCCAACGCGATTCAATACATCCACTCGAATGAGTCAGTGAGCGCGCTCTTCGAGATCGCGGATGAGGACAGCTAGCGCTCGAGGTTTCTGAGGGCCTGGAACGGGCCGACCCGGTGGAGGGTCGGCGGCAGGGCCTCCACCGGACAGAAAGAACGAGGAATGACCAAGACGACGCAGTTGAAGGCCCTCCCCAGGGCCGAATCCGGAAAGGAACTCGCCCGGAAGCTCCGGGCCACCGGGCGGATTCCCGCCGTCCTGTACGGGAAGGACATGGAGGCCAGGGGCCTGTCCCTGGATCTGCGGGAGACGGAGTACCTCTTCCAACGTATCCAGGTGGAGAATACCATCGTGGACCTCGTCATCGAGGGGGAAGCGGAGCCGGTTCCAACCCTGATCCGGGAGATCCAGACTCTACCTCATAAGCCCGGGCTCCTTCATGTGGACTTCCTCCGCATCCAGAAGGGGGTGGCGGTGGAGGTCGAGATCCCGGTGCATCTGGAGGGTACCGCCAAGGGGGTGAGGGAATCGGGCGGGATCCTGGAGCAACAGATCACCGAGCTCCGGGTCCGCTGCATCCCTTCCCTGATCCCCAATGTGGTGGCCCTCGACGTCACCGGACTCGGCCTCGGGGACTCCTTCCACGTCTCCGACGTGAGGCTGGAGGAAGGGGTGGAGATCCTGCTGGATGCCGATCGTACCATCTGCACCGTGGCCGTGCCGCGGGTGGTGGCGGCCGCCGGCGTTGCGGAGGTCGAGGGCGGGGAGGAAGGTGCCGAGAAGGTCCCGGGCAAGGAGGACGAGGGCGCCGCCCGGGGCCAGGGTTAGCACGGCAGGGAGATGAAGGTTGTCGTCGGCCTTGGAAACCCGGGGTCCGAATACGATTCCACCCGCCACAACGTGGGGTGGTGGCTGCTGGACAGGCTGGCTTTCGAGTGGGGTCTGCCCCTCTTCGGGAAGGTCGGGAGGGCGATGGTATCAGAAGGGTCGAGGAACGACATCCAGTATCGGCTCATGAAGCCGGTGAACTATATGAACAGGAGCGGCCAGGCTCTCTCCTCCCTGGCCTCTCTCTCCGACTTCCGCATGGAGGAAGACCTCCTCGTGGTTGTCGACGACGCGGCCCTGGATGTGGGCCGCGTTCGTTTCAGGCCCCGGGGTTCTCCCGGGGGTCACAACGGCCTGAAGTCCGTGTCGGAGGCGCTGGGCACCGACGAGTACCCTCGGCTTCGGATCGGGGTGGGGATTCCCCCGGCCGGAGAGGATCTGTCGGACTGGGTCCTTTCGCGCATGCCGCCGGAGGACGAAGATGTCATCCTCGGGCTTCTCCCCGAGCTGGTACGAGGGGTGGAGGCCTGGGGGAATGTGGGGATGGATGCGGCCATGAACGGGTTTAACCGCTGAGCCGCGCCTCCCCGGGGACGAGTCCAACCGCTAAACGGGAACGCATCGCCCATGAGTGAAATCATCAGCCTGACCGACTGGTCATGGATCCTGGGGTTGGTAGGCCTTCTGGTGGCCTTCGGGATCTATGGGTACGTGAAGAGACAACCTCCTGGCTCGCAGGCCATGATCGACCTGGCCGAGCAGGTGCACGACGGTGCCATGGCCTTCCTCAGGAAGGAGTACACCTTCCTCTTCTTCTTCGTGGTGGTCGTGGCCGTCCTGCTGGGGCTGGCCATCGGACCCCTTACCTCCGTAGCCTACATCTCCGGCGCCCTCTGCTCGGTGATGGCCGGCTTCTTCGGGATGAAGGCCGCCACCCGCGCCAACGTCCGGACCTCCGAGGCCGCCAACAAGTTCGGCGCCGGCAAGGCCCTGCGCATCGCCTTCTTCGGCGGCGCGGTCATGGGCCTGGCCGTGGCTTCCCTGGGGTTGGTGGGGTTGGGGATCTTCTACTACATCTTCGCCGCGGCGGCGGTGCCGGGAACCACCGATCTCGCGGATTTCGCTGAGATCATCACCGGCTTCGCCATGGGCGCGAGCTCCATCGCCCTCTTCGCCAGGGTGGGGGGAGGGATCTACACCAAGGCCGCCGACGGGGGTGCCGACCTGGTTGGCAAGGTCGAGGCCGGGATCCCCGAGGACGACCCGCGCAACCCCGCCACCATCGCCGACAATGTGGGCGACAATGTCGGGGACGTGGCCGGCCTGGGCGCGGACATCTTCGAGTCGTACGTGGGCTCCGTGGTGGCCACCATGGCCATCGCCGCCACCTCCTCGGCTCTTTCCGCCACTCCTCTCCAGGGCGTGGCCCTTCCCCTTCTCACCGTGGCGGTGGGGCTGGTGGCTTCCCTCATCGCCGTGGGGATGATGAAGATCCTGGAGAAGACCGATCCCGCCGCCGCGCTCCGGAACGTCACCCTCATCGCCGCCGGGCTCTTCCTGGTGGCCATGTGGTTCGTCGTCCAGGCAGCGGGCGTCGAGGTCACCGATCCCCTCACCGGTCGGACCTACGGGGTCTCCGGCTCCTTCTGGGCCATCCTGTCCGGGACGCTGGTGGGCATCTTCGTGGGCCTGGTGACCGAGTACTACACCTCGGCCAAGCCCGTCCGGAGGATCGCCGAGGCCAGCCAGACCGGTCCTGCCACCAACCTCATTACCGGGTTGGCCGTCGGGATGGAGTCCACCGCCATTCCCATGATCCTGATCTGCGTGGCCATCTTCGTGGCCTTCTCGTCGGCCGGGTTGTACGGGATCGGGATCGCCGCCGTGGGCATGCTGGCCACGGTGGGGGTGACCATGTCGGTGGACGCCTACGGTCCCATCGCCGACAACGCGGGAGGGATCAGCGAGATGAGCGGCCTCGGGCCCGAGACCCGGGCCATCACGGACTCCCTGGATGCCATCGGGAACACCACGGCGGCCATCGGCAAGGGCTTCGCCATCGGCTCCGCCGCCCTGACGGCGCTGGCCCTCTTCAGCGCTTACGCCTCCGCGGTCGGACTGCGGGAGACGGGGATTGACCTCATCAACCCCCTGGTGGTCATCGGGCTCTTCCTGGGCGGGATCATCCCCTTCTTCGTGGCGGCTCTCACCATGACCGCAGTGGGGAAGGCCGCCCAGGGGATGGTGGAGGAGGTCCGTCGTCAGTTCAGGGAGATCCCCGGGATCATGGAAGGGACCGGGAAGCCGGATTCGGCCCGGTGCGTGTCCATCTCCACCGAGGCCGCCCTTCGGGAGATGATCCTGCCGGGGATCACGGCGGTCCTGGCCCCCGTGGTCGTGGGGTACTTCCTGGGCGTGGAAGCCCTGGGAGGGATGTTGGCCGGCGCCACGGTCACCGGTGTCCTCATGGCCCTCTTCATGGCCAACGCCGGCGGGGCCTGGGACAACGCCAAGAAGTACATCGAAAAGGGCGCCCTGGGAGGCAAGGGCTCCGCTCCCCACAAGGCGGCGGTGGTGGGGGACACGGTGGGTGATCCCTTCAAGGACACCTCGGGTCCGTCCATGAACATCCTCATCAAGTTGATGAGCGTGGTGTCCCTGGTTCTCGCGCCCTGGTTCATCTCCGTGCCGCGGCCCTGGTTGAATGGCTCCTCCGTCGGATCCTGGCTCCTTGAGATCGTGGGGAGCCTGTTCGGGTGAGGGTGCGAACCGGGGCGCTCTCGGTCCCGGTGTTGTAGCTTCGGCGGGCCCGGTTCCTGTGGAGCCGGGCCCGCATTCTTCCCCGGGCCGGTGGCCTGGGGGCCCTTTCCGGCCCGTAGCATCGGACAGGCCCATGCCCAAGCCCCCCACTTTCGAGAACGCCCTGGCCTTTGCCCGGGACCTCATCCGGATCCCCTCTCCCTCCGGCCTTGAGGGAGACGTGGCCAAACGGGTCCTGCAGGAGATGGAGGCCCTGGGGTATGATGAGGCCGGTGCGGATGAGGTAGGCAACGTCATCGGCCTGGTCCGCGGCCGGGGGGAGGCGCCCCCGGTCCTCCTGAACTGCCACATGGACGTGGTGGGGGAGGGTGATTGGGGACGCTGGGAGCACCCCCCCTTCGGGGGAGTGGTGGAGGGCGGGTTTCTCCACGGACGGGGGGCGATGGACATCAAGGGGCCCCTCGCCCTCCAGACCTACGCGGCAGCGGCATTGGGTGGGGACGCCCCCGGGGACGTCATCGTGGCCCACACGGTGTTCGAGGAAAGAGCGGGATGGGGGATGGAGTTCCTCCTGGCCTCCGGCAGGGTCAGGCCCGGAGCCGTCATCATCGGGGAGGCGACCCGGGGTGACATCGCCATCGGGCACCGGGGGCGGGGGGAGGTGGAGATCGTCCTTCGGGGCGTGGCGGGTCACGCCAGCGCGCCGGACCGCGCCCGCAACGCACTGGACCTGGTGCCGGCGGCGCTGACCGCCATCCAGGAGTTGGCTGGACGCCAGGACGTGGACCCGGTGCTTGGCCGGGCTACCCTGGTGGCCACCGGGATCGACGTGCTTCCCCAAAGCAGGAACGTCATCCCGGATCAGGTGATCGTGGTTGGGGACTGGCGGGTTCTGCCCGGGAGCGACGACGAGCACCTCCTCTCCCAGGTGCGGGGAGCCCTGCAACCCCACCTTCGAGGGGTCCCCCCCGGGATGTCCGTGGAGGTGCGGATGGCCCGGGAGGAGCAGTCCTCCTTCACCGGTCTGTCCGAGTTCCGAAGCCTGTTCACACCGGGATTCCTTATGGACCCCCTGGACCCGGTGGTTCGAGCCGCGGCCCGGGCGGTGGGCAAGCGGGCGGAGGATGGACCAGCCACGGTCCGGCCCTGGACCTTCGCAACCGACGGAGGATGGAGCCGCGGGGTGTTCGGGATCCCCACCCTGGGATTCGCCCCTGGAGAGGAGCGGTTTGCCCACACCAACAGGGAGCGACTGGACCTGGAGGAGGCTCGCTGGGCCCTGGCTCGGCACCCGGAGCTGATTGTGGCGGTGCAGCGAGCCCTGGGGTGAGGGCGACCGGATCGGAGGGGAGGGCCGCGTCCTGTTGGAACGGTCCCCTGTCGGCTCAGGCCATGGGCACCGGCTGGTAGAGCTTCCCGTCCACCCGGCGGAAGATGTCGTCCATGGACCTCCCCACGATGGTGAGCCCATGGTTCTTGAGCCCCACCACCGCCTCCACCGGGACCGGCGCCGCCCGGACGATGTCGGCCACCGCCGTGCCCAGCTCGTAGGTCCCGCAGGGGTAGTTGAACTCGGTAGAGGGAATGCCGTCCATCCAGGCATGGACGTGGAGGATGGCTCCGACCTCAGGGTGCTCCCGATACACCATCCAGTGCTCGATGGCGTCCACCGAGACTCTCCGGGGCTCCACCCCCGGGGGCACGCTCAGGATCATGGCGTTCCGGTTGGCGTCGAAATCCTTCACCACCAGGATGTCCCGGCCGATCTCCCTGAGGTTGGACTTGTCCACCCCGGAGGCGCTCATCCAGAACCGGGTCTCGTCCAGCCTCGCGGAGAGGTTCCCGTAGCTCAACCCTCCGATTCCATAGAGGTGCTTCAGGTGCCGCTGGTCCCGTTCGCTCAGGTACTTCTCCATTGGGAAGGGGGTCGGCAGCAGGTTGAGTTCGTCCAGCTTCCTTCCTGCCCGGAAGAGGGTTTCGGTCTTGTCGTCACCCGTCCAGAGCTCCTCCGGCAGGTCCGGCTCGAACACATTGTCCAGGACCAGGCGGGAGGTCGCGATGGGCCGAATCCGATCATAGGTGCGGCGAAAGAAATCGGCGGGGGTTTCCTTTCCCGAGACCACGCCGTGGCCCTGCTCGGGTGTCACGAAGTGGGCCGTGGGGAGGGCCTCCCCTTCGCGCACAAGCCCGATGAGCAGGTTGCTGAGGGAGCGGACCAGGACGGGGTACCCCTTCTCCATGGGCCCCCCGAAGGGGGGCTCCACCTCCGTCACGCCCACCACGAAGACGGCCTGGGCCTTCCGGCGAAAGGGCCGGGGGTGGCCCGCGTCCAGGAAGTTGACGACCAGGGAGGCCTGGTGGGGTTCTGGCGTGAAGGTATGGCCTGCCCCTTCCAGGGCCTTACGAATACCGGATGCGAACCAGATGAATCGGGCTTCCTCATGCCGGCCAACGAGTGTGAAGTCCATGATCGGTCCTTGAGGGGATTGGTCGCCGGGCGGGGAAGTGCCATCGCTTGACCCGGAGGAAGTCCCCGTCGCCGAACCTCGTCAAGGTGCTGCATTGTTTTCCATGGAGCAAGGCCCGGGGGAGGGCGGTTCTTGACAACGTTCCTTCATGCGTTTCCTGGACATGGCCGGGCTGGTTCGGGGCGCTTCCCATGGGGAGGGGGTAGGGAACCGTCTTCCGGGCCCCATCCGGGAGGCGGGCGCAGTGGCTCACGTCCTCCGCTGCTTTCCCGACCCCGCCGTTGTTCAGATGACAAGAAGATGATAAACTAAATGGCTTATCCCGCTCCGCTGAACCGGCGGAGCCCGTGTCCACAACGGTCCGAGGGAGCCAACGTGAGACTCTACGAAGCCGTCTACATCTTCGACGCTGTCCTGGACGAAGCGTCCATCAACCAGAAGCTCGAGCGTTACCACGGGCTGGCGACCGTGAACCAGGGAGAGGTCACCGCCGTGGATCACTGGGGCACCCGGCAGTTGGCCTACCCCATCGCCAAAAAGAAGACGGGCTACTATGTGGTCGCCCAGTTTATGGCGGACTCCTCTGCCCTTCCGGAGTTCGAGAGGGCGCTCAAGCTGGACGAGAGCCTACTCCGCTATCTCCTGGTGCTGAACGAGGGTGAGCCTACCACGGGCATGTCCATCCTGGCCCCCCGCCCTGCATTCACCTCCCCCCGGGTGGACGACGATGACGACGAGGAGGATGAAACCCCTGTCCGGGAGGTCGATGAAGAGGACGATGATCGTACCAGTCCTCCGGAGTTCTCGGGAGGGCGGGGTCGTCGCCGTCGGGTGGAGGGTCCCCGGATCGAGCTTCTCAACTTCAAGGACGTGGGGACCCTGTCCCGCTTCCTGACCGAATCGGGGAAGATCCTGCCCCGGCGGACCACCAAGGTAACGGCGGGATTCCAGCGGCAGCTCGGATCGGCGGTGAAACGGGCGCGGTATCTTGCCTTGCTTCCCTATCTCCGGGATCACGAGGTTTAGCGTACATGGCGGGGAGGAGCTCCGGTGGATTCTCCTGGGATTGGCTGAGCGCGGCTGGTCTCCTGGTGGCCACGGGGACCCTATCCGTGCTGAGCCCCCTGGTGCTGGTGGGCATTCCCCTGGCGCTCCTGGCACTCTTCCTCTCCCCCCGCCGGGCCGCGGCGCTCGTGGTGGGGTTGGGGGTCACCCTGGCGGTACTGGGAGGGGATCAGGGGTCTGGCCTCTGGTTTCTGGAGCGGGGTTGGGCGGTGGTTCTGGGGGGGTGGTTCGTGGCCCTCACCCTCCGGTGGCCCACACTCGGCTTCGTGCCCCGGGGTCTCGGGGCGGTAGCGGGGACCTTCGGCGTCATGGGGGCTCACTTCTGGTCCCGAGCCGGGGAATGGGCCGTGGTGGATTGGGCGGTAACGAACCGGATGGAGGCTGGGATGGGCATGGCCCTCCAGGCCATCCGAACCAGCCTTGGCCCCCAGGCGGTCTCGGAGGCCATGGAAGCCCGGGCTCTCGAGGCGATGGCTCTGCAGGGGTTGCTGTTCCCTGCCTTCCTTGGTCTGGCCTCCCTCTCCGCGCTGGCCTTCGCCTGGTGGCTCCACGGCCGCCTGGCCCGGAGCGGCGAGGAGGGGATCGGACCGCTGAAGGAGTTTCGTTTCAACGATCAGCTGGTCTGGGTGTTGATCGGGGGCTTGATGTTTCTCCTCGTGGCCTCCGGGGCGCTGGAGCGCCTGGGGACCAACGCATTCGTGTTCATGGGCGGGCTCTACGCCTTGAGGGGGTTGGCGGTGGTCCTCTTCCTCACCGGAGGGGTGTCCCTTTTCGGGGGGATCCTCTTGGTGATGGGGCTTTTCTTCTTGGCGCCGCTCTTCCTAGGCGGTGCCTTCGTCATCGGGCTGGGTGACACCTGGCTCAACCTTCGTGCCCGGAGGGGGGCTTCCTCCCCATCCTGAGGGCCGGAAAGAACGACCGTAAGGGAACAATCCATGAAACTGATCCTTCGCAGCGCCGTGCAGAAACTGGGAAACCCCGGCGACATCGTCACGGTCAAGGCCGGCTACGGCAGGAACTACCTTCTGCCCCAGGGGTTGGCCTACGAGGCCAGCAAGGCGAATATCCGACGCCTCGAGGAGGAGAAGGCCCAGGCGGGGGAGCGGGCGAAGAGGGACATCCTGGAAGCCAAGCGCCGTGCTTCCCAGCTCGAGGACGTGGCCCTCGTGTTCCATGCCCGCGCAGGTGAGGACGGGAAGTTGTTCGGCTCCGTGACCGCCGGCGACATTGCCGACCGGGTCAATGGCGAGGGGTTGGACTTCAAGGTGGAGCGGCGGCAGGTCATGCTCGATGACCCGATCAAGACCCTCGGAGTCTCAAGGGTCGCCATCCGCCTCCACGGGGAGGTGGAGAGGGAGATCGAGGTGAGGGTGGAGCGGGAGGAGGGTTAGGGGGGCTTGATACCAACGCGTCCTTCCGAAATAGCCGAAGACCTCCCCCTCGAAGTCGTCCGGGCCGCCGAGCTGGCCCTGGACCGGAAGGCGGAGCAGGTCGTCGCCCTCGACCTCCGGGGTATCTCCACCGCCACGGACTACTTCGTCCTGGCGACCGGCAACTCCGATATCCAGGTCAGGGCCATCGCCGAGCACATCCTGGAGGAGCTTGCCAGGGACGGCTCCCGTCCTCTCCATGTGGAGGGAATGGACAGAGGGCGATGGGTCCTGATGGATTTCGTGGATTTCGTGGTGCATGTCTTCCACCCCCTTGCCCGGAACTTCTATCAACTGGAGCTCCTTTGGGGTGATGCGCCCACCAGGATCTTCGATTCCTGAGCGCTTTCCCCGCTGACTCCCTGCCGGCGTGAAGATGGAAGGGGGAGAACCGTTTGCCTGGCCGCCCCGGCGGACATTACCTTCCTCCACGAGAACAGGGGCGGGGGACCCCCTGAGGTCCTTCCGCCCCGTCCCATCCCAGATGTCCATCCAATCCCCTGGCGTCCCATGGCCGATGGAATCGTAGGCTGGCATTTCTTCGACGTGGAATCCGGGAATGTCCCGGAGGAGTGCAGTCCCTCGATCCTCCCCGGCGGCGGCCGGGGACGGATCGTGGCGCTGGCTGCCACACCCTTCGCCCGATCCAAGGACTGGGCGGGCCGCGCCGCGGTGTACATCGCCAAGGGGTGGGCGGAGGAAGGCCTGAGGATCTTTCTCATGGACCTCGGGCTCGAATCGCCGTCTCTCCACGACCTTCTGGGCCTTCCCAACGAAGAGGGAGTCTCGGACGCGTTTCTGTATGGGGCTTCGGTTCAACGAATCGCCCAACCGGCCCTGGACGGGGCGGTCTTCTTCGCGTCAGCCGGGACCGTCGCGGGAGACCCCGAAGAGGTGCTGGGCCATCCTCGATGGAATGATCTGGCCGGTGGCTTTTCCGAAGCCGACGCCACCCTCCTTCTCTTCCTCCCGACCGAGATCACCGGAGCCGAGAAGATCCTGAGCCGGGCCACCGACATCGTCTTCCTGGCCGCCCAAGGGGAATCCCCGGACGAGTTCCTTGGTCCTGCCTCCATCAAGGTCCTGGCCATCGCCGGACCCCTGGGCTCGCCCCCCCCGGCGGAAGAGGAGGCTGCCCTCGCCAAGCCCGAACCTGCCAAGGGTCCCGAACCGGAACTGTTCGGCGCCGGCCTCGACCTTGCTGGCGGATTCGGCGAAGTGGCGGTGGGAGGGGAGGAGGAAATGCCCGCCTTCACCCTGGACGGGAGCTTCGAGCTGGCGTCGGGTTTCGGGCTGGAGACCTCCGAGGACGCATCCGCCCTGGGCGAGGCACCTTCAGGCGGGCCCGGCGCCCCGGAGCCCGAAGCGGAGCCGGCCCCGGAAGGCGGAGGCGGATTCGGTGGAGACCTGGTGATGGGAGCGGCGGTGGCGGGGTCTCTGGAGCTGGAACCCGTCGAGGGGGGGGCACCCTCCGGGGCCCCGGACTTCGGTGCCCAATTCGTAGAGTTCCCTCCCCTTGAGGATGGCCCTGGATCTGTTGAGGGGGGAGGGGGATCCGAATGGGCCCTTGTCCAGGGTCCCGACTTCGGCGCCCCGGCCCCCATCAGGGCTCCCGGCGACGACCCTGCCCTGGCCGGTGACCACGCCTTGAAGACGGGGGGCTCCGAAGGCGTCCCCAGGCGGCCCAGCCGGGAGGCTCGGCTGAAGGAAGCGGCCCGGACACCCCCGAAACGGCGTTCTGCTCCCAGGAAGCCGTTCCCCTTCGTGGGGGTGGGCCTGATCGTTGTCCTGGTCGGCCTGCTCGGTGTTGTGGCGGGAACCGCCCTGGGTTTCCTGAATGTGCCGGGGTTGACCTTCCTCCAGGACTTCTTCGGTGAGATCCCCGATCCGCCCCTGACCTTGGCCGGTCCCCAGCCCACGGACGAGGTCCTCCGGTTATCTCTCGTGCTTTTCGACTACAAGGAGCAGGAGCTCACGGATGCCGCCGCGATGCTGGATGCCCTCCGGAACCGGCTACCGCAAGTCCTCTTCATCCTGGTGCCGGAAGAAGTGGGCGGAGACCTCCAGTATGCGCTGTTGGCGGGTCCAGCCTCTGATCGAATCGAAGTCGAGGACCTGCGGGGCCCCCTGGCCGAGGTGCTCTCTCGGGAAGCCCCCGCCTCCTGGACGGTGCGGGAGACCCCCCGGGCCTTCCACCTGGGGAGAGGGGAGACGCTGGCTCAGGCCCGTGAACTCCTCTCCTCGGCCGAGGCCCGTGGGATCAGGGCCTATGTCCTCCAGGTCACCCTGCCGGACGGATCGGAGGCGTACGAGGTCCTCGCAGGGGCCTACCAGGGCGTTTCCGACGCCCGCCGCATGCAACTGATCCTCCGGGACTCCGGTTTCAGGGACGTCCCCCTCATCGAACGCCGGGGTCGCCTCCCGGAATGAAGCTCAAAGCTCTCCGCGTACACGGCTTCAAGTCGTTCGCGGATACAACCGAGATCGATTTCCACGAGGGCATCACCGCCATCGTCGGACCCAACGGGTGCGGCAAATCCAACATTTCGGACGCCATCCGCTGGGTTCTGGGAGAGCAGCGGCCCACGGCGATCCGGGGGGCCAGGATGGAAGAGGCCATCTTCCAGGGCTCCGTGAACCGCCGGCCCGTGAACCGAGGGTCCGTTTCCCTGGTGGTGACAAACGAGGACGGCGCTCTCCCGGTTCCCTTCGAAGAGGTCGAGGTGGGGCGCACCGTGTACCGGGACGGAGGAAGCGATTACTCCATCAACCGCGCCTCCTGTCGGCTCCGGGATGTGCTGGATCTCTGCCGCGACACCGGGCTCGGGGCCAATGCCTACGCCATCATCGAAAACCGGATGATCGACGCCATCCTCTCGGACCGGGCGGAGGAGCGGCGGGGCCTCTTTGAGGAGGCCGCCGGGATCGGGAGATACAAGGACCGGCGAAGAGCCGCCCTCAGGCGTCTGGAGCGGGCGGAAGTGGATCTCCAGCGTCTGGACGATGTCATCGCAGAGGTGGAGTCGAAGGTGCGCTCCCTCGCCCGCCAGAGGGGAAAGGCCCAACGGTATCACTCCCTCCGGGACCGCCGTCTGGCCGTCGAGGTGACCGTTGTCCGGGCGCAGCTGGATACCTTGAACCGGCGGTTGGGTGAGGTGGTGCGGGAGCTGGCCGGTGACAGGGAGATGGGGGAGGGCTACGTCGCGGAGCTCCGGGCCGCAGAGACCCAGTTCGAGACCCTTCGGCTTCGCCAGCTGGAGCTGGAGAGGGCTCGGTCCGAAGCGGCGGGGGCGTTGGACGGGATCCGGCAGGGGCTGATTCGCTGGGAGCGGGAACTCGCCGTGGCCGAGGAGAGGGCTGCCTATGCCAGGCGGCGGCTCTCCCAGATCTCCCTGGAGAGGGAGGAGGTCCAGAGCCGTCGCACGGGGCTGGAAGCCGACCTGGCCTCTCTCAGGTCCACCGAGAGTGGATTGGCCCAGGAACTGAGCGACCTTCTGGCCGAGCGGGTTGGGAGGGAAACGGCGGTGAAGGAGGCCCGAGGCGCCCTGGAGGCAGTCCGGAGGGAGTTGGAGGACCTCGAGTCCAGGCTCAGGGCCCTCGTGCGGCGCAACGCGCAGCTGGAGGGGGAAGCGGCCTCGGCGGAGGCCCAGGGAGCTGAGCTGGGGAGGCACCTGGAACGCCTCCAGGGGGAGATGGACTCTGCCGCCCATGCCCTCTCCGATGTCGAGAGCCAGGGGGATCTCTTCGCCGACCGCCTCCTGAACCTGTCCAACGGGGTGGAGGAGGCCAGGCGTACCCTGGAAACGGCGAAGGCCGGAGGCCAGGGCCGCAGGGAGGGCCTGGAGGCCGCCCGTCTGGAGGAGTCCCGGGCCCGTGACAGGGTGGGGTCCCTTCAGGCCCGCATCGAGGCTCTGGAGGGGATGGAGAGGAGCCAGGAGGGGCTGGAGCCCACCGTGAGGGCCGCCCTTGCCCTGAACGACCCGGGGGTGGCCGGGACGTTGGGCGATTTCCTCTCCGGGGATCCTGCCGTGGTGCGGGGGGTGGAGGCGTTCCTGGGCCCCCTGGTCCAGGGGTTGGTGGTCAGAGACCAGGCCACGGTGGCTCGCCTTCATGCCTGGTACGCTTCGGAGTGGCAGGGTCGGGGCGGGCTCCTCCTTCTTCCCGTGGACCGGGCCACCCAGGGCGTCCCGGAGGACGGTACCCTGCTTCAGTCCCTTCACCTCGAGGGCCCCGGAGGACCCTGGGTGAGGAAGCTACTGGCGGGGGTGGCCCTCGAGAGGGACGGGGAGCCGCTCCTGGCCCGGCTCACCGGTTCCACCCTCTCCCTTGGGGGGGTGATGGTGGATGACCGGGGAATCATTCGCCTGGGCAATCCCCTGGGAAGCTCCGGCATCCTGGAGCGCCGGGAGCGGGTGAAGGCTCTGAAAGGGGAGCTTTCCCAGGCGCGACAGGTCCTGGAAGGGGTGGTCGCGGCCAGGGAGAAAAGAGAAGCCGAGGCCCGGGAGGCGGACGAGATCCTGGAACAGACATGGGTGCTTCTCAGAGGGGCGGAGGACAAGCAGCGTTCGGCGTCCGCTGAGGTCCAGGCGCAGACGGACAGGAAGGTCAGGATCGGCCGGCACCAGGAGGAGCTCGCCCGGCAGATCGAGGGGACTCGGGCGGCCCGTGCTCGTGCTCAGGACCGGGCCAGGGTAGCCAAGGACGACGGCAAGGTCCTGGTGGCGGAGGGGGATGGGCTGCGGGGTCGGGAAGGGAGCCTCCGGGAGGAGGTCTCCAGGGCCCAGGACGACTGGGAGACGGCGAGGGAGGAGGAATCGCGGCTGGCCTTGGAGGTCGCCCGGAGGGAAGGGGACCGAGCCCGGCTCCTGGACCGGCTGAAGCACCTCGAGGCATCCCTGACCGGGGCCGAGTCCCGCCTCGCTGCGCTGGGGACCGAGGAAGGGTCCCTGACGGAGGAGGGGGAGTCAGCCGCCCGCCTCCGGGAGGAGGGTGCGGCGGCCACGGAGGTTCTCTTCCGGCAACGGGAGCAGGCCGAGGAGGAGTTCCGGCGCAGGGACGAGGCGTTGGAGCGGGTATCGGAGTCCATGGCGGAAGCGGACCGGCGGGTCCGCGCGGCCAGGGCCTCGGAGCGAGAAGCTTCGGACCGGCGCCACCGCCTGGAGCTGGAGCAGCAGGAGCTGGAGGGACGGGTTGGGCGGATCCAGGATCGCCTGGAGGGTGAGTGGGGGCGGCCGCTGAAGGTACTTCTGGCCGAGGCGGAGCCGGTCGATGGTGAGCCCGAGGAGCTCCGGGAGGAGCTCCGGGAGATCGTTGAGAAGCTGGAGAAGCTGGGCCCGGTGAACATGCTGGCGGTGGAGGAGCATCAGGAGGAGAGCGCCCGCCTGGAGTTCCTCCTGGGCCAACGGGAGGACCTCCGGTCGGCGAGGAACGACCTTCGTGCCGCGATCCGCCAGATCAACGAGACCGCAACCCAGCTCTTCCAGGAGACGGTCCAGAAGATCCGGGAGAACTTCCGGAACACCTTCCAACGGCTTTTCGAGGGTGGGGAGGCCGACCTCTGGCTGGAGGAAGAGGCCGATCCCCTGGAGTCGACCATCGAGATCCATGCCTCTCCCCGGGGAAAGAAGACCCAACGCATCGAGCTCCTCTCCGGGGGGGAGCGGGCCCTCACGGCGTTGAGCCTCCTCTTCGGGATCTACCTGGTCAAGCCGAGTCCGTTCTGTGTCATGGACGAGGTGGACGCTCCCCTGGACGAGTCCAACATCTACCGCTTCATCAGGCTCCTCCAGGAGTTCAAGAGCCAGACCCAGTTCATCGTCATCACCCACAACGCCCGGACCATCGAGGCGGCGGACTGGATCTACGGAGTGACGATGGAGGAGCCCGGGGTGAGCCGAATCGTGGGGGTGCGCCTGGAGGATGCGCTTCAACCCGGCAGCCCGGCGACCTGACGGTCGCCGGCCTATCGTCCGATGAGGATCCCGCAAGCGGCCTCCTCCTGAAGAGCAGACAAACCCGCCACAGCCCCGGCTCCCTGGCCTTCAGGATCCAGGGGGTCGAGGGAGACCTGGGGTATGCCGGGGATACGGGACCGGATCCGGGGCTCGGGGATTTCTTCCGGGGGTGCCGGCTCCTGGTGGCGGAGTGCAGCTACCCCGACGGGGAGGGGCCCGGTACCCACCCCACCCCGGCGGCGCTGGCGGAGCTGGCCGGGTAAGCCCGGCCCGACTCCTGGTTACCGTCCACGCCTATCCTCCTCTGGATCCGGAAAAGGTCCCGGACCTCCTCGGGGCTCTGGGGTATACCGGTAAGGTCCGGGCTGGCCGTGACGGGATGGCAGTTCAATGGGACGGTGGATCCATGGAGGTGGCGGAGGGGTGCCGTCCCAACACCAATGATCCGGTGAGCGCGTCATGCTGGTGGTCATGAAGCACAATGCTACCCCCGAGGAGATCCGTCGGGTGGTGGACGTGATCCAGGAGATGGGATACGAAGCCCGCCCCATTCCGGGACGTCAGAGGACCTCCGTGGGCCTCATCGGGAACGACGGCCGGGTGGAGCCGAACCTCTTCCAGAGCCTCGACGGGGTCCTGGAAGTCATTCCCGTCAGTCACCCCTACAAACAGGTGTCCAGGGAGTGGAAGGAGGAGGACACCGTGGTGCCGCTCCCCAACGGGACCAGGATCGGGGGGAGGGAGGTGGTTCTCATGGCGGGTCCCTGCGCCGTCGAGAGCGAGGAGCAGATCATGGGCATTGCCCACTTCCTGGCCCGTACGGGGGTGACCGTCCTTCGGGGCGGGGCCTTCAAGCCCCGGACTTCCCCCTACTCCTTCCAGGGGATGGGAGTCAGGGGGCTCGAGCTCCTGGCCAGGGCCAGGGAGGCAACGGGAATGGCCATCGTCACGGAGGCCATGGACGTGGAGACCGCCGGTACCGTTGCGGAGTACGCCGACATCCTCCAGGTGGGGGCCCGGAACATGCAGAACTACCCCCTCCTCCGGAGAGTCGGACGACTCGGAAAGCCCGTCCTCCTGAAACGGGGTTTGTCGGCCACCATCGAGGAGCTGCTGCTTTCGGCGGAGTATGTCCTCGCCGAGGGGAATCCCCATGTCATCCTCTGTGAGCGTGGGGTTCGGAGCTTCGATACCCAGACCCGAAACCTGCTGGACCTTACGGCGATTCCGGTGGTGAAGGCTCTCTCGCACCTTCCCATCATCGCCGATCCGAGCCACGGGACGGGGGTCCGGGCCAAGGTGACGCCCATGGCCCGGGCTGCCGTAGCCGCAGGGGCCGATGGGCTCATGGTGGAGGTCCATCCCGATCCCAGCCATGCCCTGTCGGACGGTGCCCAGTCCCTCTTCCCTGAACAGTTCGGGGAGCTCATGAGGCAGATCCGGGTGATTGCCCGGGCCATCGATCGCGATCTGGCGCCGCCCCCCCGCCCCTGAGAGGGAAGGGCCGGGTCCGTCTCTGCCCCGCCCTGGTCTCTCCCCCATCGGGCCAGGCCTTCCCACCGTGCCCTTCCTTCGCCCCAGCCCAGGACCCTCTGTTGGAGGTAGGCAACGGGGGGACTTCCTGGAGGTTCTGCGTGAATCCGAAAGAGCTGGGGCGGAAGGGGGAGGATCTGGCGGCCCGCTTCCTGGAGGCCCGGGGGTGGACGGTCCTGGGGAGGAACGTCCGGGAGGGGCGGCAGGAGGTGGATCTGGTGATGTCCCGGCCGGGGATCCTGGCCTTTGTGGAGGTGAAGACCCGCAGCGGAGGGGCTTTTGGCCACCCGCTGGAGGCCATCACCTTCCTGAAGCGAGGGGAGATCGCAAAGGTTGCTCGGGCATGGATCCGCAGGCACCC